>NZ_JBSGEQ010000002.1:0-516312 GCF_053602975.1 Nocardia sp. NPDC004278
ACGTAGTCGTGGGGATGCCAATCCTTGGACATCGACAGGTGCCGGTGCACACACTGCTCGGCCATCGGCTCCAACTCGGCCAGTATCTCGCGTTGAGTCAGCTCACGCGTCAATTGGTGTTGCCTACCTTTCCTTCTCGATCAATCCACCGACATCGGCTCCCCATGCCACCACCACACCCCGATACCGCCCAGGGGCGAAGGACCCCAGCAACCCAGGACCGAATACCCCAACTTTCGGAGCCGCGAGAACCGCATTCGACACCACGGCGCGAGCCGCCTCGCGCCGATTGTGACCATGGACCCTGGATCCGGTGCGCAATGCCTGTCGCGGTCGCTGTTGTCGGCGTCGACACTCGAAGCATGAACGCAAGCGACCATGCGAGCACACCCGATCCGGGGGACGTGCGATTGGCGCTGATGCTCGCCTGTCGGGCCCCATCGGTGCACAACACTCAGCCATGGCGCTGGGTGTTCGACGGTGCGCGGCTGCAGTTGCACAGCGATACCGACAGGCTGTTGCGTTCAGCCGACCCGCTCGGCAGACAACTGGTGATCAGCTGCGGTGCCGTGCTCGACCACGCGCGCCTGGCCTTCATGTCGATGGGTTGGTTCGCCGAGGCCACCCGATTCCCGGATCCGAATGTGCCCGGGCACTTGGCCACCCTCGAGTTCCGGCCGTGGCCCGGCGCGCTGAATACGACCGCCGCCAGGATCCGCGCCATCCGCCGACGCCGCACCGACCGGTTGCCGATGCTGGCGCCGCCCGGCTGGCTCGATGTGCTCGCCACGGTGCGCGAACTGGCGCGGCCACACCATGTGTCGGTCGACGAGATTGCCGAGAGCAACCGGCCGCGGCTGGCCGCGGCCACCGAGCACGCCGCCGCGCTGCGCCGCTACGATATGCCGTATCAAACCGAATTACATTGGTGGACAGGGCATTCGGACACTCGGGAAGGTGTCCCGGTGGCTGCGCTCGTATCGGATGCCGAGGCGGCCAGGGTCGATGTCGGGCGCCCCTTCCCATCCGCGCCGTATTCGGTGCGCCGCAGCGATCTCGAGGACGAGGCCCGGCTGGTGGTGCTGAGCACCCTCGGTGAGACACCCGCGCAGTGGCTGCATACCGGCGAGGCGCTGTCGGAGTTGCTCCTCGAATGCACCGCACGCGGCCTGGCGACCTGTGCACTGACCCACATCACCGAACTCGCCACCAGCCGATCAGTGATCACCGATCTGATCCCCCAGCCGGATCTACCGCAGGTCGTGGTCCGTATCGGCACCGCACCAGAAGACACCGACCCCACTCCGACGCCACGGCGCCCGCTCGACGAGGTACTGGAGATCCGCGTGGTCTGAGCGCCAATTCTCATCCGGCTCGTCGCCATGAGGAATGCGCGGAGGTCGGAATCAACTGCCGGACGCCGGGTTTGGGGCCGGCCCGCCTGCAGCCGAACCGGCGAACACGCGCCAGCATGGCGCGGTCCGTGCGGGATGGCCGAAAGTCCCTCGGCGTGCGTCAGTTGGGCACTATGCGCGTGCCCTGCGCGGACGTAGCGTCGGGGGCGAAGGAATTTCCGCAGGTAGAAGGCAGAGGAGAGCGAAATGCGGGCCCGGGTCGTCTACGAATCGATGTTCGGCAACACCGCAGCCATTGCCAAGGCAATCGCAGCGGGATTGAGCCAATACGGTGAGGTCGAGGTGCTGGATGTGGTGGCCGCCGCCCAGCGCCCGGAGCCGATGGTGGATCTGCTGGTGGTCGGCGGTCCCACACATGCCTTCGGGATGAGTAGGGCCCGAACACGGCGTGACGCGGCGACACGGACCGAGGCGCCGGTCGCAGTCGACATCGGTGTGCGGGAATGGCTGGACGCGGCGCTGCCGGTGCCACCGGGCTCCCGGGCCGCGGCCTTCGGAACCAAGGCGGCGAAACCGTCCTGGCTGCCGGGATCGGCCGCGCGAGGTGCCGGAAAACGGTTGCGACGCTTGGGATATGAGTTGGCCGACGCACCACAGGACTTCTTCGTCGACGGTACCCTCGGCCCGCTCACCGCAGGCGAGTTGGAACGCGCGCGGGCCTGGGCCGATCGCTTGGCCCACACTGAACTCGACCGTAGCGCGCACCGGTCCTGAGATCGGCGGAGGCGCAATGTCGTACCGGGTCACGGTCGTCGAATCGAATACCACTGCCATGCTCGAACTGCGCCGCACCGTGCGCGCCGACCAGGCTGGCGACGATGTCCGCGCGGGCATGCGGGCCCTCTATGAGTTGGCCGAGCGCACCGGCCTGGCCCCGGCCGGAGCCCCCTCGACGACGTATCTGGGCATGCTCGGACCAGGTATGACCACGGATGTGGACTTCAGCCTCCCGGTGGCCGACGGCGCACTCGATGACATTGCTGAACAAGTCAGCCTGCGCCGTCTCCAGCCGAGATTATTCGCCAGCACCAGACATCGCGGCGACTATCAACGCATCGGCGACGCCTACCGTGCGCTCGACGAATGGATCCGCGCCTCCAACTATCAGCCGGTCGGACCGCCGACCGAGGTGTATCTGATCGCACCGGAGGCGGCGGTACGACCCGGTGATCTCGTGACCGAGATCCGCAGGCCGGTCGCAGCCGCCCTCGCCATCCGGGTGCCCGCACTATTCGCCGCTACCGTCTCGGAGCTTCGAAAGGCATTGGCCGAGCAGGGCTTCGGCATCATGACCGAGATAGACATGCGCGCCACGCTGCGAGCGAAGCTCGACATCCGGATGGACGAGTATCTGATTCTCGGCGCCTGCAACCCGGTCCTCGCGCAACGCGCGCTGGCCGCCGATCCCCGAGTCGGTCTGTTGTTGCCCTGCAATGTCGTGGTGCGCACGGACGACGACACCACACTCGTCGAGGCGGCCGACCCGGTATTGCTGCTGTGCGGCGAGCTGCTGCACCACACCGACCAGCCCGAACTGCACGCGGTCGCCCGAGAGGCGCGCGAACGCCTATCAGCTGCCCTCGAAACCGTCGAAAAGCGTTTGCCGGAAGCGAAATAGCCCTCGTTGTGATCAGCTGTCCACCGACTCCGCTGAGCGGGCCAAGGATGCTGAGATCTGCGCTTCGGTCAGCACCTCTCGCGTGCTGAACGGAACACACGGCGATTCCATCCTCGACAGTTCGTCGTTCATAAGCGACGCGACGGCACGAATCGAGTTGCGATGCACGACGTCACGCGCCGCTGCATCGACGAGCGAGCCAGCCTGCTGCAGCTGAGCCAGCTCTTCGACGACTGCGTACACCGGCGAACGGGGCGGGATCTTCACGACCTTTCCGCCGATCACGATCAGTCCGCCGCCGTCATCGTCCACGCCGACGACGACCCTGCCCGGACCGGCAACCGGTCGGCTGTCCGGCCGCTGGGTAACTTCCAGTGTTGCCACCCGAGATGCCCTGTCGATATCGACAACTTTGACCTGCACAAGCCCCGTCTGACTGGTTGGCTCGTGCGCGTTGCCACGCACGAACTGGTCGCCTTTCTGCAGATAGTCGTTGCCGTTCGTGGCGGTGAGGAGATTCGACCGATTGAAGTCGAACTCGTGCACCAGCACAGCGGGAGCCTGGATGCCAGCGTCCCAGCCCTCATCGACACGGAATTCGAAGAAGTATGGGCCGACGCGGGCGCAGAGATAACCCGGTAGGTCACGCCGGTGCAGCGGTCGCAGCTCGACAACCGTGGCGTATTCCTCACGTGTTGCCTGCCACACTCGCAACATATCGAGCCAGCCTCTGCCAAACATGTTGGCGGCGTTCAGCCCGGGACCGACGCGGAAAATCGGCCGACCGCTGACATCCAGGTCGGTGAAGAATGGATGCGCCGCCATGGAGGAATTGCGGGTGCTCATGATGTCCCACCGATCCCCGTATTCTGTACTGCCGAACCAGGAGTGGTTGAGCCCGTAAACATGGCCCATCTCCTGCCCGAGGAGACTCGGCGACAGTGAGGACATTCCGGAAGAGTCTCTGCCGTCACCGGAGACAGCGCCACTCCCACCCCCGAAGAGGTCGGTTGCCGGGTGCGTGATCACAAGGATCCGGTTCCCATACGGTGCCAGATCCTCGTGTGCGTCCAAGGCGGCCTGGCGGCCCCACGCTATGACGTCATCACGGTGTGCTGGGGGAAAGTCGGAGAACTTCTGCTTCAGGCTGTACCAGCCCAAGAGTCTTGTCGCCGTCAGATCAAGCGAGCCATGCGACATGTCGCGGAAGAAGTCCACCATGTTGAACTTGCCCGCACCTGAATTGGTTAACAGCTCTTCGAACCGCTGACGGGAGAACGGCGGCGGCGTTGTCGTATCGCTGAATTGGCACAGCACCACTGCCCAAGGGGAAGTCATGTCATTTCCTTTCAACTCGATCTACCTCGGGAACGAACCCGATGGAGCTGCGTTGATGCCGGGTGCCGCTCAATCGAGAGAACCCCGGCCGGGGGCGCGGATTGAACATGCAGTCATGGTTGCTCGATGCGGCCGCGGCGTATCGAGTACGTGACTACTTGAATTGCGGAGCCCGTCCGGGCCGACACCGGACCGGTTCGTCTACAACGCGTCGGTGCAGGTGGGGCGATATCCGCCAGCGCTGGAACGCCGCCTGCGGCCTCGGTGCAATGCGCGTACGCTTATGTATCTATACCGGCCAGTAGGGTGTGCCACCGGTTCGCCGGGAGGTGGAGATGCTTAGCATCACCGAGCAGTTCAGCACCGAACGCGCCCCATGCGGGAAACTGAGGGGCGGGGCTCGCCACCGCGAAGACGACGAAGCGGGCCTGGTTATCGACGATCTGCATTACGACTGTGGCTGCCGCAAGATTCGGCACGAATACCACGACGGCTGCGTTCGGATCGAAACGGTCCGCCATGACGGCAAGGTCCTGATGGACGAGCGCAGCGCCGACTTCGAGGCCTGACCCACGATGGTGGTGCACCATGACCGCTTCTCACGATGTCGTGATCGTCGGCGGGGGCGGCGCGGGCCTGCGTGCGGCCATCGCCATCGCCGAACACAACCCGCGGTTGAGTATCGCGATCGTTTCCAAGGTCTATCCGATGCGCAGCCACACCGTCTCCGCCGAGGGTGGCGCCGCCGCTGTCGCCGGTCCAGGCGACAGCTTGGAAGAACACGCATACGACACGGTCTCCGGCAGCGATTGGCTCTGTGACCAGGACGCTGTCGAGGCCTTCGTCGAGGAAGCACCGCGGGAGCTGCTGCAGCTGGAGCATTGGGGCTGTCCATGGAGCCGCCGATCGGACGGGCACATTGCGGTACGGGCATTCGGCGGCATGACGAACAACCGCACCTGGTTCGCAGCCGATAAGACCGGTTTCCACTTGTTGCACACCCTGTTCCAGACCGCACTGTCATATCGAGACATCGTCAGATACGACGAATGGTTCGCCACCACATTGCTCATCGACGACGGCAAGGTGTGCGGCATCGTAGCCATCGAACTGGCCACCGGACGCGTCGAAACCATTCTCGCCAGCGCTGTCATCGTGTGCACCGGTGGCTGTGGCCGGGTGTATCCGTTCACCACCAACGCCAATATCAACACCGGCGACGGTATGGCATTGGCCTACCGGGCAGGCGCGGCGCTCAAAGATATGGAGTTCGTCCAGTACCACCCGACCGGCCTTCCGTTCACGGGCATCTTGATCACCGAGGCGGCGCGCGCGGAGGGCGGCTGGCTGCTCAACAAGGACGGTTACCGCTACCTGCAGGATTACGACCTCGGGACGCCATCACCGGTGCCGGTGATGCGCAGCATGGAACTCGGGCCACGCGACCGGCTGTCACAGGCTTTCGTGCACGAACTCGACAAGGGCCGGACCATCGGCACACCGTACGGACACGTCGTCCACCTCGACCTGCGCCACCTCGGTGCCGATCTCATCGATACGAAACTGCCGTTCGTGCGCGAGCTGTGCTCGAAGTACCAGAACATCGACCCGGTGCGGGAACTGATCCCGGTACGCCCGGTCGTGCACTACATGATGGGCGGCATCCATACCGACATCCACGGCGCGACACCCCTGGAGGGCCTGTACGCCGTCGGAGAGGTCGCCTGCGTCAGTATCAATGGCGCCAACCGGCTCGGTTCGAATTCCCTGCCCGAGTTGCTGGTTTTCGGTGCGCGAGCCGGTCGTGCCGCGGCCGAGTACGCGAGCTCGGCCACCGCCCGCCGGACATCGGCGGTCCTGGCACGCGGCCGCGCCGAACAGGACCGGCTGGAACGAGGCATCGCCCGACATGCCGAGGGATCCGAACGCATCGCCCACATCCGCACCGAGATGCAGGAGACGCTGGAGACCAGTGCCGGGATCTACCGGGACGGCGATTCCCTCGCCGAGGCTGCCGACAAGGTGCGCGAGCTTCGCGATCGATTCGGCCGCGCTCGCCTCGATGATCACAGCCGAGCGTTCAACACCGAGCTGGTGGCGATGCTGGAACTGTCCTGCATGCTCGATGTGGCCGAATGCATCGTCGCCTGCGCGCTGGCACGGGAGGAATCGCGGGGTGCGCACCAACGGACCGATTTCCCCGCCAGGAACGACCAGCGATTCCTGGCCCATTCGCTGGTCCATCGACAGCCGGACGGTTCGGGTCGCGTCTCGTACCTCCCGGTAACGATTACTCGCTGGCCTCCGGGCGAACGCGTATATGGGAGGTGATGGCGATGGCGGACCGGATAACCCTGCAGGTCGCGCGCTATCGACCGGATCGAGATGACGAACCGGTAATGCAGTTGTACGAGGTTCCGCTGCGCAAGGAATGGACGGTGCTCGACGGCCTCAACTACATCAAGGACTACCTCGACGGCACGGTGTCGTACCGGTGGTCGTGCCGGATGGGGATCTGCGGTAGCTGCGGTATGACCGTCAACGGCGAGCCACAACTGAGCTGCGCCACATTCCTGACCGACTACGCGCCGGGGCCGGTGCGGGTCGAGCCATTGCGCAACTTCCCGGTGATCCGGGATCTCGTCATAGAGATCAGCGACTTCATGCACAAGCTGACCGCGGTCAAGCCATGGCTGATCAGGAAGGAAGATCGGCCGCTCGATGACGGCGAGTACCTGCAAACACCGTCCGAAATGGACGAATACAAGAAATACAGCATGTGCATCAACTGCATGCTCTGCTACTCGGCCTGTCCGGTCTTCGCGCTCGAGCCCGAATTCATCGGTCCGGCGGCAATCGCGCTGGGCCAACGCTACAACCTCGACTCTCGCGATGAAGGCGCCGCAGATCGGCGCGACGTGCTGGCCTCCGCCGAGGGCGTCTGGTCGTGCACCTTCGTCGGCGAGTGCACCACCGCCTGCCCCAAAGGGGTCGACCCGGCAGGTGCGATCCAACGCTACAAGTTGACCGCGGCCACGCAATCGCTGCGGAATTTCCTCATGCCTTGGCGCGCACGATGACCACGACACCCCGGTTGTACCGAAAGCCGGTCTCCACGTTCTGGTGGGCGCGACGTCGCTCGTATCTGATCTTCGCCCTGCGCGAACTCAGCAGCGTGTTCGTCGCCTGGTTCGTGGTATTTCTCCTGCTTCTGATCCATGCGGTCAGTTCCGGAAACGAGGAGTACCAGCGGTTTCTCAGTTGGAGCGCAACTGGGTGGGTGGTTGCACTCAACACGATCGCTCTGCTGTTCGTGCTGCTGCACACGGTCACCTGGTTCAGCCTCGCGCCCAAGGCGATGGTGCTGCGGGTACGGAACCGGCGCGTCGCACCGAGGGTGATCGTTGGGCTGAACTACCTGCTGTGGGGCCTGCTGACGGCGATCGTGTTGTTGGTGGTGCTGCGATGACGACGAAAAAGAGGTCCCTGGAACCGTTGGCGTGGCTGCTGTTCGGCATCGGCGGAATGGCCGCCGCGCTGCTCATACCGGTGCTGCTGTTCCTGTTCGGCCTCGCCTTCCCATTGGACTGGCTTCCCGCGCCGGACCACGCACACCTGCTCGCGGTGTTGCGTCATCCTGTCACCCGGCTGGTACTTTTCGGACTCTGTGTGCTGGCTCTGTTCCATTGGGCCCACCGCTTCCGGTACACGGTGGAGCACGGCTTGCGGCTCGAGCAGTTCAGTGGGTTGATCATCCTGGTCTGCTACGGCGGAGCCGTCATCGGCTCGGGAATTGCCGCTTACCTCCTGCTGCGCGTGCCGTCTTAATCGGTCCAGGCGACAGCGCGCAGCGGAAACGAGCCCATCCCGCGTACCGGCGCTGGTAGCGCGACGAGCCTGGCACCGATGTCGGGAACCGCGTCCAGGTTCGTCATATGTTCGATGATCGGGATTCCCGCACCGAGCAGCGCATGGTGGCACGGCCGCGTCGGCAGGGACATATCGTCGATGTCGAGCGAGTCGATTCCCACCAGCGCCACATTGGCGGCGACCAGCGCATCCGCGACCTCGCCGACCAGGAATGGATGGCCGGGCTCCCAGTATGCGGACGAACCCCACCGGGCCGACCATCCGGTGTGCACGAGCACCGCCTTGCCCCAGAGCCGCGCCGGGTCGCCGAGCATATCCGGTCCAACCGCACGGATTTTCGCCGCGCGGATCATCACGATCGGCACGTTGAACAGCCGTTCCAGCGGCAGCTCGGCGATATCGGCGCCATCGGCGTGGAATTGGTATGGCGCATCGATATGGGTCCCGGTATTGCCGACCATATCCACGCGCGCAATGTCGTAGGTCATGTCGATCAGTGGCGACTGCCCACGCGAAATATCGGTAGTGACTCGCGGTTCGGGCAAGCCAGGGTAGGTGAGCATGCCGTCCGCGATCCGATGGGAGAGCTCCACAATCGCTCTGCTCATACCAGGGACGGTACCGGTCGATACTGCGGTTCGCGGGCAGCAGTCGCGGACAGTGTGATCGTCGGCGAGACCGAGTGCGGCGACGAAACTGTTTCGACGGCGGGGACAGCTACGGCGAACACGAAATCCGACTCGCCCTCGGTCTGCCGCACCACATCCCGATCCGTCTCTGTGATGTCAGGCGGCGGGGATCGGTCAAAGCCCTACTCACGCGGCTGCTCGAATACGTCCGGACACTGATCGCCGCCGGGCGTCGACCGGCAACCGAATGGCACTCCGACAGCCCGGCCTCGGCATCTACCGCTTTCGTCGTCAGCGCGCTCCGCAGGTCCCCGTGGGGGTGTACTGGCAGGGGTTTTCGTTGCGGCCTCGGTACTGATCGTGGTTGTCGCTATTGGTGCGCACTCCATATCCGTAGCCGCTGTTGTTCTGACTGTGGTCGGTGCTATTCGGGCGCGATCCGGATCCATAGCCATGGCTGTTCCCGGGGGCGTGCGAATCCCGAGGTCCGGCCGAGGCCGCGAAAAGGTGAGGTGAGGCGATCGTCACGGTCACCAGCGCGATGCTGATCAGCGTCACGATCACCACTCGACGGACCGTCCAGAACTTTGTTGCGATCTCCATCAGTTATCATCCCGTCAATTAATGTGCCGCTATATAGCGATACGTTAATCGATGGGACGTCGTTAAGGGAAGATGTTTTCGTGGATTCGCGCACGCCAGATCGCGTCGGCGCCTCTGAACAGGCCTGATGACCTGCGCTGGATCCGGGTCACCGTACTGGCCATCCGCGCCGCCTTCCGGCGCTTACGCAGTGAAGCCCCGGGCGCAGTCAGGGCATCACGAAAATGGTTGTGGCTATTGCTATTTCTTGCCGGATCCGCGGCTGTTGGCATCGCCCGCGCCTGCGGATTGGGCTCAGCTGGGAACCCTGTCGCGGTACATGTCGGCTAGGAGATGTACCGGACGGTTCCATCGGCCGCGGACTGTTCGATGGCGGCGAGGAGTCGGTGGTGGCGCAGGGCGGTCTCGAAGCTGGGATGCGGTTGTCGGGCTTCGGTGATGGCTCGAGCGACCTCCTGGTAGAGAGCTGCGATGTTGGCCGGTGGGCCGTCCTGGATGCTGGCGGGGACCGTGCGGTAGGTGTCGGGCACGGCCAGGGCCTCGTCGCCGATACGGATGTCCCAGTCGCCCCAGTGGATGAATGTCCCGGGCTGGGCTGGGGTGGCGGTCAACGTTGCGTCGCTGCCGACGAGCTCGAGGCGGAACCCGTACCGTGCGGGCCCGTTGCCGCCGTGCACGACAGCAGAGGCGGTGGCGCCGCTGGTCAGCAGTCCGTGCAGCAGCACGTGGCTGGGCGTAGCGTTGGGCACGATCCGCTGCGTCCCGGCGACGAGCACGCGGTCGTGTGTGCGGGGCAGCCGTGCAGAGACTTCGGTCAGTGGGCCGGCGACCCGTTCGAGTGCGGCCAGGAAGTGACCGGCCATGATGGTCAGGATGTTGGTTCCCTCCGAAGGGTCGAGGCCGAACACCAGGTTCGGCCATATTCGACTGCCTCCCCAGGGGGCGCCCTCGGCCACTAGCGCGACCGATTCGAGCGTGCCGATCCGGCCGTCGGCCAGCAGATCCGCGGCGAAACGGGCGCTCGGGGAATGGTGGCCCTGGAGGACAACCGCGTGAACGACGCCGGCGGCGGTGGCGGCCTCGGTCAGCTCACCTGCTTCGTCGGCGTCGACGCCTAGCGGCCACTCGGACACGACGTGCTTGCCGGCGTCGAGCGCTGCCCTGATCACGGCGGCATGCCCGGAAGCCTTCACTGACACGACGACCAAGTCGACCTCAGGGTGCGCGATGAGTTCGCCCACGTCGGCGAAGGCGTGCCGTACGCCGTGGGCGGCCGCCGCCCGGTCCGCACTGGCCTGGTTGGTGGTCGCGACCGCGGTCACCTCGAACTCCTCGAGAGCGGTGAGCGCGGGCAGGTGCGAGCTGTCCGCCCAACCGCTGGCCCCGACAACTCCGACTCGGATCATGTGTGCCACTCCTTAGTTCTGTACCTTTCGGTAAGAAACTAGGTGGCGCAACACTCGTCCGCAAGAGGTAATGTACCGATAGGTAAAAAACAGGGGAAAGAGCATGGAGGACGGCATGCCTGGCGGACGCCCACGCGCATTCGACGCAGACACCGCACTCGACCACGCGCTGGAGGTGTTCTGGCGGCACGGCTACGAGGGCGCCTCGCTGGCCGACCTGACCGCCGCGATGGGCATCAACAAGCCCAGCCTCTATGCCGCCTTCGGCAACAAGGAGGAACTGTTCGGCAAGGTTCTCGCCCGCTACCTCGACGGCCCCGGCGCCTACGCCGCCGACGCGCTGGACGCGCCCACCGGCCGCGAGGTCGTCGAGCGGCTGATCCACGGGGCCGTCGACCTGACCGCAGGCGAGAACACTCCCCACGGCTGCCTGTGCGTCAAGACCGTTCAAGCCTGTGGACCCGACTCGCGCACTGTCCGCCAGGACGCCGTCGCGGTACGCAAAGCCGGCGAGGCGGCACTGCGCAGGCGGCTCGAGCAGGCCACCGACCTGTCGTCCCGCCAGGAACCAGCTGACCTGGCCGCACTCGTCCACACGATCTCGGACGGCATCGCCGTCCAGGCCGCGGCCGGGCGCAGCCGTGACGAGCTGCGGCAGGTCGCCAACCTAGCGCTGCGCGCCCTTTTGGACGAAGGCACATAGACCCACCGTGACGAGCTCGGATCACCTTGTCCGACCGCCGCAGCAACGCTCGCGACTCAACACACAGGGCAACCGGCTAAACCGTTTTCAGGCTTAGCGCAGGATTCTGACCAGCGCGGGATCGGTGACCAGCAGCGCACGCCGATCAACCCTCATCGGCAGCCAAGCCGAGCACCAACCACCCGAGACCGCACCACGAACACGAAAACCGTTCTCTACCAGCAAGCTAAGTCATATCCGCCCGATTTTCGGCCGACACTACGGCGACTCCGACCAGCGAATCGTTGGTTTTCGGCTCCGGCCGAACCGCATATCGGGCGCTCATCACGCTGGAGTCGCCGAGATCCAAGCGGTTCGGAACCGTCGTGACTACCCGGCCACTGCTCGCCGATCAGGCGATGGTGCAACACCATCGACAACATGCGAGGCGGGACTCGATGCTAGTCGAGTATTTCTCGGCGCGGCCACTCGCGGCCGCTCTTGGGTAGGTCGGCGGGGCTGGTAGCCAGGGTGCCGGACTTGAAGCGCGCGGACCTGAGCCGAGCGGCTTCGGGTCGAGCGGATGCGGGCTGCTCGGCCGCGGCCTGCGCGTCGGACAAATTGCGTTCGTCGAGTTCGGCCAGCCCGACCACGATGATCAGCACCATGACGACCGCGACGACGGTCATGATCAGTGGGGTCAGCAGTTGCGGCGGCTCGGCACCGTCCGGCATCGCATGGCCGCCAGCATGCTCGGCATGCATTGCCGCCATTCCGGTGTAATGCATGCCGCATACCGCGACACCCATGATCAACGCCGCGCCCGCGGTCGCACGAAATCCGTGCACGTGCAGCATGAACCACAGCGCGGCGGTTGCCGCGACCACCGCGATCGCCAGCGACAGCGCGACGAGCGCGGGGCGGTACCCGATGGTCACGTTGGTGTGCATCGCATACATGCCCAGGTAGTGCATGGCGGCTACACCGAGTCCGGTGACGGTGCCGCCGACCGGCAAAGCCAGCACTTCCCGCCGCCAGCGCACGGCGACCGACAGTCCGATCCACACCACCACAATGGCCACGACGGCGCTCAGCAGCGTCATCGGCACATCGAACCGAATGGTTCCCCCATCGATGGAGAAACCGAGCATCGCGGTGAAGTGCATAACCCAGATGCCCGCACCCCCTAGGGATACGGCCGCGGCGAGGAGCCAGCCTCCTGGCCGGCGTGCCGTTCGGGCATGCACCGCACATCGCAGGCCGAGCAGCGATCCGATGACGGACATGACATAGGCCAGGACAGGGGTCACCCATCCGTAGGTGAAGTGGTCGAGTTCCAGCACGCACACGCTCCGTAGCTATCAACTGGCTTCTTACCGGCAAACCGTAACGCAAACGTAATGCACGGAGCGTGTGTTGCAAAGCTCACTTTTCAGATCGGGTGTTGCGTGGGCGTATACCTGCGATACCGACAACTTCGAGCCCGCAGTGGTCACAACGGTGCGCTTGAACCAGGCTCGGGTCCACGATGCCTCGCCAACCCTTACAGTTCCTTAGGTTGAAACAGCAATCTGTGAGAAACCTGCAAGCAGCACAACAGCAGCCGTGCGATACATCCCATCGAATCGGGTGAGTGTCCTCTCCTGGCCGAGGTTCGTCGCGAGAACCATGACCGCCGATGCGGCGAGGAGTTGCTCCGCGTCGAGCGATGCGGTGACGTCGCTGCGTTCGGTCTGCATGTCAGACCGCCGGTGGGCAGCGCGATCAGAAGTTCACGCAGCAGAATCCAGAGCCGGGCGCAGGATCTTCGCCGCCGCGGTGTGGCAGTGATTCCGGTGGCCCGAGCCGAGATCGCACTGCTGGGCAGCCACGGCCCCGGCTCGGGCACGCTCGGTGTCACGACTTGGCCGACAGCATCCTCCGGCCATGGTCGGAGTCGATCAGCGACGGCCCGTTGGTATCGGTCCGGGTGATGCTCGGCGTCCGGTGTCTTTCGATGCTCGGCCGATCGGCGCTCGGCCCGCATTCTCCGGCTGCTCGGGCAGATGACGCCCGCCGGATTGCCGCGAGTACGCGGCGCTCGGCGCAACTGGGTGTGCGGGCTGGGCTCGGTCGAGCCGGTGCAATGCGAATGCGGCGATCAGGCCGATCATGATGAGCCCCAACCACACTGCCCAGTCGACTCCGGCGGCGCGGGCGGCACCGACTACGGCGCCGGTTGCCAAATTGCCCGCCAGAATGCCGACGCCGACCACTGTGTTGTAGAACCCGTAGTGGGTTGCCACGAGTTTCCCGTTGGCCAGGGATACGACGGTGTCCATCTCGAATGGGAATACCGCGGCGGTGCCGACCGCCAGCAATGCCGCCGACACGAGCAATGCCGCCACGGCCGCGCCGACACCGAAGCGCCAGGGCCCCGGGATGATCACCAGGGGTAGGAATGACACGGCGAGTATGCCCATCCCGACGACCAGGCTGCGTCCTGTCCCCCATCTTTCGCGGAACCAGGCGGTGACGCGTAGCTGACCGGCGACCGCTACCACCCCGGAGACCACGAACAGTGCCGATACCAGAATCTGTGCTCGCGCGCCCGCGATGAACTCCGCCTGTAGCGGCAGTGCCAGATAGACCTGGAACGACAGCACATACGAGCCGATCATCGCGACCGCGAAGGCGAGGAACCGACGGTTCGCGACCACGGTCCGCCAGTCGTCGAGAACCGATGACTTCTCGTCGGCGAGTTCCGCCCGTCGGGTCGGCAGCGCGCACAACTGCGCCACCGTCAGCGCCGCGAATACGAGCGCGGCGGTACCCGCGGTGACCCGGAAATCGACCGCCATCAGTGCGAGCCCGACCAGTGGCCCGGCCAGGATGCCCGCTTGATAGAAGATATTGAACACGGCGAACGCCTCCACCCGCCGCTCCGCGGTATCGGCCGCGAGGTAGGCGCGCACCGCCGGGTTGAACAGAGCGCCCGCGAAACCTGTTGCCGCCGAAGCGATCAGCAGACCCGGCAGGGACGTCGCGAAGACCAACAGCGCGAAACCGCCGGTGCGCAGCAGACATCCGGCCACGATCAGCGGTTTGTAGCCGAGCCGGTCGGCCAGCGTGCCACCGATCAGGAACATGCCCTGCTGCGAGAAGTTGCGCACACCCAGCACCAGGCCGACGGCCCACGCCGCCAAGCCGAGCGGACCCGCCAGATATCCGGCCAAGTAGGGCATCAACATGTAGAAGCCGAGGTTGATACCGAACTGGTTGACCATCAACAAACGTGCCGGGAGGTCGAAGCTGCGAAAGTTTCCGAATACCGTCACCGGGTTGCCCCTTGATCCGAAGCCCGTTCGCGCGGGTCGACAACTGTGCTGCAACGGGTCCAGGCGGTCACGACTCGTTCGGCCGGATGGGTGATGGTGTCGGGGTAGGTCGGCGGCTCGGCATCGAGAAGTCCGTGCTCGGCGCAGTAGGTGTCGCTGTAGACGGTGTCGAAATAGCGTTGCGGGCCATCGGGAAATACGGCCGCGATCCGGGCATCGGCGTCGTGGGTGCGCGCCGCCCAGCCCGCAACCAGCGCCACCGCGCCGACACTCCAGCCGCCGGTGGCATAGTGTGTCACGGCCAGCGTGCGGCATGCCCACACCGCCTCCGACGGTGCGACCCAATGGATTTCGTCGAATGCGCGGTAGTCGACATTGGTCGGGTAGATGCTCGACCCGAGACCTCGCATCAGCCGTGGTCCCGCCGGCTGGCCGAAGATTGTGGAGGCCACGGTATCCACGCCGATGAGCTTCAGGTCGGGGTTGAACCGCCGCAGCACCCGCGCGACCCCGGCCGAATGCCCGCCGGTGCCCACCGCGCACACCAGAACATCCACTGTCCCGAGCTGTTCCACCAGTTCGAGCGCCAACGATTCGTAGCCGTCGACGTTGTCGGGGTTGTTGTACTGGTCCGGGCACCATGCTCCGGATTCCTCGGCCAGCAACTCGGCGACCCGATCCCGACGTGCCTGTTGCCAACCGCCGTTCGGGTGCGGCTGCGCGACGAGATCGACGCGCGCGCCATAGGCGGCCAGCATCTGGGCGACGATGGGCTCCAAGCCCGGATCGGTCACCACCGTGACCGGATGGCGGTACACCATGCCGGCCAGCGCCAAACCCAAACCCAATGTGCCGCTAGATGATTCAATGATTCGAGCGCCAGCTGCCAGCGCACCGCGCGCTTCGGCCCGGCGCACCATGTGCAGCGCAGGGCGGTCCTTCATGCCGCCGGGATTGAATCCTTCGAGCTTGGCCCAGAACCCCCGACCGGCGGGTGCGAGCGGGGCGCCGACCCACAGCACCGGAGTGTTGCCGACCAGCGCGGGGGCCTGTCGGGCGGCGCCCGGCGCCGGGATCAGCGCCGGGGGCACCTCGGGCCGGTCGAGCACGATCTTGTTCATGACTGTCGCTTCCTGTATCGAGACCGCCACGCGGCGGTGCGGACGTTGAACGGCAGCGAACACCGGCCGACGGCACACAACGTCGGCCTGGCGCTGACCGATCAGCGTCGGGCGATACAGAACCGTTCGAGAATGTCCCGACCAGCAGCGGAGGGCGGGGATACCGGCGGACCGCGCACGCCTCCAGCGAGCGTCGAGCAACTAGCTGCGGCAACGATGGCGACGACCCCGATCAAGGCGAGCAGGCGCAGCGCCGCGAAGTTCTCGGCCGCACCCGTCCGCGCCGATTTCACGATGCAGTGGGCGAGATGCAGGCCGCAGGATTCATGCGCGGCATCGATGACCACGTGAGCGGAATCGTCGAGGGCGGCGGTGCGAAAGTTCCCAGGCGCCATCTGGCTGTGCACGCCGGAGTGCTCATGGTCGTTCGTCTGGGCACAGTGGACCATCGGCGCCGCGAGCAGCACTGCGATGAGCACCGCCACTACGGTGCCACCGTGCCGCAAACGCCCGATGAGGTTCACAGTGAGCCGACTATAGCGCCGGTCGGGTAGCAAACGGCGGTAGCGCGGGTCGCGGCGGCGGGTGTGTGGGATCGGCGACCCGATAGCGGGCACCCGATGCCGCAAGTCATCGACACCCGGGTGCCCGCTATCGAGATTCTTCCGATGGCGCGCGAGTCCGCGTACCGCGGTACTCCCCGGCGTGACTCGTCGACAACCTCTTTCAACTTCCAATCCCCTTGGCCGCGAGAAACTTTCGGCTCATGCGTTCAGCTACGACAAACCTTTGACATCCACTGGAAATAACCTACTACCTCCGTACGTACTTAGTCGCAGTGCGGCGCATCACATCTATCGGCCTTGCGGCATACCCCTAGGGGGTATAACTTTCTCGGTATCGAATGAACAAGATCGAGAGGCCGAAGCAATGACCACCCAGACTCATGCGGATCACTCTGGCGCGCACGGCGACCACACCGCTCATGCCGGGCACCACAACCACATCGCCCACACCGGGCACGCGGCTCCGGCCGCCCACGCCGAGCATGCCGAGCAGCACGACCACGCCGGACATGGCGGCGGACTCCCGGGCGGACTTCAGATCACCCAGGACGGCTACCAGTTGCAACTCGCGGACCCGATCATCGGGACGGGTGAAATCGACTTCCGGTTCCGGATCCTCGGACCGGATGGCAAGCCGGTCACCGACTACACCGCCATCCACGACCGCGACCTGCATCTGATCGTGGCTCGGCGCGAGCTGACCGGGTTCTGGCACGTGCATCCCCAGCTCACCGCAGATGGGACCTGGGCCGTGCGCTTGAATCTCCCGGAGGCGGGCGCCTATCGCGTCTTCACCGATATCGCTCCGCGGGCCCTCGGCAAGACCATCACTCTTGGCGCGGACCTCGCCGTTGCGGGGACATACGAACCGCGCCCCGCCCCCGAGGCAACGCGCACCGCGCTCGTGGACGGATACGAGGTGACCCTCGACGGCGAACTGGTCCCGGATGCGGGCCGACTGCTCACCCTCACCGTCCGCAAGGATGGCGAACCGGTCACCGACCTGCAGCCCTACCTGGCCGCCTTCGGTCACTTGGTGATCCTGCGCGCGGGCGATCTGGCCTACGTCCACGTGCATCCGAATGGTGAACCCGGTGACGGGGTGACCGCGCCCGGTCCGGACGTCACGTTCCATACCGCCGTGCCCGGCCCCGGAACCTACCGGCTTTTCCTGGATTTCAAGCACGGTGATGTGGTCCGGACCGCCGCCTTCACGCTGTCCACCACTGCCTGATCGCCGAAGTCTGTTGAGCGGGTGGATCTTCCATCTGATGACCGCCTATTCCGGAGAGGAGTCCGACGTGTGCGAGTGCTGCTGTCGCAATATCCGCGATCCACCCAACTCATTTGCCAGGAAGGGTTTCCGATGCGTTCCATGCCCATGCTCGCCACCACACTGTTCGGCCACCGTGACTATCTGAAACTGTTCACCGCTCAGGTGTCGGCCCTGTTCGGCACCGGGCTGACCACCGTCGCACTCGGGCTGCTCGCCTACGAACTCGCCGGGGCGGACGCGGCGGCTGTCCTCGGCACCGCGCTGACCATCAAGATGCTCGTCTACGTGACAGTCGCGCCGATCGTGGCCGCCTACGCGGACCGACTCCCCCGCAGGATTTTCCTGGTGGCGCTCAACGTCATCCGAGCCGCCGTGGTGCTGGCTTTGCCGTTCATCGACCAGGTGTGGCAGATCTACGTGCTGATCGCGGTGCTGCAAACCGCCTCGGCCGCATTCACCCCCACATACCAGGCGGTCATCCCGGATATCCTGCCCGACGAACGCGAATACACCAGGGCGCTGTCGGCGGCGCAACTGGCCGCCACCATGGAAACCCTGCTGAGCCCGATGCTGGCCGCGGCCGCACTGGCCGTCATCAGCTTCCACTGGTTGTTCGTCGGCACCGCAATCGGATTCGTCATCTCGGCTGCCCTGGTGATCACCACCCGCATTCCGGACGCGACCGCCGCCGCGCAGGGCTCATTCCGGGAACGGATCACGGTGGGCGTGCGCATCTTCGCCGCGACGCCACGGCTGCGCGGCCTGCTCGGATTGAACCTCGTTGTTGCCGCCGCCGGATCGGTGATCATGGTCAATACGGTCAACTACGTACGCGACACCCTCGGCGGCACCCAGTCCGGAGTAGCGATGCTATTGGCCGCCAATGGGTTCGGCACCATGATCGTCGCGCTCTCGCTGCCCTGGGTCCTCGATCGGATCGGCGCCCGGCCGGTGATGCTGGCGGGTGCGGCCACGCTGATCACCGGACTCGGCTCGGCCATCGCACTGTCGACCGCCGACGGCGGCGACTGGCGATGGGGCGCCGCGATCGGAGTGTGGGCGCTCATCGGTGCGGGCACCGCGGCGGTGCTGACGCCGACCGGGCAGGTCCTGCGGCGCTCCTCGCAACCCGGCGATCGCCCAGCGCTCTTCGCGGCACAGTTCTCGCTGTCGCATCTGGCCTGGTTGATCACCTATCCGATTGCGGGATGGTTGACCACCGCCGCCGGTTTCACTACTACCTGGACAACGCTGGCGGTATTCGCCGCCGCGGGAATCACTGTGACGCTGCGGATGTGGCCACGCCACGACCCACAGGAGCTGACTCACCTACATGAAGTCGGCACCATCGACCCGGCCCGGCTGACCGATGCCGACCGCGTCGACGAACGCCACTACCGGCACACCCACGTGTTCGTCATCGACGCCGAACACCGCCGCTGGCCGATACGGGCGGAATGGGCGCTGGAAACTGCCGCAGCAGCATAGCGATCGACATTGCTCGAAGTGAGATGCCAAGCGGGCACCCGAAAACCGGGTGCCCGCTTCAGCATCAGCGCAACCTGCGGCCCTGCTGTTCATCAGAAGCTGGAAACGCCCGTGCGGGCGGTGGAGAACGCGCTATGGGTGACCATTTTCTTGAGTGCGACCGCGGTCCGTCCGGCGACGTAGATGCGCCGGACCGTATCGTCGGCGTGGGTGAACTGGGCTACCGCGTCCTTCCTGCCCAGCGAGAGGCCGCGGCTGAAATACGGTAGGGAGTGCGGCTTGGGCTTGCGGCCTTTGCGCAGGCGAGCGAAATTGTCGGCCGCGTGAATGGCCTGTGGCAGCGCGGTATAACAGGCGAAACGCGCTCCGGGCACCGCTGCGCAGTCGCCGACGGCGAAGATCCGCTCATCGCTGGTGCTGCGCAGGAACTCATCGACAACGGCACGACCGCGCGCATCGACCGCGAGACCACTGCGCGCCGCGAGGTCGGGGACGCCTGACACGATCGCCCACAGGGTCAGATCGGAGGCCAGATCCGAACCCGACTGCAGCCGCACAACACCGTCGAACTGCCCTGCACCCGAACCGATTTCGGCCACCTCATCGTCGACGATCTCGACCGTGAGCCGTGCCAAGCCGGAACGTACCCGCCGATACGCACCATCGGAAAGGCCGCCGCCCACTGAGGAACCGACGAGCCGCACCCGCACATCCGGTCTGGCCTCGGCGATTTCGGCCGCCGTCTCGATGCCCGTCGGACCACCCCCGATGACGGTGACCTGGCCGCCCGCGGGCAGGGCTGCCAGCGCCGCGCGAGCTTGTTGCGCGCCTTCCCATGTGCCCACCGGGACCGTTCTCGGCATCGGCACAACGGTGCTGCCCACGGCCAGGAAGGCGTAGTCGAAGTCGATTCGCTCACCGTTGGTGAGGACGACGGCGCCGTCGCCGATCTTGTCGACCGCGCCGACCCGTGCCTTGATGCCTTCCCGCAGCACCTCTGCCAGGGGCGTGGCCGCCGAGTATGTTCCCGCGATCTGCTGGTGCAGCCGTACCCGCTCCACGAAATCCGGGCGCGGGTTGATCACCGTGATCTCGGCGTCCTTCACCTTCTTGGCGACCCGGTTCGCCACGAGCGTGCCCGAGTAGCCGCTGCCCACTATCAACACCTGCATGTCGGCCTCCTGTCTGCGTAACTGGACGAACATAAAGATGTCGACGACCGCGCCTATGTGACGTCGCAGCACCGTGACATCTGTCACCGATCAGAGGTGTCACAAAGCGGTCGGAACCGGCGTCTGGTGTGTGTGGCACAGTCGAGAGCGGACAACAGGCGGGAGTCGGCAATGAGCGACGGCGGCGAGCGAACGGTTGAGCCGGCCGAGCCGTTGCCGCGCGGTCGACCGGACCCCGCCACCGATGCGTTCCTCGCACACCGCAGACTGCTGTTCACCGTCGCCTACGAGATGCTCGGCTCGGCCGCCGACGCCGAAGACGTGCTGCAGGAAACCTGGCTCCGGTGGGCCGGAGTCGACCTCACCACCGTGCAGGATCAGCGCGCCTACCTGGTCCGCATCACCACCCGCCAGGCCCTGAGCCGACTGCGCACCCTCGACCGGCGCAAGGAGTCCTATGTCGGCCCCTGGCTGCCCGAGCCGCTGCTCACCGCCCCCGACGTAGCCGAGGACATCGAGCTGGCCGACAGCGTTTCGATGGCGATGCTGCTCGTACTCGAGACACTCACCCCGACCGAGCGCGCGGTGTTCGTGCTGCGTGAAGTATTCGACCTGGCCTACGACGAGATCGCCGAGGCCATCGACAAGTCCCCGGTCACGGTCCGCCAGATCGCCCACCGCGCACGGGCACATGTCGCCGCCCGCCGACCGCGCGGAGTCGTTTCCTCGGCCGAGACCCGAGACGCACTCGCGGCATTCCAGCGAGCGGTCGAAACCGGCGATATCCAGAGCCTGCTGGCGATCCTCGCGCCCGACGTGGTTGCGCTCAACGATGGTGGCGGCATCAAACAGGCCCTCCCACGCCCCATCGTCGGGGCCGACCAGGTGGCTCGACTGTTCGCCATCTACTGGAACACGATCGGCGCCACCGCGACGCTGCAACCGACCCAGGTCAATGGCTACCCGGCACTCATCATCCGGCTGAACGGGGAACTCGACAGCGTGCTGGCGGTGCGCATCGACGATGGACTCATCAGCGGCATCTACTCTGTGCGCAACCCGGAGAAGCTGTCGCATATGGAACGCGAAACCGCACTGCACCGTTGAGCCCGAAACGCTGACCCGCCTTCGCGCGATGAACACACATCCACAGCGCGGGCCGCATCGTGAAATCGAGTAGTGAACTACCCGTGACCAGCAGCGATAGCGGCTGGAAACTGATGGTGCGGATCGCAATCCGAGCATGATGTGCGGGAGCCGGAGCCATGGGTGACATCGACGTCTGGAAAGACAGGGTGCTGTCGGTCCTCGCCACCGTGCCCCCGGGCAAGACGGTGAACCAGAAGAGATTGCTGACGATGGTCGCCGCGCGGTTCGCCGCCAAGTTCGAGGCGGGCGAGCGCGATTCGATGGCAGGCGAGCCGATGTGGTGGGTGGCGGTTTCCGATGCTGTGCGCAAGCTGGGTGACGACGAGCTCGTCGTGCAGGGGGCGATCGAACTCACTGCGCTCGGCCGGAGCGAGGCGCCCGATGCGGCCGTCCGCGCAGCGGCCTATGTTGCGGCGCAGGCACAGACGCCAGCAACCGGCACGCCGGGCAGGCTGCCGGTCGCGGGCGTGATCGCGCCACCGTTGCGCGCCCATCTCGAGACACGCAGATCCGAGCACGCCCGATCGGCCGCGATGGGTATCGCGATGCCAGCCGGGGCGGACGATCCGATATCCGTCATGATCGAGCTCAACTCGCGCTACGGCCGCGGCCTCAATGCCGCGTTCAACCGGCTCAAGGAGCTCTGGAAGCTTGTCGCGGCTGCCGGTGCGCCGTATCGCCTCACCGACGAGTACGCAACCGGACGGTTGACCCCGGACCAGATCGAGGGGCTGGTATCCGCGGATGCCGTGGTGCGGGACATGCTGGCCCGGGCAATGCAACGCATCTGGCCGGACTTCGAGATCCACGGTCAGATCGACCAGTCCTTCGTGACGATCAAAGCCGAAGCCGCCCAACGATCGTTCAATGCCTACGGCGAGGGAATCGTCTGGGCCGTCGTGGATTCGGGCATAGACCAGAGCCATCCGCATTTCCTCGCCAATGCAACCCTCACCGATCGATCCGTGCGCGATCTGCATCGCACCTGCCCGGGAGACGGGCCTCCTGTTCGCGATGGTGCTCTCCTCGACGAGGAGGGGCACGGTACCCATGTCGCCGGAATCATCGCGGGCGGACTCGGTGGCTGGGCGAAGCAGGTTGTCGTCACCGAAAATCGGTACAACACCGCCGACGGCGCCGAGCTGCGTAGGCGCACGGTCGTCGAGCCCGCGCGCCTTTCCGGGATCGCGCCGCGGGCAAGGCTGGTGAGTCTCAAGGTACTCGGCGCGAAGGGCAACGAAACGGCACGGGTCGGGCGGGTGATCCAAGCTCTGTCCTATGTGCGCAAGGTCAACGCGGCCAGCGATAGCACCCCTCGTATCCACGGCGTAAACCTCAGTCTCGGTTACGGATTCGATCCGGCGTGGTACGCGTGTGGGAGCAGCCCGCTGTGCATCGCGGTCGACAACCTCGTCCGCAGTGGCGTCATCGTCGTCGTCGCGGCCGGTAACTCGGCGTACGTCAGCCTTTTCGTCGAAGACCAGAATGCACCCAACCGGTTCAGCACCGGTATGACGATCAACGATCCGGGAAATGCCAAGCGTGCGGTCACCGTCGGTTCGACGCACCGCGACGCGCCACATACCTATGGCATCTCCTACTTCTCGTCACGAGGGCCGACCGGCGACGGGCGGATGAAGCCGGATCTGGTGGCTCCGGGCGAACGCATCACCTCCGCCGCCGCGGGCAAGCTCGGCGCGGACGCCTTTCGATCATTGGGCAGACGCGAGGAAGGCGCGGCCGTGTATATCGAGCAGAGCGGCACCAGCATGGCCGCCCCACACGTGTCGGGTGCCATCGCGGCGTTCCTGTCGGTCCGGCGGGAATTCATCGGCGATCCCGAATCGGTCAAGCGGATCTTCGTCGAGTCGGCGACGCCGCTGGGTCGCGATCGCTATCTCGAAGGCGGCGGACTCGTCGACCTGATGCGAGCCCTGCAATACGTCTGAACCCGGCGACGAAGGAGTGATAAAGATGCCGGAATTTGTTGGCGATAAGCCACTTTGGATCGTTTCGTTCGATAAGGACGGCGATATCGATCAGGTCGGCGCGGACGAACTCGTCGCGGGCGTGCGCCAGCGGGAGGTCACCGACCTGATGGTGTTCTCGCACGGCTGGAACAACGACCGGAATAAGGCGGTCGATCTGTACCAGCGGTGGTTCGGAAAGCTGGACACGTTGCCGATCGTCGCGACGCGGCGGATCGGATACGTGGGCGTGGTGTGGCCGTCGGAGCGCTGGAGCGACGAACCGATCGGGGATTTCGCGCCCACCGCGGCACCCACCGGCGCCGCGGCGGCGGACCGCAGAGAAGCCGTTCCCGCGCGACCACCTGCGCTCGACGCCGACACCTTGCGGATGTTGAAGGCGACCTTTCCGGACGGTGCGCAACAGCTCGATCGGATTGCGGAACTGCTGGAATCCGAAGAGCCGGACCGCGGCACCATCGATGAGCTGTTCGGACAGATGCGCGAGTTCAGCATCGCCACGTTCCCGGGAAATGCCGACAGCGAAGGCCCGGACGGCAACGCGGACGCCGGGTTTCCTCCGATGCTCAGCGCGGATAACGATGCGTCGAAGGTGTTCCGGGACTTCGCAATGGAGCTGATGAGATCGGGCGTCGACCTCGATTCGGCGCAGGGCGGCGCTGCCGGAATCGGTGACGTGCTCGGGAAGGTGCTACACGGAGCCAAGGAGGCGCTACGGGCGCTGACGTACTGGCAGATGAAGAACCGTGCCGGTGTCGTCGGCGAGAAGGGCCTGGGACCGCTTCTGGGACAGTTGAATCGGGAATTCCCGATTCTGCGCATGAATCTCATCGGCCACAGCTTCGGCGCGCGGGTCGTGTCGTATGCCCTGACCGGACTGCCCGACGGTCTGGTCCCGTCCCCGGTGAAATCTGTCACCCTGCTGCAGGGTGCGTTCTCGAGCTTTGCGTTCGCCGATCCGCTGCCATTCGATCGGAACCGCCGTGGCGGTCTGGCCGGACGATCCAGCCGGGTGGACGGGCCCGTTTCCGTCTGCTTCTCCAGCCACGACGGAGCATTGGGCAATTTCTACCCACTTGCGTCGAAGGTCGCGGGAGACAACGCCGCGGGCGCGCACGGTGACAATCCGTGGACAGCGATGGGAGCGGTCGGAGCGTTCGACGCAGCCCAGGTCGAGCTACAGGGCGTAGGTGACGGCTATCCGTTCGCCGCTGGCGAGCTGATCAATATCGACGCATCCGACACCGTAGTGAACGGCAAACCGCCGTTCGGCGCGCACAGTGACATCGTGCACGAAAGCCTCGCCTGGGTTGCCGTGAAGGCGGCGGGGCTCGACACACCGTAACCCCGCAGCGATTGAGGGGCGAGCGTCGCCGCGGCGGGGCGTATCTCGGGCAAAACGAGGATCCCATGGTGAGCAACCCTCATCACCTGCATCACCGGTAGGTCCTCCCGCGCGCCGACCGTTGGATACGGTGGCCGGGATCGAGGTCAGTACCAGGCGATATTGCGGTCAGCCGCGCTGCGGGCATCGGTGTCGGAGCCAGGTGGCATCATCGGCATATGGTCACCGTCACGGATGTGCGCGAACTTGCGCTCACCTTGCCGCGCTCCTACGAGGCGGTTGTCGCGGACCGCATCAAGTTTCGCGTCGGGCGGATCGTCTACATCGCCTTCTCCCGAGACGAATCCGTCATGGGCTTCGCCTTTCCCAAGGCCGAGCGGGCGTCGCTCATCGCCGCCGAACCGGAGAAGTTCCGGCTGCCGCGGCTGTCGGATCAGCGCTATAACTGGGTCGACTGCTGGATGGGCGCGATCGACGAATACGAGATGCGCGAATTGATCGTCGACGCCTGGCGAATGGTCGTACCGAAATTCCTGCACGACCATCCCAGCACATCCATCGCTCTACATCGCCACGGCTGAGAGAGCGCCGCCCGTGAATTCCGGGCGCGCGCATTCACACTGCCGGTGCCAGCGAAATATTCCAGAAAGCGGCATAGCGGCCATTGCGGCGCAGCAGTTCGTCGTGGCCGCCCTGCTCCACGATTCGGCCGTTGTCCAGAAAGACGATGCGATCGGCGCGTTGGATGGTCTGCAGCCGATGCCGCTGCGCCCGAGCGCTGCAGCAGGTGGCTGCGTAGGTGGGCGAGGATCTCGGCACGTGCGGGACGGGCCGCGGGGACAAGGCCGGGCATGCTCAGGAAGGCGTGCACCGCTTCCGGGTAACGGGTCAGCGTCACGTCGACGCCCGCCTGTCGCAGGCGTTCGGCATAGGCCGGAGCCTGATCTTCCAGCGTGTCCAGACCCGCGGACTGGATGAGGGCCGGAGCCAGTCCCGCGAGGTCGTCGCACTCGATCGGTGAAATCGCGCGGGCGTCGAATGATGCGGGCAGCGCAATGCGTTGCACGGCACGGCAATTGGCCGGGGTGGCGGTCGGACTGTCCGAGTTCTCGGTGAACGAGGGGTACTCGAAGACACGGCCGGTCCAGTCGAGCTGCGGGTTGATCAGCACCTGGGCGCGCACCGGCAGCGCGATTTCCTTCGCCTTGATCGCGGTGAGCGCCGCGAGCGTGGCGCCCGCACTGGCACCCAGCAGGGCGAGCCGGGTGGGATCGGCTCCCCACACGGGAGCGAGCTCGAGCAGGTGGGACACGGACTCGTAGGCGTCATCGATGGGTGCGGGCACCGGATGCTCGGAGGCCAACCGGTAGTCGACCGAGATGACCACGGCCGGGCAGTTGACCGCCAGGTGACCGAGCAGCCAATCGTCCTGATCCGGTGCGCCACCGATGAATCCGCCGCCGTGGAATGCGACGATCAGCGGCAGGTCTGTGCCCGCACGCTCGCGGTCGATAGCGCGGTCAGGATTCGAACTCGCAGTGGAACTTTGCCTCGCATGATGTGCCCTCCGGCTGGTGGTGGTGCTCTGGTCGACCGCCGTCTTGCGGGCGGCATGGCGATACCCTGGCAGTTGTGACCGTGGGTGCGCTTTCGGAAATATGCGGTGCGGCAAAGTCGCCGCTGGTGTGGGGTGCGGCCGGGTCATGTGGGCTATATCGGGCCGGAACTCGGCGTGGACCTGCATTCGCCCTCGGTCGCTGTGCTCAGCGTCGGCTTGGACGAGTCGTTCGTCCTGGAGACCGCCGCGCACGGGGATATTCGGACCGGCAGCTCGTTCGCTCCCGCCCGCGCGGTGCACCGCGTCGTCGCCCCCGAGAAGTGGATCCTGCTGCTGTTCGTTGACCCTGCGGGTGCGCCCGCCACCGGCATCGCGGAGGAGATGACGGCGACCGCCGGGCCGTACGGTCTCGGCCACCGACGGGAGCGGGAGCTGATCGAGCTGTGCCGTGGCGAGGAGGTGGATCCGGACCGAATCTTCGCTCGGGCCGTCGCCGGTCGGGCACCGGCCGCCGATCAGCGGATCGAGTCGGTCGCCGCCGCGATCCGCCGGGACCCGAATCGCACATTCCGGGCCGAAACCATCGCCGCAAAACTGGGCCTGTCCACGACCCATTTCCTCCGGTTGTTCACCCAGCCGTCCGGCACCACGTTCCGCGGTTATCAGCGATGGACTCGCGTCATGCACACGATCCGGGACGCCGCGACCGGCCGAGATCTCACTCGTTGCGCCACCGACGCCGGTTTCGCCACCCCGTCCCACTTCAGTGAAACCTTCCGCCACATGTTCGGACTGTCCGCCACCGCGGCGCTGCGCTCCGGTATCCGCTTCGATCTCGGAACCTGATCTGCGCCTTGTTGTTTCGATAATTGGAGACTGTTCGGGGTGGCGATCTCAGCGCGGTAGCTGTTGTTCTGGCAGCACACACCACTGCACGGTCGGCGTTCTCTGCGAAATGGTTTGTGGGCCAGCGCTATTGCGCCTTTCGGCGCGGGTCGTGACAACTCGCTCGGCATCGTGACACATCAACGATGCGATTCGCCTCGAGGCTGAACTAGAACCTGTTACATTCTGCCGACTCGAGGTGCTCTCCTGCGCCTCATATCGGAAGGTTTTCGCTCATGTACGACCGACGCCCCTCGGCCAACACCGGCGTTCGCCAAGGGATTACCCGCCGGAAATTCTTGGCGGGCACTGCAATTGCGGCCGGAGCAATGGCACTCGGTCCGGCCGCGTGGACCGCGAAGGCGTCGGCGGCACCCATCGGCAATGGGGATCACGTACCGAATCTGATTATCGGAAGCGGCTACGGCGGAGCGGTCGCCGCACTGCGCTTGTGCCAGGCGGGCAAACAGGTCGCGATGATCGAGATGGGACAGAACTGGACCACGCCCGGGTCGGACGGAAAAGTCTTCTGCACCATGATCGATCCGGACGAGCGGTCGTATTGGTTCCGGACCAGGACCGATCAGCCGATCAACCATTTCGTCGGGGCGGATATCAACCGAGACATCAGCCCGAGCGACGCCGGTGTACTCGACTCGGAGCAGTTCGCGGCGACGCGGGTGTATCAGGGCCGCGGGGTGGGCGGTGGCTCGCTGGTCAACGGCGGTATGGCTCCGCTACCGAAACAGGATTACTTCCAACAGATTCTGCCATCGGTCGACGCGTCGGCGATGTACTCCACCTATTTTCCCCGGGCTCAGGCCGCACTCGGGGTCAACAATGTCGACCCGGCGTGGTTCGAGTCCGCCGAATGCTACAAATACGCGAGGGTCAGTCGAAAGACCGCCAACAATGCGGGCTACGCGACGACCTTCGTGCCGAACGTCTACGACTTCAGTTATATGCAGAAGGAGCAGGCGAATACCGTCACGCGCTCGGCGCTCGGCGGTGAGGTGATCTATGGCAACAACTTCGGAAAGCGCTCACTGGACAAGACCTATCTGGCGGTGGCCGCCGCAACCGGCAAACTGAGCATCTCCCCACTGCACAAGGTCACCAGTGTGGCACCGGCCGCGAGCGGCTATACGGTGGTCATTACGCAGATGGATGTGCTCGGCAATACGGTGGCGACCAAGACCGTCACGGCGGATAAGGTCTTCTTCGCGGCGGGCAGCGTCGGTACCAGCAAGCTGCTGGTGACCATGAAAGCACTGGGCAAGCTGCCGAATCTGGCCGATTCGGTCGGCGCGGGCTGGGGCAACAATGGCAATGTGATGGTGGGCCGGGCCGGGCTGGATTTGACCGGGGCGCTCCAATCCGCGATTCCTTGTATGGGCGTCGACAACTGGGCCGATGCCAACGGTCCGGTGTTCGCCGAAATCGCCCCATTCCCAACGAATACCGAGAACGGCGTCAATCTCTATCTGGCGATCACCAAGAACCCCAACCGCGCTCGGTTCACCTACAATTCGTCCAGCGGCGGGGTGGACCTATCCTGGCAGGCGTCTCACACCCAGCCCTCGATCGATGCTGCCAAACGAGTATTCGATGCCATCAATTCCAAGGCGGGCACGATTTATCGGACCGATCTGTTCGGCCTCTACAAGATCTGGGGCGACGACTTCGTGTACCACCCCCTCGGCGGCTGCCTGCTCGGTCAGGCCACCGATAACTATGGCAGGCTCAACGGATATTCCGGCCTGTACGTCATCGACGGTTCGCTGATTCCCGGCAGCACCGGCGTCAATCCCTTCCTGACCATTACCGGCCTCGCGGAACGGAATATCGAAAAGATCATCGCCTCCGACCTGGCATGACCCTGTCGTCTCAAAGCGAGCGGGAGATGATTTCCTTCATGATCTCGCTGGTGCCGCCGTAGCTGCGGTTCGCGCGGGAGCCGGTGTACATATTGGCGATCGCCGGACCGGCTCCACTCCCATCACGGTGAGGTCACCGTCGTAGTGGTCGGCGAAGGCGTTCAGGTCGCCGCGGTAGGCCCGGATCGTGTTCGCTGGTGAGCTGGCTGGGCACGTCGAGCAGGCTGGCGGATGTCTGTCGGTGCAGATGTACGACCTGCGTGACCGTGTGCAGGCGGGACGGCTCGACGGTGGTCCGATCGGGATGATCAAGCACAACCTGGACCAGGCGGGACTGGCTGCCACCTTCTTGACCCGCCAGCAGTACGACTGGACCATGGTCTTCACCAGAAGATCGGCGACCGGCCAGGTCATCCTCGCCGCCGCCGGCGGGGAGGAACACTCCCGTCCACAGCACTAGATCAACTCGGGAGTGAACGTGGCAGTCCGAACCACGGCAGGACGCTGCTGTCGAAGCGCGTCATGGCGCGGATTCGATCGCCGCGGAGGGTGAGGACGAAGAGGCCGGTGCCATGACGGATGCCGTTCGGCGCGTGCAGGTAGGTGCCGAACGCCGGTTGACCGTTGGCGCGTGTCGGAACCAGATGGATCCGGCGGCCGGTGTCGAAGAGCGTGGACCAGAAACCGGCCACGGCGTCGCGGCCCTCGTACTCGAACGGCAACGGCGGCATCGATGTGAAGACGTCATCGGTGAGCAGCGCCACCAAAGCGTCGATATCGTTGTTCTGGAACGCATGGACAAATTGGGCGGTGACGGCCTCTTCTGCCGCAGAACCGGCCCGCGGCGCCGGCTCCCGATCCTCGCCAAGCAGGCGGTGATGTCGCAAACCCGCGCGCGCCCGTTTCAGTGCGCCGTTGATCGCATCGACGGACGTCTCCATCATCTCCGCGACCTCGTTTGCGCGGAACCCGAGAACATCACGCAGGACGAGCACGGCGACCTGACGCGGCGGCAGCTCCTGAAGCGCGGTCACGAACGCGAGCGAGATCGCCTCGCTCTGCTCGACCCGGGCCTGCGGCCCGAGCGGAATGTCGGTCGATAGACCCGGCACCACATCGGGAAACGGTTGCAGCCACACCACCTCGCCGAGTCGGCTCGGTTTCGGTGGTTCGACATTCGGCACATCCCACTCCGTGACCAGGCGTCGGCTCGCCGAGCGACGCGCGTTAAGACACCGAGTGGTGGCGATCCGATACAGCCACGTACGGATCGAGGCACGTTCGGTGTATCCGGCCAAACCCTGCCAGGCGGCAAGCAGAGTGTCCTGCAACGCGTCCTCGGCATCCTGGAACGATCCGAGCATCCGATAGCAATGCACCTGTAATTCCCACCGATACGGCTCGGTCAACTCTCGGAAGGCTTCACTGTCACCGGCCCGCGCCCGCGCCATCACCTCACCGTTCGCCACGTTCCCTCCTAGGTCATCGGCACTCGGTCGGTGTATAGACACCGACCTCACCGCGAACTGGTCGCCGTCCCAGCGACCATTCTCGGCGCAAATCGGTGTCTATACACCCGTTCGCCGAGCGGTGAGCCACCGGAACCGGGCACCGAGCGGTCAACTCGCTGCGGGCCGAAACATCCCACACCAAGGAGCACGCATCATGGCCACATTCGTCTTCACCTACCGGACGCCGGCCACCTTCGTACCTGGTCAGCCCGAATCGCTGGCTGCCTGGGGCGCTTGGTTCGCCAACCTGGAAGGCCGGTTTACCAATCAGGGCCTGCCCACCCGTGGATCGACAACTGTCGGTGTCTGCGGGACCGGCACCAAGCTCGCGGGCTACTCGCTGATCGAGGCGAGCGACCTCGACGCCGCCGGGACGGAGTGAAGCCATGCGAAAGATCATCGAATACGTTCTGACCTCCGCGGACGGCGTCACCTCCGACCCTGTGGGTATGGGAGTGGGCAAACACCAGGACGACGCCTACCTCCGTGACGGCCTGGGCCTGCTGGAGGCGTGCGACGCGTTGCTGTTCGGCCGGCGCATCTACGAGGATTTCGCCGCGCTCTACGGCGGCGGCACGCACAAACCGATGTGGAGCGAACGGCTCACCGAGATGCCGAAATACGTGTTCAGCTCCACCCTGGACAACGCCGACTGGGGCAACCCGACCATCGTCCGAGGCGACGTGGTCTCCGAGGTGACACGGTTGAAGGAGCAAGACGGCGGACCTCTGCTGATCCTGGGACACGGTCGGCTCGGGGAGACGCTCCTGCGGGAAGGGCTGGTCGATGCTATCGACCTCACCATGTACCCGCTTCTCAGGGGTAGCGGGGACCAATTCTATTTCCGCGCCGGCCAGGTCGCCGACTTGAGACTCGCCGCAGTCAAGACCTTCTCGAAGGTCGTGAAGCTCACCTACGAGGTGGAGAAATGATCGAAGAAAGGAACGATCCGACAATGACGAACCCATCGACTTTCGTGCTGGTGCATGGAGCCTTCCAGACCGGAGCCACCTGGGATCACGTCGCGGCCGAGCTGCGCAGCCACGGACACTCGGTGCACACACCTACCCTCGCCGGGCACGGTCCAGGAGCACCGTTGAATCTCACCCACGCCGACGCGGTCGCCTCACTCGTGGAGTACCTCCGCGAACACGACCTGTCCGACATCGTGCTTGTCGGGCATTCGATCGCGGGCAGCTTCATCGCCAAAGCCGCCGAATATGTCCCCGAATCGATCACCCGGCTGGTGTTCCTGAGTGCCCTCGCGGTCGCGGACGGTCACGCACTGGCTGACGAGTTCCCACCCGAGCAAACCGCGATCTTCGGCACGCTGGACCCCACCCAAGGGGTCCTGCTGCCATTCGACCTGATCCGGGAACGTGCCTGCAACGACATGGCCCGGGCCGACGCCGAAACAATCTTCGCCGCGATGACTCCCGTACCGGTCGCCTACTTCACCGACAAACTCGACCTCCGAGTCTTCTACGAGCTGATCGGCTCGGGAAGGATCAAGACCAGCTATATCAACCCCGTCAACGACATCTCCTTTCCCCCAGGAGAATACGGCTGGGAGAAAAGGGCTCAACGGCTCGGCCCACTATGCCGGATACTCCAGACGCCGGGCGCTCACTACGCCATGACCACCCACCCCGCAGAACTCGCCGAAACTCTCATTCACGCCGGGCGAGATTAACGTCCTGGTTGGGGCCGTTCACCTGTTCATCACGGCGGCCCCAACCAGGTCGTCACACCGCATTGAAATCCCGACTCGCCAGGGCGATTCGGGTGTTGATCGAGGCGGGGCATCTCGCTCCCAATCACGTCGTCTGGCTGAGTGGGCGTGCCGTCCGTGTGAACTGGGTCGTGGTGCTGTGGCCGTTCACAGTCGCCATCCAGCATCACGGCGGACGGAAACATCGTCTACGCCATGGGCCTGCGCTGTCCGTGGTGCTGAATTTCGCCGAGATCGCCTGGTCGAACAGCTGCACCACCTCATCGAGCACATCGGTCGCGGACTGCGCCAGCACCGTCAGCAGGATCGGGTACCGGCGCTGCGGATTTCGCCGCTCCAGAGCCTGCAGGCTTAGGCGGCACCCCATCGTGGCCAGGAACCCGCCGCCGCTCCGCCGGCAACACCGACACATCCAGGCGATCCGCGCCCAGGCCACGCAGGAATCCCAGCTTGTCCACTTCGGCACTTCACCGCGGACGCCGAGGGCTCCACCGGCCCGGTCGACAGCCACCGCATCCGCTAACCGAGCCAACACCCGCAGCCCGAACCGAAAACACACCATCAGTGCTGGACAAGCCATTGTCGTTGTTTTTCGCGCGATTACTACCGGGACCCCCGGTGAGCGGCCGAGGTTCAGCTCCAATGGTTCACTATTTTCTGAATACAGATTCTTATGTACTGTCTTGGGTGTGGAAGCCGTGCTGCACCGTGATGCGTTGGCCCGTTTCGGGCATGCCCTGTCGGACCCGACGCGCACCGAGATCTTGCTGAGCCTGCGGACTGCCCCGAGCTACCCCTCGGATCTGGCCGACCGGATCGGGGTCTCGCGCCAGATTCTGTCGAATCACCTTGCGTGCCTGCGAGGTTGCGGATTGGTGGTGGCGATTCCGGAGGGTCGCCGGTCGCGCTATGAGCTCGCCGATCCCCGCATTGCGCGCGCGCTCGACGACCTCACCGGATTGGTGCTGGCGGTGGATCCGGCGTGCTGCCCGGACTCCGATGCGCAGGGGTGCTGCTGATGTCGCAGTCGCTGGGAATTCCGTCGCTGCCCTCGGCGGTGACCGTCTCGGGTCCGTCTCGGGAACGACGGGCGGTACTGGCTCGGCGCATCCGATGGTTCGTCGCCGCGACCATCTCCTACAACGTGATCGAGGCGATCATCGCGCTGACCGAGGGCGCCCGGGTGTCGTCGGCGGCATTACTCGGGTTCGGTCTGGACTCGGTGATCGAGGTTTCATCGGCGGTTGCCGTGGCGTGGCAGTTCGCGGGGCGTGACCCAGCGGAGCGGGAGAAGGACGCGCTGCGGGTCATCGCGTTCTCATTCTTCGCGCTGGCCGCCTACGTGAGCGTCGATTCGATCCTGTCTCTGCTGCGGGTCGGTGGCGAGGCTCGGCATTCGCCGGTCGGCATCGGGCTGGCGGCGGTGAGCCTGGCGATCATGCCGGTGCTGTCGTGGGCGCAGCGTCGTGCCGGGCGCGAACTCGGTTCCGCCTCAGCGGTTGCGGACTCCAAGCAGACTCTGCTCTGCACTTACCTGTCGGCGGTGCTGCTGATCGGATTGGCGATCAACAGCCTGCTCGGCTGGTCGTGGGCCGATGCGATCGCGGCACTGATGATCGCCGCTATCGCAGGCAAGGAAGGTATCAATGCCTGGCGCGGCGATACCTGCTGCCCATCCCCCATGGCCCTGGGAGTGGGCGACCCCGCTGCTGGGCACGAATGCGAGTGCTGCGCCTGAATCATCGAGGGTGGCCTGAGCCCATGGGGTCAGAGCCGCATTTGATCGTCAGTACGCTGCGAGAATGTTCACGACCCGCGGTGCACTTGATCCGGGGTGTCGGTGAGGCTGCGTCATGATCGCGGCGGCCCGGGATCGATGATCGGTACTCGTTTTACGCTGCAGCCGATTCGATCGTAGGGCTGACAATATATATCAATATGTTCGGACAAATTGTCCGGTTGGCGAGATTTCGACTCGCACCGTTTCAGCGGCTCAGTACGGTCGTATCGAAGAAGTGCCGCGAGGCGCGATACACGTGCCGACCCATTTCGACCGGGCGTCCGGAACTGTCGAAAGCGACGCGCTGCATGGTCAGCACCGGCGCGTTCGTACGCTCCTCCAGTAGCTGGGCCTCGGCCCGGGTGGCGCTGCGTGCACCGATTCGCTGACGCGCGAGTGCGATGTGAATCCCCTTGGCCCGCAGGCATTCATAGAATCCGTGCAGCTCGAGCTGGTCGGGCGCGGGCGCGAATTCGGCAGGTACATAATTGGTCATGACGGCCAGCGGTTCACTTCCGGCCCGGCGCAGCCTGCGGAAGGTCACGAAGCGGGCATCCTCGGGCACGCCGAGTTCCTTGGCGATATCGATATCGGGAGCGCCGAGTTGGTAGTCGAGCAATTCGGTGGTCGGCTCCTGCCCCGCGGTGAGCAGGTCGTCGTAGAGGCTGGTCAATTCGACCGGGCGATGCACCTGATTCTGCACCACCTGGGTTCCCACCCCGCGCCTGCGCATCAACAGCCCTTTATCGACCAGCGCCTGGATCGCTTGCCGAGTGGTCGGCCGCGACACGTTGAGCCGTTTGGCCAGGTCCAGTTCGTTCTCGATGCGGTCACCGGGTGCGAGTCGACCGCTGAGTATCGCGTTCTCGATGCCTTGTGCCAGTTGGAAATACAGCGGGACCGGGCTCGTGCGGTCGATCGCGACATCCAGTGGCGCTGGCATCGTGACTCCTTGGGGCGGGCGGGTGCTGGTGGCCGCCGTTTCATCCACTGTAAGGCACTTCGCGCCTTACCGGTTCAATATGTCTGTAAGTCAGTATGTCCTGACAAAGTCTTGACAAGGCGGTATGGCGTGGCGCACAGTCTGGACAGGCGGCAATGCCCGTCGAGTTGGACCAACCCTGGAGTCAGCCTGTGAACGCTCAATTCGAGGTCGTGTCGACCGGTCGGGTCGGCGTCGATATCTATCCGCTCCAATCCGGAGTCGGTCTGGAAGATGTCGACACCTTCGGCAAGTTCCTCGGTGGCAGTGCCGCCAATGTCGCGGTGGCGGCGGCGCGGCTGGGGCGGCGCACCGCGCTGTGGTCCGGTGTCGGCGCCGATCCCTTCGGCCGGTACGTGCGGCGCGAGCTGGTCCGCCTCGGCGTCTCGGATGCACTCGTGCAGACCACCGACCGCTTCGCGACGCCGGTGACCTTCTGCGAGATCTTCCCGCCCGACGATTTCCCGCTGTACTTCTACCGCGAGCCCAGCGCGCCAGACTTGCAGATCACCGCTGGACAGGTGGATCCCGAACTCATCCGCGGTGCCGGTGTGTACTGGTCCACCGTCACTGGACTGTGCCAAGAGCCCTCTCGCACAGCACATTTCGAGGCCTGGTCGATCCGGGAACGCCGCCCGCTGACCGTACTGGACCTGGACTACCGGCCGATGTTCTGGGCCGCGGAGAGCCAGGCCCGCGAACAGGTGCGCCGATCCCTGACACAGGTCACGGTGGCGGTCGGCAACCGCGAGGAGTGCCGCATCGCCGTCGACGAGACCGACCCGCATCGGGCCGCCGACGCGCTGTTGGATCTGGGGGTCGAACTGGCCATCGTCAAACAGGGGCCGGATGGTGTGCTCGGCAAGACCCGCCACGAATCGGTGGTGGTGCCGCCCGCAACCGTCGAGGTGGTCAATGGCCTCGGTGCCGGAGATGCCTTCGGCGGCAGTCTGTGCCACGGCCTGCTCGCCGGGTGGGATCTGGAGACCATCCTGCGTCGCGCCAATGCCGCGGGGGCCATTGTCGCCGCCCGGCTCGAATGTTCCACTGCCATGCCGACCAGCGCGGAAATCGACGCACTTGTCGAGCTGTCACCGACCGGAAGGGCCAAGCCATGAAGGTAGCCGAGCTGACCGAGGTGCGTGCGGCCGATCCCGGCGCCGTCGCCAGGGCATTCGATGCCAGGACCCGCCGCGGTCTGGTGCGCGACGACGGCCGGTTGATGATCATCGCCGCCGATCATCCCGCCCGCGGCGCACTGGCGGCCGCGGGCAACCCCTATGCCATGAACAGCCGCATGGAGCTGCTGGACCGGTTGGTCACGGCATTGGCCCGGCCGGGTGTCGACGGTGTGCTCGGCACCGCGGACATCATCGAGGACCTGCTGCTGCTCGGTGCGCTCGAAGACAAGGTCGTATTCAGCTCGATGAACCGAGGTGGTATCGCGGGCGCGGATTTCGAGCTCGACGACCGAATGACCGGGTATACCGCGCGGGCGACCGCCGCGGCCGGGCTCAATGGCGCCAAGATGCTCAATCGGTTCGATCTCACCGATCCGGGCACCCTGTCCATGATGACCGCGAGCGCCGCCGCCATCGATGAGCTCGCCGCGCTCGGCCTGGCCGCGCTGCTCGAGCCGTTCATATCGCACCGGCCCGATGGGCCGGGGACAAAGGTGGTCAACGACCTGTCGCCGGATGCGGTCATCAAAAGCGTTCACCTGGCTCAGGGACTGGGCTCCACATCGGCATACACCTGGCTGAAGCTGCCCGTCGTCGCGGAGATGGAGCGGGTCATGGAGGCCACCACCCTGCCCACCCTGCTGCTCGGCGGCGACCCACAGACAGATCCGGACGATACCTACGCCCATTGGGCGAAAGCCCTTGCGCTGCCGGGGGTTCGGGGCCTGATCGTGGGCCGCGCCCTGTTGTATCCACGGGACGGCGATGTCGCGGGCGCCGTCGATACGGCCGTATCGCTGGTGCGGTGATCGGCATGCACAGCAAGCACTACATACCCGCCGCCCGCAGCTGCCGTGCGCCGTACACGGTGGAGCTCACCCAGGAGTCGGCGGGCTGGGAGCACTGCAGCCTGCATGTCATCGAACTCGAGCCGGGACAATCTCATCGCACGCACAGCCGCACCGATGAGATCGTCATTGTGCCGCTGTCCGGTTCGTGCACCGTGGTCAGTGCTGGTCAGTCGTGCGAATTGGCCGGGCGCGACAGTGTTTTCGACGGCCCGACCGACTTCGCCTACATCGGCCGGGACAACTCCTACACCGTGACCACGGCCAACGGCGGGCGGTTCGCGCTCGGCGGCGCTCGCGCGCAACGGCAGCTCCCGTTCCGATATGTCCCCGCCGTCGATGTGCCGGTGGAGTTGCGCGGTGCGGGCAACTGCAGCCGTCAGGTGCACAACTTCGCGACCGCGGACACCTTCGAAGCCGACTCGATCATCGCCTGCGAGGTGATCACCCCGGGCGGCAACTGGTCGTCGTATCCGGCGCACAAACACGATGAGCTCACCGATACCGAGACCCCGCTCGAGGAGATCTACTACTTCGAATTCGCCCGCGGCGCCGATGATTCGCCGGGCTTCGGCTACCACCGCGTGTACGGAACGCCGGAGCGGCCGATCGATGTGCTCGAGGAGGTCCGCGACGGCGATGTGGTGCTGGTTCCGCACGGTTACCATGGCCCGTCCATCGCCGCGCCCGGCTATCACATGTACTACCTGAACATCATGGCCGGTCCCGGACCGGAACGGGCCTGGCGGATCAGTGACGATCCGGCACAGGCGTGGTTGCGCGGCACCTGGACGGATATGGCGATCGATCCGCGGCTTCCCATGGGCGCGAAGCGGAATCGACAGTGAGGCCGATTTCGGACGGCTACGCGCCGACGTAGGCCGCGAGGTGTTCGCCGGTGAGGGTGCAGCGTTCGGTGACGAGGTCCGCGGGTGTGCCCTCGAAGACGACCTTGCCGCCGTCGTGGCCCGCGCCGGGGCCGAGATCGATGATCCAGTCGGCATGCGCCATGACTGCCTGGTGATGTTCGATGACGATGACCGACTTGCCGGAGTCGACGAGCCGGTCGAGCAGGGCCAGCAGGTGTTCGACGTCGGCAAGGTGCAGGCCGGTTGTCGGCTCATCGAGGACGTAGACGCCGCCCTTCTCGGTCATATGGGTGGCCAGCTTGAGCCGCTGCCGCTCGCCGCCGGACAGTGTGGTGAGCGGCTGGCCGAGGCTGAGATAGCCGAGCCCGACGTCGGCAAGTGCCTGAATGATCTTGTGCGCCGCCGGAATCCGCGCCTCGCCGGTACCGAAGAACTCCTCGGCCTCGGTCACCGGCATGGCCAGCACCTCGCTGATATCGCGGCCGCCGAGGTGGTAGTCCAGCACCGCTGCCTGATACCGCTTCCCCTCGCACTCCTCGCAGGTGGTGGCGACGCCAGCCATCATCGCCAGGTCGGTGTAGATGACACCGGCGCCATTGCAATTGGGACACGCGCCCTCGGAGTTGGCGCTGAACAGCGCCGGCTTCACGCCATTGGCCTTCGCGAACGCTTTGCGGATCGGTTCGAGCAGTCCGGTGTAGGTCGCCGGGTTGCTCCGCCGCGAGCCGCGGATCGCGCCCTGGTCGACCGATACCACACCCTCGCCTGCGGGGATCGAACGGTGCACGAGTGAACTCTTGCCGGAGCCCGCGACGCCGGTGATGACGGTGAGCACTCCGAGCGGGATGTCGACGTCGACATTGCGCAGGTTGTTCGTCGTTGCACCGCGAATCTGCAACGCGCCGTTGGGCTTTCGCACCGTATCCTTCAGTGCGGCCCGGTCGTCGAAATGGCGGCCGGTGGTGGTGCCGCTGGTCCGCAAACCCTCAACGGTGCCCTCGAAACAGACTGTGCCGCCGCCCGCACCGGCCCCGGGGCCGAGGTCGACAACGTGGTCGGCGATGGCGATCGTCTCCGGTTTGTGCTCCACGACGAGCACCGTGTTGCCCTTGTCCCGCAGCCGCAGCAGCAGGTCGTTCATGCGCTGGATGTCATGGGGGTGCAGGCCGACGGTCGGTTCGTCGAAGACATAGGTGACGTCGGTGAGTGCGGAGCCGAGATGGCGAATCATCTTGACGCGCTGTGCCTCACCGCCCGATAGCGTGCCCGACGGCCGGTTGAGCGAGAGGTAGCCCAGCCCGATCTCCACGAATGAGTCGAGGGTGTGCCGCAGCGCGGCGAGTAGCGGCGCCACCGACGGCTCCTTCAGGCCGCTGACCCATTCGGCGAGATCGCTGATCTGCATCGCGCAGGCATCAGCGATGCTCTTGCCCTTGATCTTCGATGACCGAGCTTGGTCGCTGAGCCGGGTGCCGTCGCACTCCGGACAGATGGTGAAGGTGATCGCCCGCTCCACGAAGGCGCGGATATGCGGCTGCAGCGCGTCGACATCCTTGGACAGCATCGACTTGCGGATCCGCGGGATCAGGCCCTCATAGGTCAGGTTGATGCCCTCGACCTTGATCTTGGTCGGCTCCTTGTAGAGCAGATCGTTGAGCTCTCGCTTGGTGAACTTCTTGATCGGCTTATCCGGGTCGAAGAAGCCGCAGCCGGTGAAAATCCGGCCGAACCAGCCGTCCATGCTGTAGCCGGGGATCGTCAGCGCACCCTCGTTGAGCGACTTGGAGTCGTCGTAGAGCTGGGTCAGATCGATGTCGTTGACCGAACCCCTGCCCTCGCAGCGCGGGCACATGCCGCCGGTAATGCTGAAGCTGCGGCGCTCGCGCACCGTCTGCCCGGAGCGCTCCACCGTGACCGCACCCGCGCCACTGATCGAGGCGACGTTGAACGAGAACGCCTGCGGGGAGCCGATGTGCGGCTTCCCGAGTCGGCTGAACAGGATGCGCAACATCGCATTGGCGTCGGTGGCGGTGCCGACGGTGGAACGCGGATCGGCACCCATTCGCTGCTGGTCGACGATGATTGCGGTCGTCAGCCCTTCGAGTACGTCGACCTCCGGCCGCGCCAGCGTCGGCATGAAACCCTGCACAAAGCTGCTGTAGGTCTCGTTGATCAGCCGCTGGGACTCGGCGGCGACCGTATCGAATACCAGCGAACTCTTGCCCGAACCGGAGATGCCGGTGAATACCGTCAACCGGCGCTTGGGGATCTCGATGCTGATGTCCTTGAGGTTGTTCACGCGAGCGCCGATCACGCGGATGAGATCGTGGCTGTCGGCAACCCGGGGTGCGGGCGATTGCGTGTCCGTCTTCTTGGCCATGCTGATCGTGTCTCCATCTGTTACGCGGGCCGCCTGCGCGGGCTCCTGCGGAGTCGCCTGGCTCGATCTAACCAGCTTCGAGCAGGGCGTTCGGTTGTTCTTCATCGGCGTGGGGCGTGGGCAGCTGTTTGCTGTGCCGGTGGCGGGCGGTGGCCGCCACCGGCATTGTCCCGGTCCATTCGCCCAGCCATCCGCGCAGGTCAGGGCGGTGATTGCCGGGCTGCTCGGCGGGTTGCCGACAGGCCCGATGCAGCTGCCGGATAGCTCAGCGCAGTTGCTTGATGCGGACCATATTGCCCGCGGGGTCGCGGAAGGCGCAGTCGCGGATGCCGTACGGCTGCTCGGTCGGCTCCTGAACGACCTCGGCGCTATCGCTGGCCTGCAGCTTCTCGAAAACGCCGTCGAGGTCATCGGTGGCCAGGTTGATGCTGGCGTAGGTGCCCTTGGCCATCATCTCGGCAATGGTGCGGCGCTCGTCGTCGGTGATACCGGGGTCGGCGGCGGGCGGATGCAGGACGATGGACGTGGGCTGGCCGACGGGGCCGACCGTGATCCAGCGCATCCCGTTGTATCCAACGTCGTCGCGGACCTCGAAGCCGAGAGTGTCGCGATAGAAGGCCAGGGCGGCGTCCGGATCGTCCTGCGGGAGGTAGGCCTGGTGAATGGTGATGTTCATGGCGATCACGCTAGTTGCGACGCGTTAACTTGCGCTTCTCGATTCCTGATCGGTCTGGTCACCTGCTTCGCCACGCAGGACGGCATCCCCTCCGTCGCGCGGGCCTGCTGCTCTCGATAGACGCTCGGCGGCACGCCGACCAATTCGGTGAAGCGAGTGCTGAAGGTTCCCAGCGACGAGCAGCCGACCGCGAAACAGACCTCGGTGACACTCAGGTCGCCACGACGCAACAGCGCCATCGCCCGCTCGATGCGCCGTGTCATCAAATAGGCGTACGGCGGCTCGCCATAGGCGAGCCGGAACTGGCGGCTGAGGTGCCCGGCCGACATATGTGCGTCGCGCGCGAGCGCCTCGACGTCCAGCGGCTGCGCGTACTCCCGGTCGATTCGGTCGCGGACGCGACGCAGCCGCGCGAGATCGCGTAGGTGATCCTCCGTTGCGGGTCTGCTGGTCACCTACCAGATCGTGCCATATCGAAAGTCCGGCGGTCGAGCGCTGGCCAGCACGCAGTCAACTGCCGGAGGCACGGGAAATCGCTAGAAACCGCAAGCGGTGTCGACGGCGGACATGGCGCCCATGAACGCCGGATCGTTGATCACGCTCTGCCGATCCGAGTCCGCCACCGCCGCCAGCCGATTCAACTGCGCCACCGCACCGCCGACCGCGGCCCGCACCCGGCCTTCGTCGGCATTGGCCTCGGCAGCGGCGAACTTCGTGGTGAGCTCGGCCCACACCCGCTTCGTCTCCGCCAGGCCGCCACCGTTGGAGGTGTCGATCGCATTGGTCTTGGCGCCGAAATCATCGATCGCCGTACTCAGCACCGCGCAGGTATCACCGTCGCCAACCGCGTTCGCGGACCCGGTCACCGCGACGCCACCGCCGATCACGCCGATCACCGCCGCCATCGTGAGAACTGCGCCGCGCATGCGATCACTGCCTTTCTTCTGCTGTTGTGGGACAGCACTTTGTACCAGCGTGTCCACACTGCGGCAACTCCGAGTCTTCAAGCGGCACAGTCGTGCTCACCGCAGCGAGAACGCTCGTCATATGGCGTGGGCGCGTCAGTTCACGGCGGATGTCCGTCGGCTCTCGCGCCGCAATTCGAGCTCGCCAGGCAGGCGCATCGCGAATGCGGTTGCAACGCTGATAGTTGTCGGGGTGCTCGTCGTCGTCGCACCTTCGTCCTGGCGATCCTGAGCATCGTCGGCTTCTGGCCGACTCAGGTGGTGCCCGCGCTCATACCGCCGGAGATGGTGATGGCTTCGCCGTTGAAGTGACGGCCGTGTGCGCCGACCAGGAGCAGGATCACTTCGGAAACCTCCTGCGGCACAATCAGATCGCCGTTGGGAGGTGCGGCGGCGAACATGGCCTCCACGTCCTCGCGGGTGGGATTCTCTATATCCGGCACCATGGCGGAGTACATCGCCGGGTTCATGATCATATCGGTGCGCACACCGGCCGGTAGCACCGCGTTGACGGTAATGCCGTGCGGAACTAGTTCGTGCGCAAGCGATTTCACCAAACCGATCACGCCCCATTTCGCGGCCGCATAGTGCCCGGAATTCGCCGCACCCATGCGGCCGACAATGGACGAGGTGGCAACGATTCGGCCGGAGCGACGTTCGATCATATGCGGCACCACGGCACGAAAGCTGTGGAAAACTCCGGTCAGGTTGACATCGATCATGTCCTGCCACATCTGCTCGTCCATCTCGGCGATGGGCGCACCCGAGGCGATACCCGCATTGGCGAGCAGGATATCGATCTGCCCGAATTCGGCGATGGCGCGTTCGGTGACCGCGTCCATCTCGGATCGGCTGCGCACATCGGCCTTGACCGCCACACAACGCCGTCCGGTCTCCTCGACCAGTTTGACGGTCTCGGCGAGATCGTCCTCGGAGCCCAGCGGATATGGCACGCTGCCGATCGGCTCGGCAATATCGCAGAGCACGATATCGGCGCCCGCGGCGGCCAAAGTGACCGCATGCGAACGCCCTTGACCGCGTGCGCCGCCGGTGATCAGCGCGACTTTGTCGTCCAGCTTTCCCATCTGCGTCCCCTCTCGACTCGGCAGTCCCATGGTTACACGATCACCCAACGCGTAGTGCCGTGATCGGCCGTTAACCCAGCACCTCGTGTCAGCTTGCGGACCATCCCGACCAGCGGACGACATCGATGGCGACGACCGGTCCGGGCGGCGGCTGGGTCAGATACACCGGATAGCGTGCGGTGAGCAACTGTTGGGCCAGTAGGGCTTCGGAGTCGTCGGCGATCCGGGCGATGCCGTCCGCGCGGGTCCACCACAGTTGCGTCCAATCGTCGCTGTAGTGATCGGCGAGAACGGCAACCGACGGGTTCGCGGCGATATTCGCCAAGCGACGTAGCGCGGTGGTCGTCTTGGGCTTCGCATCGACCGCGGTGTAGATGATGTCGTCGGCGACCGCGAATACGATCGGCACGAGGTGTGGACGCAGGTCCGCTGACACGGTGGCGAGCCGGGCTACCGGTTCTGCCATGAACCGCTCCCGCGCCACCTTCGCGGTCAGTCGCATCGCACCCGTCCTGCCTGCCGGGCGGCCAGAAAGTCATCGATGATGCGGGTGCAATCGGCGCGATCGTCGCGTTCCAGACCCGCGAGTTTCGCGAGGAGTATCGGGCCGACGAGCTGCAGCAGCGCGAGTTCGGTGTCGTAGTCGGCGAATTGTGCTGCGGTTTCCGAATTTCCGAGGACCTCTTCGAATGGGGCGCGGTGCTGCTCGATGAATCGATGACGCAGAACGGCCAGCGCGGAGCCCTGATCCGCCACCTTGGGGCTCAGCGCAAGCCAGGCCAAGGTGGTGAGTTGTACCGGTGCCTCATTGATGACTCTGGCCTGGTAGTAAAGCAATTCGACGAGCCGGGTACGCAGCGGTCCGGTAGTCGGCGCCTCGGCTGGCGGCGGCAGCAGTCGGTCGAAGGTCGCGGCGAGCAACTGGGTGCTGCAGTCGAAGTGACGATAGAGGGTGGTGCGGGCAACCTTCGAGGTGCGGACCACCGCATCGATGGTGACCGCTTCGATACCGCCGGACAGCAGCAGTTCGGCCGCCGCGTCCAGTAATCGGTTGCGGGACCGTATCTTTCGCGGATCTTCGGATTCCTGCTCGGCCATGTCGAACGAAGTCTATCGCAACCGTGGAGCGATATGCTACCGCTAGTAGCGTAGCGATACCGATAGTAGCGTTTTGCGTGCGGTGAGAGAGCGCTCCATGGATACGGTCGAGATCCTGGAAGCGCTGCGCCTGCGCCGGTCACCGTGGTGAATGCCGACGGTGGCCTGTCTGGCCGTAGCACTGGTGGTCGCCTCCATGGCCGCGCTGTACTGGTTCTAGTCGGCGCGGTTCCGATTGCGATCTGGTCGCCCGGTCGTAAGCGTCGCTGACCTCGATCGGCGGGCGGACCGTACGATGCCAGCTGATCCCGCCATCCGAGTCACGAAGGGGCGTCACCGATGCCGACCGACCAGCTCGTCACCAAATTCCGCGCCGTCGATACCACGGCCATCTGCGACGCCGATAAGTCGACGCGGGTGCTGGACAGCGCGATTCGACCGCGATCCGCCGAGCCGCGCATCTTCGGCCCCGCCTTCACCGTCCGCTGTCGCGGTGACTTCCTAGCTGTCCTGCGGGCCGTCGAGACGGCCGCACCCGGCGATGTCCTGGTGGTCGATGGCGGCGGGGCCGATATTGCCTTCGCCGGAGAATTGTTCGCCCGCGGCGCGCTCGTGCGCGGCCTCGGCGGCATCATCGTCGACGGCGGATACCGCGATATCGCCTATGTGCGCGGCTGTGCGCTGCCGGTGTACAGCCGATTCGTTACGCCGATGGCGGGCAGCACTTCTCAACTCGGCCAGCTGCAGATCCCGGTGCGCTGCGGCGGCGTCGAGGTGGCTCCCGGTGATCTGATTCTGGCCGATGCGGAAGGAGTCATTGTTGTCGATCCCGAACGGATCGAGGCATTGCTCGATGCGGCGGCAGCGGTCAAGGAAGCCGAGGCCGAACTTGTCGCGCTGCTCGACGCCGGGTCGACGCTCAGCGACGGCCTGAACGTCGCCGAGCACACCGCCGCACTCGAACGCGGCGAACCCTCCGCACTGCGGTTTCGGGTCTGACGGCCCGTAGGATGGGCGGCTGTGTCCGCACCCGAATCGCTCGCCGAGGTCCGTGCCCGCATCGATGCCGTTGACGCGGAGTTGATCCGCTTCCTGGCGCAGCGTCAGAGCCTGGTGCGTTCGGCGGCGGCGTTCAAGACCGATGAACATGCCGTCCGCGCGCCGGATCGGGTGGCGCAGGTGGTGGCGCTGGCCCGCGAGCGTGCGACGGAGGCGGGTTTGGCCCCCGCCGTCGCGGAGTCGGTCTGGCGGGCCATGATCGATGCCTTCATCGAACTCGAACTCACCGAGCAGGCCGCGCTGCGACAGAGCTGATCTCGACATTCGGTCGTCGCGGTAGATCGCTGTACAAACGTTGGCTCGGGTATCAGGCCTGTCGGGTCGAGCGGCGGCGCGTAATCCGTTGCCACCAACTGGGTTCGGGTGCTGAAGACGCGGAATGAGCTCTCGGCGTAGTCGTTTTCGGCTGCTTACTTCGGCGCGCCGCGGTTCGGTCACTGCGCCACTGCGCGACAGCCTCTTCGGAATTCACCGGTCCGACCCGGACATATGGTCCGTGCGGCATCCGAAGCCAGTCCACGATGCGCTGGTTCAGCTCCGATATCGTTTCGCGAACCTCGCGCTCGGAAGCCATATTCCGCACCAATTCCGGGAGTTCCTCGATATCGCGCCGGAGTATCAGGGATGGGGGCAGCAGGCCGTCCGCACGCACTCCTTCGCCACGCAGGTAGCTCTTCAGCCACCAGTTCTCGTCATCGACGGAGCTCGGAATCGGTTTGCCCGCGCCGCGGAGGTTCTCGAATTCGCCGCGTTCGGTGGCCTCGCGGATCTGTTTGTCGATCCACGATTCAAAGGTGACACCGAGGGGTTTGCGCTCGGTCATGGCGATAGCTTCGACGGAACGTCCATATCTCCAGTCTACGGACGTCCGGCCGCGCCAAGGATCGCTGGTTGAGCAGCGACTAGGCCAATCGGCCGTCGTGGGTCTGCTGGTAAGCATGTTTCTCATGACCAGCCATATCCTCGCGATCGATCTCGGCAAGACCGGCTGTCGCGGTTCGCTGCGTGTCGATGGCAGCCAGACGGGTTATGCCGAAGCGTCGGGCGCGCCGGGACTCGCCCACGCCGCTGGCATCGCCGAGGCGGAACGAGCGATTCGCGCGGTCATCGACCAGATATCACCGAAACCGGCCACTTTCACGCTTTCGGTCGGCGCTGCCGGTGCCGCATCGGCCCCGGATGCGGCCGCCCTCCTGGCCCGGCGACTTGCCGAGTTCGCTGGCGCGGTGGCGATCACCTCCGATGCCGTTACCGCGCACGCCGGGGCGCTCGGCGGATCGCCCGGTGTGGTGCTGGCGATCGGAACCGGAGCCGTCGCGACGGCGGTCGACGCGATGGGCCGGTTCACCAGGGTCGACGGCTGGGGGCCGCAACTCGGTGACGAGGGCAGCGGCGGCTGGATCGGCATGGAAGGTCTGCGTGCCGCATTGCGCGCCCACGATGGCAGGGGGCCGCAGACCGTCCTGGCCGAGAAGGTCGGCGAACATTACGGCATCGATCTGGACGCGTTGCCGAAATACCTTGGTGAACACCATAATCCGGCCTTGGCTGCCGCCAGCTTCGCGCCCGTCGTCGCAGCGGCCATGGACGACACCGCGGCGGCGATCATGGCGACCGCTGCCCGCGCGCTCGGCCGCACTGTGCGCGCCGCCATCGAACGATCCGGCATGCGTCCGCCGGTCCCCTACGCGATCACCGGCGGACTCACCAAACTCGGTGCACCACTGCTGGACCCGCTCGACCAGCAGATAGCCGACGCGATCGAGCGCCGCGACCCGCTCGGTGATCCGATCGACGGCGCGGCCCTGCTCGCCCTCGACCGGACGACTGCGCTCGAAGCCCTGGTCACCCGAATTCTCTGACAATCATTGACAGACTCCACGTGACCACTGACACTTATTTTCATTCCGTCCACCGCGTCACCGGGGAGCTGCGTTGAACGCACTCAATCTCGCAGTCATCGTCATCTATCTCGTCGCTGTCGCGTGGATCGGCCTGCGGCTGTCCGGTAAACAGAAGTCCAGCAGCGACTATTTCGTCGGCGAGGGCCGAATGCCGTGGTGGACAGTGTGCTTCTCGGTGGTGGCCACCGAAACCAGTGTGCTCACCGTCATCTCGATTCCCGGCGGCGCGTACACCGATCAGGCTTTCGGAAATGTCGAGCTCGCCATCGGTTACATCATCGGGCGAACAATCGTGGCGATCGTGCTGATCCCGCTGTACAAGCGCGGCGGGTTCGTCAGCGCCTATCAATACCTCGAGCTGCGCTTCGGCCGCTATCTGCAGGGTGTGGCATCGGTGACCTTCGTGTTCACTCGGCTGCTCGCCGAGGGCGTGCGACTGTTCGCCTCCGCCATACCGATCAAGTTGCTGCTCAGCGAGTTCGGGCTCGACTTCGGCTACGACGCGATCATTATCGCGCTGACGCTGCTCACCGTCATATACACCTACCTGGGCGGCATCAAGGCGGTGATCTGGACCGATGCGCTGCAGATGGGCCTGTACCTCACCGGTGCGCTGGTCGCGATCGGCGTGCTCACCGGTCACGTCGGGGCCTCGGGCTGGTCGGATGCATTGCACGCGGGCAAGTTCCGCGTCTTCGATACCGATTTCGGTGTCGCACACATACTGACCAGCACATTCGCGCTCCCGACGGCAATAATCGGCGGGGCGATCTTCGCGATGGCCTCACACGGTTCCGATCAGTTGATCGTGCAACGCATCCTGGCGACGCGGTCGCTGCGCGACAGTCAGAAGGCGATGATCGGTTCGGGCATCTTCGTTGCCATCCAGTTCGCCGCATTCTCCCTGGTCGGTGTGCTGCTGTGGTCCTACAACGGCGGAAAGACGGCCAAGGAACTCGGGCTGGCCAGCGCGGACAGCCTGTACCCCAATTTCATTCTGCACGGTCTGCCGGTGGTGGTCTCCGGGTTGCTCGTCGCCGGAATCCTCGGCGCGGCAATGGGTTCGCTGTCCTCGGCACTGAATTCGATGGCGAATTCGACGGTCGCCGATATTGTTCGCAGCTTTTCGCGCCGGACGCTCGCCGATGACACGCTGCTGCGACTCGCTCGGGTGATGACGCTGGTGTGGGCGGTGCTGATGGCATTGTTCGCGATGGGTTTCAGCGCGACGACCGGCAATGTGTATCTGACGGCACTCACCATCGCCGGATACACCTACGGTGCGCTGCTCGGCGCATTCCTGCTCGGGCGGCTGGTGGCGCGCGCCAATCAGTTCGACGCGATCGTGGCGTTCATCGCCACGGTGATCGTGATGACGTTCGTGGTGCGGGTCGTCAAGATCGATGTCACGGTTGCGGGGAAGGTGGTCGAAAAGGGTATCGCGGCGCAGTGGTTGGTGCCGATCGGTGTGCTCGTGACCCTGGTGGTCGGGGCGATCGCGAGTCTGTTCCATCCCGCGTCCACGCCGCAAGAGCCGGAACCTGTTGCGGCGGTGGCATAGTGCGCGTCATCGGGTTGATGTCGGGGACGTCGCACGATGCGATCGATGCCGTGGGCGCGGATATCGTCCTGCGGGCCGAGACCCTGCACGTCGAACTCATCGGACAGCTCAGCCGGCCATATCCCGACTCGTTGCGATCGAAACTCATCGCCGCCTTGCCGCCGGGTTCGGTCGATATGGCGACCGTGTGCCGATTGGATACCGCGATCGGTCGGGCCTTCGCCGCTGCGGCCGCCGCCGCGATGGACGAATTCTTCGGCGGCAGTGCCGATCTCATCGCATCGCACGGTCAGACCGTTTACCACTGGGTGTCCGACGGCGCGACCCGTGGCACCATGCAGCTCGGTCAGCCCGCTTGGATCGCCGAACGCACCGGAGTACCGGTTGTCAGCGACTTTCGCGCGCGCGATATCGCCGCGGGCGGGCAGGGTGCGCCGCTCGTCGGGCTCTTCGATGTGCTGTGGCTGGCCGGGCGCCCCGGGCGTGCGGCGGTATTGAATATCGGCGGGATCGCCAATGTCACCATCACCGGTGATCAGCCGGTCGCCTTCGACACCGGACCCGGGAACGCGCTGATCGATGCCGCGGTCGAACGCGGCACCGGCGGTGCCGAGCATTTCGATCGCGATGGTGTGCGCGCCGCGCATGGGAAGGTCGACGCGCGGTTGCTGGAAACCCTTCTCGCGGAACCCTACTACCGCGCACCGGCACCGAAGACAACCGGGAAGGAGCTGTTCAACCACGCCTATCTGGAGCGCGTGTTGGACGGCCGTACCTTATCCACCGACGATATTGTCGCGAGTGTGACCGAGCTGACCGCACGCACCATCGCCGACGCCCTCGCGCCGCTGCGCCCGACCGAAGTCATCGTCTCGGGCGGCGGAACGCGCAATCCCACCTTGATGGCGCTGCTCGGCGCGCACTTGGACGACGCGAAACTGTGCACCTCCGACGAACTCGGACTCTCCTCGGCCGCGAAGGAGGCCACCGCATTCGCCGTGCTCGGCTTCCTTACCGCACACGGCCTCGCGGGCAGCCATCCCGCCTGTACCGGAGCCAGACGCGCCGCCATACTCGGGTCGATCACCCCGGGAGCGGCCGGGTTCACGCTGCCCGCCGCCCCCACCACCGTGCCCCGACGGCTCAGGGTGAACCATGCCCGAGGGTGATGACGTACGAACTCGCCTGCTGGCGGCGCTGCCGCGGCTCACACCGACCGCGCTGCGCGTCGCGCAGGTGATCCGGCACGATCCGGGCGCTGCCGCTCAGCTGACGGTGAGCCAACTCGCCGAGCGGTCGGGGACCAGCACGTCGGCGGTGGTGCGGCTGGCCAAAACGCTGGGCTACGAGGGTTATCCGCAGCTGCGACTCGCCTTGGCCGCGGTCGGTGGCGATGAGGGATCGCCGGTCTTCGCCACCGATATCGATGCCGATGACGAACTGTCGAAGGTGCTGCACAAACTCACCGCCTTTGAAACCGAGGGCATGGTCGCGACCGCGGAGCTCGCCGATCCGGCGACGATGGAGTCCGTCGTCGATGCACTGGTGGGTGCGCGCCGCGTGCTGCTCGTCGGCATCGGCGCCTCCGGACTCGTCGCGATGGATATGGCACAGAAGCTGACCCGCATCGGAATGTGGTGCGCCGCATGCACATCCGAAGACGATGCGCTGGTACAGGCCAGCCTGCTGGAGGCGGGCGATGTGAGCGTCGCATTCTCGCATTCGGGCGAAACCGCCGCGGTCGTCGAAGCGGTGCGCCGAGCCGCCGAAGCGGGGGTGACCACGGTCGCAGTGACGGCCGGAACGCATTCCGGACTCGCGAATTCCGCCGGGCACACGGTGCTGGTTGCCGGGCGCGAAGACGGATTCCGTTCCGCGGCAATGGCCAGCCGCATGAGCCAGCTGCTGATCGTCGACGCACTGTACGTCGGAGTCCTGCAACGCACACCGTCCGCCGCCAAAGCCCTGCGTCGCACCTACGAGGCGGTGGCCGATCGCCGAACCAAGGAGGCCGAATGAATTTCGTGACATCGGTGGCACGGTGACCGAAATCGGTTCGCTGACAACGGAAGCGGTCAATCCGCGCACCACCACACTCGACTCGATGTCGATCGACGAGTTGTTGCGCACCATGAACGCCGAGGACGCCGGTGTGGCTTCGGCGGTGGCGCAGGCGCTTGCGGAGATCGCACGGGCGGTCGAGTTGATCGTCGAAGCGCGTCGGCGCGGCGGCCGACTGATCTATGTCGGCGCGGGCACCAGTGGCCGTCTCGGCGTACTCGATGCGGTGGAATGCCCGCCGACCTTCGGCACTGATCCCGGGGAGGTGCTGGGGATCATCGCGGGCGGACCGCAGGCATTCCTGCGCGCGGTCGAGGGCGCCGAGGACGATCCGACCCGCGCCGCTGCCGACCTGTCCGCGATCGAGCTCACCCGCGACGATGTGGTCGTGGCACTGGCCGCGAGCGGACGAACTCCCTACGCCATCGGCGCGTTGCGACAGGCCCGCTCGATCGGCGCCGCGACGGTCGCCATCTCGTGCAACCGCAATGCCGAGGCCAGCGCACACGCCGACGTCGGCATCGAAATCGACACGGGCCCTGAGGTTTTGACCGGTTCCACCCGGCTAAAAGCGGGCACCGCACAGAAGATGGTGTGCAATATGCTCTCCACCGCCGCCATGGTCCAAGCGGGCAAGGTCTACGGCAATCTGATGGTGGACGTAAAGCCGACCAACGCCAAACTCATCGACCGTGCCCGCCGCATCATCGCCGAAGCAACCGAAGCCGATCCCGCCACCGCCGCAGCACTTTTGGACGCAGCCGACGGCCAAGTCAAAACCGCCATCGTCATGCGTCTGGCCGGAGTAGACGCACCAGCGGCACGGCGCCTTCTGCACGACGCGGACGGACGGGTGCGCGACGCCATCGGCTAGATACTGCTCCTAGACCACCGGCAGGTTCACTGATACTCGGGCGTCGGCGGAATCGGCTTGCCGTCCGCCACCGCCGTCACCACAGCATCGGCCTCGGTGGCGCGGTACTCCTCGCCGTATACCGCACCGTCGCGGCGCGGGGCCTCCATAACCGCGGCGGCCGCGGTCGCACCGAGATCCACCGGCACGAACCCGGCGTCGGCAATGAGCCCGGCTACGATCAGCTTGGCTTCCGCGTCGTCACCGCAGAGCCACTGCACCACCCGGTCAGCGCCGACTCGGTGGGCGGCCTCGGCCTGGAAGCTCGAGGTCAGCGTGTTGAACGACTTGGTGTAGCGCGCGCCGGCCATCCGCTCGGCATTGAACTGCGCCGCCGTCACACCTTCCGGTGGCTGCGGTGCACCGAACTGATTCGTGGTGTCGATGACGATCTTGCCCGCGAGAGATCCCACCTGCGCCAACGCCTCCGGCAGCACCGGCCACGGCACCGAGATCACCACGACATCGGAGATCGCGACCGTCGCGGCGGGTGCACCGACCGTGACGTCGCGCCCGATGTCGGCGGCCAAGGCCGTGAGCGTGTCCGGATTCCGGCTGAAGGCCAGTTGAATCTGGTGCCCCGCCATGGCCAGTTGGCGGGCGATACCGCCGCCGATCCGGCCCGCACCGATGATGCCTATTCTCATACCACTCCTCGGTAACCGAAATTCTCCCGACGCATTGCTGGAACTGCGCGGAGCCAAACGTTTTCGACGCTACCCTGACTCACAGTTCCGCGGCCCGGCGGAACGCTGTGTCGGCAATTCGGAGGCACCATGTTGTCCCTGCAGGAGATTTCGGACCGTTTGGAGATCGAGGACCTCATGGTCCGGTACTCGCATGCGGTCGACACCCAACAGTGGGATCTGCTCGATGATGTCTTCACTCCGGATGCGCATATCGACTATTCGGCTATGGGCGGCGCGGTGGGGGATCTCGAATCGACGAAGAAATTTCTCGCGACCGTCATGCCGAACTTCCTTGCGTTCCAGCATCTGATCAGCAATTCGTCGATCACCGTTGATGGTGACATCGCCACCGGGCGCACGATGTGTCACAACCCGATGCTGGTCTCGACCGGTGAAGGTCAGCAGAGCCTGATGCTGTGTGGGCTCTGGTATCTCGACACCTACGAACGTATCGATGGCCGGTGGTGGATCAAGCGGCGTGTCGAGGAGAAGAGCTTCATGTTCGTCGCGCCGGGTACTGCCTGAATACGAACCGAGGCTCCCGGATTCGGGAGCCTCGATTCTATTTGGTCAGTCCTGTTGGCATTTGTCGCCGCCGCATGAGCACGTGCCGCCCTCCTGGCAACCGCACCGGCAATCGGGACCGCAGGCACAGGGCGCAACGCTGGGAACCATCGCAGAACCTTTCCGAAGTAGGGATTGCTGCCCGAGAACACCACCGAGATATAGCTGGAGAGCATAGTTGCGCGTTATCGGGATACCTTTGCGCGGACCATAACGATCGCGATGGCCTCAGTCGGTCTTGTGCGCAACGGCAAAGACCCGCCGGAACGGCAGCCAGGTGGTGCCGTCGGGTTGGCGCGGGTAGGCCGCACGCAATAGTGGCGCCAGCTGTGCGATGAACTCCTGCCAGCCCGCGTCGTCGAGTGCATCGCGCACCGGGCGCAAAGCGGTTCCGGTGACCCACTCCAGCACCGGATCTTCCCCCGACAGTCGCTGTAGATAGGTCGTCTCCCAGGCGTCGACCTCGGCTCCGGCGAGAGCGAGCACGTGCGCGTATCCGCTGGGATCGAGCACATCGCGCGGCTGCAGGATGCCCGCGGGTGCGAGCCGGTCGCGCCATTCGTCGCGCGTCGCGAGTTCCCGAATCGCGCGATGGGAGGGCGCGTCGAAGTTGCCGGGCACCTGCAACGCGAGCCAGGCGCCCGCGGGCAGTGCATTCAGCCATTGCGGCAGCAGGGTCGTATGCGTCGGCACCCACTGCAGCACGGCATTGGTGATCACGACATCGGTATCCGGGGCCGGTCGCCAATCCTCGACCGCGCCGAGCGTCGCATCGATGCCGAGACCGCATGCCGCGGAGACCATTTCGGGTGAGGAGTCGCAGGCCTCGATAGTCGCTCCCGGCCAGCGTTCGGCCAGCGATGCGGTGAGATGTCCCGGACCGCAGCCGAGATCGACGACACGGCGTGGATCCTCGGCCCCGATTCGACCCAGCAGATCGAAGAACGGGCGCGAGCGGTGGTCATCGAAGGCCAGATACTTCTTGGGATCCCACATCGGCAGCTCCAGTCGTCGACTCAACCAAGCCGTACGTACGTACTGTATTCCTGCGAATGTCCATCCGGCAAGGAGTGTGCTGGAATTCCCAACCCGTCCTCGGAGTTGGTGCGGGAGACACCGTGAACGATGGGAGTGCAGTGAACGATTTCAACGCGCAGGTGATCAATGAGTTCCGCGCGAACGAGGGCAAGGTCGGTGGCATGTTCGAAGGTGCCCGGATGGTGCTGATCACGACGACGGGCGCCAAGTCCGGCCGCCAGGTCACCAGCCCGCTGGTCTACCTCCCGGACGGCGAGCGCATCGTGCTCATCGCCTCGAATGGCGGCGCGGACAAGCATCCGGCCTGGTACCACAATCTGCGTGCGAATCCGGAGTTCACCGTGGAGATCGGCACCGAGGGCTACCCGGCGAAGGCCGAGGTGGTGACCGGTACCGAACGCGACGAACTATATGCGCGAATGGTCGAGATCATGCCGGGTTTCGGCGAATACCAGGCCAACACGTCCCGGGTGATTCCGGTCGTCGCGGTGTATCGCCAGCAGGCCTGACTCGGTTGAGCCGCGGTCACCTGGGGCCGCGGCTCAACCGTGCCGATCTCGATGAGGCACCACATATCCGGCCGATCAGGATTTGTCGCCGAACCACCGGCGCAGCGCCTCGAGCAGCCCGGCGTGCACGCCGGAGTCCGCGGCCCAGGCCACATAGCCGTCCGGGCGGATCAATAGCGCGGAAAGCTCCCGTGGTGCAACGGGTTTCGCCGTGACGGTGCGTACCGCATCGGACCATGGTGCGGCGATCGCCCGGAGTTCCTGGGAATCGGTGAGGTCCAACAGGATCGCGCGCCCGTCGGTGCAGTGCGCGCCGAGCCGACTGCCGTCGGAGAGTTCGATATCCGGTGTGACCGCGCCGATCAGGTCGTGTCCGGTGCCGAGGTCGTAGCGGTGCAGTACACCGGAGATCTTCTTGAAGATGGCGGTCGCGCCGTCGCGGGTCGCGAGCAGATCGGTCATCACACCGCGTAATGCCCTGCTGCGCTGGTCGAGTCGCATCAGCGGGATCTGGGCGCGGGTCCACTCCAGCACCCACGCGCCGACCGGATGCCGTTCGGTGGTGTAGGTATCGAGCAGGGTCTCGTTCGCATCGCCGCGCACCACGGCGGCCAGTTTCCAGCCGAGGTTGACCGCGTCGCCGATGCCGAGATTGAGGCCCTGTCCGCCGAACGGCGAATGCACATGGGCCGCATCGCCCGCCAGCAGGATACGGCCGTTGCGGTAGTCGGTGACCTGGCGGGTGTTATCGGTGAACCGGGTCGCGGAGTGCACGGCAGTGATCTCGACCGGCACTCCCGAGACCGCGCGCAGGCTGGCCTGCAATTCGGCCGCGGTCACCGGCGCGGTGCGATCGGCGGGCGGGCCGTCGAGTTCCACCGTGGCGATACGACCCGGCATCGGGCCGTTGACATAGATTCCATTGTCGGTGGAGTTCCAGCCGAGTCGTAGCTGTTCCGCGCCGGTCATCTCGACCAGCGCCTGATGTCCGGTGATCTCCGGATCCAGCCCCGGAAAATCGAATCCGGCCTGTTTGCGGACCGTGCTGCGGCCGCCGTCGCACCCGACCAACCAGTCCGCGCGGACGGTATCGTCGCCGACGCGAATGGTGACACCGGTTCCGTCGTCATCGAATTCGGTCAGCTCGACGCCGCGACGGATCTGGACGCCGAGCTCGGCGGCGCGCCGGGCCAAGATCGCCTCGATCCCCTGCTGGGCCACCATAACCGCCTCGGCACCCGGGCCCAGGTCGGCGAAGGCCGGATCGTCGAAGTCGACATGGGATGTACTGAGCATGATGCCCGCGAAATGACCGACGAACGGCGGGCGCTTGGTGGTCACCTCGGGGCTCAGGTATGTACCCGCGGCGCGAAAGCGCTCCAGTGCGGCGTTCTGCTGTTCGAGCAGATCGGGCAGCAGTCCGCGGCGGTAGAAGGCTTGTGCGGTGGGCACATTGATGCCACCGGCCTTGATGGTCATATCGGGTTCTATCAGCCGTTCGACCACCAGCACATCCACGCCGCCGAGGCGCAGTTCGCCCGCCAGCATCAGCCCGACCGGTCCGGCTCCCACGATGACCACATCGAATGTCTCGTTCATGGATCCGACTCTGCCGTTCGATAGTTGCGGAGGTCTTGCGTCGGCTTGCGTATGCCTTGCGTCGGTCCCGCCGTGCTGGTGGCCGGTGTAGGCCCGCACCACCGCCGCGCATCCTCGGCCATTCCGAAGTTGTGCGAGCTGATGGATTCTGTGGTCTTGGGGCGGCGCGGCGTAGAGAATCGAGTCGGACGAAGGAGACCCATGGAACCGATCGTTTCCGTCACCGGCGGCAAGATTCGTGGCCGGACGACCGCCGGAGTGAGCGCATTTCTCGGAGTGCCGTATGCGGCGGCGCCGGTGGGGCCCGCGCGGTTCCGGCTGCCGTCGCGGGTGCCGGACTGGCAGGGCGTTCGGGATGCGCTCACCCATGGCGCCACCTGTGTGCAATCGCCGTATGCCCCGCCGATTCACGCGCTGATCGGCAGTGACGGGATACCGGGCGACGACTATCTGAATGTCAATGTGTGGACGCCAGATCCTGGCGGTTCGGGACTGCCGGTCATGGTGTGGATTCACGGCGGCGCCTATGTCCGGGGGTCCAATGCGAGGGCGATCTACGACGGTGCCGGGTTCGCGCGCGATGGGGTCGTGCTGGTTTCGATCAACTATCGGCTCGGCATTTCCGGATTCGCGGCGGTGGCGGACGCTCCGCTCAACCGCGGGCTGCACGATCAACTGTTCGCCCTGCGGTGGGTGCAGGAGAACATCGAATCGTTCGGCGGGGATCCGAACCGGGTCACGATATTCGGTGAGTCGGCGGGCGGGATGAGTGTGGCGCTGCTGATGGCTTCGCCGCTGTCGCGCGGATTGTTCCGGCAGGCGATTATGCAGAGCGGCAATGGCTCCGCGGCGGTCGCCGCCGAAGATGCGCGCAAACTGGCCGGTGAATTGGCCACGATGCTCGGGATCAATACCGTAGCGGACGATTTCGGGCGCCTCGGCCCGGATGAACTGCGTGCCGCGCAGGATGCGCTCGCACTCGAGTTGATGCGCGATCCGGATCCGCAGCGCTGGGGTTCGTCGATCATCGCGAACGGGCTCGGCATCATGAGTTTGCTTCCTGTGATCGATGGTGAGGTGGTCGAGGGCAGGCCGCTCACTGTGCTCGCCGAGCAGACTGATCGGGCGGTGCCGTTCATCGCGGGATGCACTGCGGAGGAGTTCCGCTTCTTCACGGTCCCGACCGGTATTGCCGCCGGAATCAACACGGAGACATTGCCTTTCGTGCTCGCTCGCTATGGAATGGATCCCGCGCTAGCGGATATCTATGGGGCGAACCGCCCGGCGGCCGCGCCCGCGGATATCTTTGCCGCGATCATCACTGATCGGGCCTTCCGTTCCGACACCTTGCGCCTCGCGCAATCGATCGCCGCGGCGGGCGCGCCGACCTACGCCTACGAGTTCGCCTGGCCGTCGGGCATCGACGGGCTCGGTGCGTGCCACGTGCTGGAGGTGCCCTTCGTCTTCGATGCGCTCAACGGTGCGCACGCACTGACCGGTCCCAACCCACCCCAGGCGCTGGCCGACGAAATCCATTCGGCGTGGGTGGCTTTCGCCGAGCACGGCAATCCCGGATGGCCGCAGTTCGAACCCGATACGCGGCTGGTGCGGATCTTCAACAGCCCGGAATCGGTCGACGTCAGTGATCCGCGTGCGGATGAGTTGGCGGCGCTGCGGAAGTCCGTCGCCTAGGGCGGGTGCTCGTTGTTGGAAGAGCTGTTCATGTGTCAGATGGGCAGTGCGCCCGGCGTGACACCGTCGCGTCGCCCGTCTGCGGTCACGGCCAGCACCGGGTGACCTTTGACCCGGGTGTGCGGCCCAATCGTTGTTGTATCGACCGAGATATGTGCTGCAATGTCGGTGGCATAGCACCGGTCGACGTCGTCCGACCCGTCGGGATCGTCCTCATGGGGAAGGAGATAGCCGTGCTCGGCCGGGATCGGGGGACCGGTCTCGTCGGCGCCATCCTGATAGATGTAGGAACGGATGATCGTGCCGTGCTCGGCGATGCACCATCCGGTGGCGAAGCCGGATCCGTGATAGTCGTCCCAATTGAGATAGCCGTGGGCGGTGCCGAATCGGCGGCTGAGGGCGGCTGTGGTGTCCTCGAGATCGAGAGACCACACGAACGCGAGCGTCCATCCGTCGAGGACGGGGGTAACGTAGCCAACCTTCCCGTCCAGGATGAACCCATTCGAGACCGCCGCCTGGCCGAGCCGCATCGTGACCGGCATCGGGTCTGACAGGTCGAGCACGTCGAGCACGGCCGCCTGGTCGTGGGTGGGAATGGCGTACCACTGGCCGTCCGGGTCGAACGGCTCCGGTACTTCGTGGGGAATCCTGATCCTGATCAGGCGTTGAACCAGTGCCTGATCGGCGCGGTCGAGCCCGTCCCAGCCAACGATCTCCGCAAGTCCGGTGAGTGCGTGCCAGCGGTACGGGCTGGGTGAACGCCGCATCGCACGCAGCACGGGCACCACGCGCGGGCCGATCCCGCTGATCGCACGGCTGGCCTCGCGACGCACGAAGTTGACGGGATCGGCGAGCAGTGGAAGCAGCGCGGGCAGGTGCGACAGTGACTCGTCGGGCAGTCGCCGAAACACCCGGCAGGCCGAGTAGCGCACATCCGGGTCCTCGTCGGCCAGCAATGGAAGCACCGCGGGAACGTATTCCGCGGCCCCGGTGCCCATGGCCGCGAACGCCGAACACGTCCATGACCGCACATTGCGACTTTCGTGGTGTAGCAACGGAACGAACATGTTCCGGTCTGATACCCGAAGCCCCTCGAGTGCCTGGCCGATGGGGTTTCTCTGTGATGGTGCCCCGTTGTAGGCCCGAGGCGATGTGCCGTTTGCGAGCGCGTCCACCAGTGGCTGCAATGCCGGGTCGCCGATCTGTTGCAGCACCTCGACGTAATTATGGGCATACCAGCGATCGGAGTCGCGCAACGCCGTCACCAGCGGTCCTACCGCGAGCGCACTCGCCGCCACTAGCGCGTTGGCGGCGGCCTGCCGATGGCCCGGGTCGAGCGCCCTGAGTTGCTCGACCAACGAAGAAATGCGCATGGGCCACACCATAGGTAGAAGCAATCGGTCCGTCGAATGTCTGCCGCCAGCCCTGGCGGTTCTCAGCCTGCAACCCGGTCGCGAGTGAGGTCTAGGCGGATCTTCATGTCGAGCCGGAACCGGCCGTAGGGGTTGATATTTGGACCAGAACAGCGGCGACATCGCGCGGCGCTCGTTCTCGCCGATCAGGTCGTGGAATTGTGGATCCTCCAAAACGGCCTGTAGCAGAAGGGTATTGATGTGTACCAACGCCGATTGCAACAGGTGCAGCGCCAGCATCGACACCTCGGCGTGCTCGCGGTCGGCGCCGGTGAGCGATACCGACCGCGCGTAACGCATCTGCTTGATGGTCGGTGCTCTGGTCACTATCGTCATGGGTACGGACGTGCGAAGACTATGGGCCGGTATGGGTTAGTCCGGTCAGCTTCCGCTTCACACCACACCATCGAGTGCGACCTGTGCGTCCCTTCCGTTGTTGTGCGCGAAGGGAGCGTCATGAGTTTTCGAGTGATCGTCATCGGTGCTGGTCTCGGTGGCCTCGGCCTCGCTCAGGGGTTACGCCGGGCCGGCATCGAAGTTGCTGTCTACGAACGTGATTCGGCATTGAACTCCCGCCGGCAGGGCTATCGGCTACACATCGACAGCCACGGCAGGGATGCCCTGGAACGATTGCTGCCGCCGCACCTGCTGCGGGTGTTCGGAGCCACTGCCGGACTGCCTGATCCCCGATTCACCGTGCTGAACCATCGACTCGAGCGGGTATTCATACAGGCGGACGCTGATCCGGCGGCGGTGTCGCTGGCGGTCGACCGGCTCGTGCTGCGACAGCTGCTGCTCGCGGGTATCGAGGACGCGGTCGAATTCGGAAAAGAGTTGCGGTGCTATGAGATTCAGTGCGATGGTCGAGTTGTCGCACACTTCACCGACGGTAGCCGTGCCGAGGGCGATGTCCTCGTTGCCGCCGACGGCGTGAATTCCGCGGTGCGACACCAGTATCTGTCGCATGCGCCGATCGTCGACACCGGGGTGCGCCAGCTCTACGGCGCGGTTCCGCTCACCGACCGCACGCGGAATCTGTTCGACGAAGATATGTTCGGAGTCTTCACCGTGATCACCGGACCGGAGCGCACCTACCTCGGTGTCGCGCCGGTGCAGTTTCCCGTGCCGCCGCAGCAGGCCGGTGCGATGGCGGGCCTCGCACTGCTGCCGGTATCCGATTACATGACATGCTCTTTCGGCGCGCGGCGGGAATGGTTCGCGGATTCGGCGGACACGTTGCGCGCGATGAACGGCGCGCAACTGCACGCCATCATGACCGCGGCGACCGAGGACTGGCATCCGCGCGTGCGCGAGATCGTGGCGAACTGCGTGCCCGATTCACTGTTCGCGCTCCCACTGCGCACCTGCGTTCCGATCGATCCGTGGCCGACCACCTCCGTGACCCTGCTCGGCGATGCGATCCATGCGATGAGTCCGGCGGCGGGTTCCGGTGCGTGCACGGCGCTGCGCGATGCGGCGCGGTTGACCGCCGCCCTGACCGACGCCGCCGCGGACGACGATCCGATCACCGCATTGCGTGCGTACGAAACCGCGATGATCGACTACGGATTCGCGGCGGTGCGCGCCGGTGCGATCAACGGGCAACGTCACCTCGGACAGGATCCGCTACCGTGATCTTCAGCCGGACCTAGAACGAATGGGGACGCGCCGATCTCGGCTGCGTCTCCCATCCCGTTTCGGCTCTACCGGGCGATCTGCACCTGGGTGGACTCCGGCGTGTGAACCAGGGGTCCTGGCAGCAATCGCGGGAAAACAACTCAATGGCTTGACCAGCAGCGATGGCGGGTTGCCGGTCCGGAACCCCGAGTTGCGGTGGTCGGCGGTGCTGGGGGCCGAGTCGGACGGTGGCTCAGCGTGATTCGAGCAGGCGGGGTGACGGATCGCTGGAAATCGTTGTGGCGGAGGCGCGCAAGGCGGCGCGGGCCGCGACCACAGCCGGGTGCGCGCCGGTACCGCGCCGGTAGGCCAAGTGGGTTGTGCGGCGGGTCGGCAGGGCTGTCAGCACCACGCTGGGTGGTGGGGTGAGTGCGCCGAGTTCCGGGACGAGGGCGACGCCCTGTCCGGCCGCGACCAGGGCGAGGACGGTGCTGAAGTCGTCAACGTGGTGGCGAACCCGTGGCGTGAATCCGGCTGCCTGGCAAGCCCGGATCGTCATCGTGTGGCAGAGCGTGCCCGGAGTTCCGAGGATCCACGAGGCGGTGCGGTGTTGCGACAGTGACGCGGCGGTGCGGGCGGCCAGGTAGATCGTCTCCTCCAGCAGCGGCTCGGTATCCAGGGCGGGACCGGGCTCGGCGGGCACATAGTCGTACTCCTGGACCAGCGCGATATCCAGTGTGTCGCTACGCAGCGCATCCGGGACGGTCGCCGGATCCAATTCCGTCACAAGCAGTTCCAGTTGCGGATGGTCTCGGCTGAGCGAGATCAGGGCCGGAGACAGGATTGTCGCGACCGCCGTCGGGAAGGCGCCGATGCGTAGCGTTCCGGTGAGCGCGGCGCGGGAGGCGGCGAGGTCGGCCGTCGCCTGCTCGAGCGCGGCGAGAATGGTTTCCGCGTGTTCTACCAGGGTGAGTGCGGCCGGTGTGAGGGTGACGCGTCGTCCGGTCCGCTCCAGCAGCGGCACACCGGCTTCCCGTTCCAGCGCGGTCAACTGCTGGGAGACCGCCGATGGCGTATAGCTCATCGCCTCGGCGACCGCCGCGATCGTCTTGCGGTGGGCCAATTCGCGCAGCAGGCGCAGCTTACGGACATCGAGCATCAGTTCAGCTTATGCTTATCGGAACAAACGTGAACTGGACCTGAGGCATCGGCGCGCGGCAGTCTGGGAATCATGACGCTCACCGGCCTCTTCGTCCCCCTGATCACGCCTTTCTCCGCCAACGGCGAATTGGCTGCGGATGCCCTTGCTGGTCTCGCACACCAGGTACTCGACGACGGCGCGACAGGAATCGTCGCCCTCGGTACCACCGCCGAAACCGCCACCCTGACCCCTGACGAGCGCCACCGCGTCCTCGACATCTGTGGCACCGTCTGCCGAGAACGCAACGCCCCATTGATCGCCGGTGCCGGCACGAACTCCACCGCCGCCTCGGCCGAAGCCCTCGCCGCCCTCGGCTCTACCGTCACCGCGGCGCTCACCGTCGTCCCCTACTACACCCGTCCCTCGGAAGCGGGCATCCTCGCTCACTTCCGCCACCTGGCCGCCACCAGTCCGGTCCCCCTTATCGTCTACAACGTTCCGCACCGCACCGGCCGCGCGCTGGGCCACGACACCCTGCGCCAACTGTCCAGCATCCCGAACATCATCGGCTTCAAACACGCGGTCGGCAGCATCGACGACACCACCATCACCCTGATGGGCACCCTCCCACCGGACGTCTCCGTCCTGGCGGGCGACGACCTACACGCCGCCCCACTCATCGCCCTCGGCGCATCGGGCGCCATCCTCGCCAGCGCCCATCTGGCCACCTCTGCCTTCGCCACCCTGATCCGCCTGTGGCACACCGGCCCCATCCCCGAAGCTCGCCGACTCACCCATCGCCTCACCCCCCTCTCCGCAGCCCTCTTCGCCGAACCCAACCCCGCTGTCATCAAATCCGCCCTGGCCACCCAAGCCCGCATCCCCACCCCCGCCGTCCGCCTCCCCCTTCTCCCCGCATCCTCCGACGCCACCGCCTCGGCCCTGGAAGCCCTGACCCAAATCCCTACAACCGTCCCCGCCTGACTATCAGGACTTGATCCCGGTGCTCTCGGAGTCCGATGACTCCGAGTCGCCCCGCAGGTCATCCGGGGCTTGATCGCAACCTGTGGAACTTCATCGCAGCGCCCCGGGGTTTCCAATAACTGAGCACCACAACAGGATTCACCGATCCCGACAACACGGATGAATTGCGGCAGCGGTGATTTCGATTTGCTCGGCCAAGCCGAGAATATCCGCGGCCCGCGTCGTGTCGACGCGGATTACCGGGCTCAGTCCCAGCGGTCGACCGTGCTCAGCCCAGGTATCCCAATCATGAACCAGGCGCTGTCGGTCATTGTGCACGGCGGCCCGCTCCCGCTGCTCGTATCTGGCGCGCGCCGTTTCCACGGAAGCGTCACACCAGATCTCGATCGTGCGGTCGGCGCCGACTCGGTGCATACCCGCTTTCGCGAACCCGAGGTCGCGCGGTCTGAACCACCATGAGTCGACCACCACCGAATGCGGTATCGCCGCGGCCATCGCCCAGACCGCTTCCATCGCCATCGCGCCGAGTGACGGGAGGTGCTGGGGACCGGAAATGCATTCCGCTAAGTCTTCTTTCACCACATCCTTGGACAGCACCTGCGCATTCAGCTCGCGGGCGAGCGGCGGTGCCAAAGTCGACTTACCCGAGCCGGGTAGGCCGTTGACCAGCACAAGAAGTTTGTCCATCGCACCCCGCAGTTTCAAACGTTGGCCTGGCCAAGGGGGCCCGAGACCCAGATACCCAGGTCGGGTGGTGTGACCGAAACGATACTTGAAACCGACGTTGCGTCAGGTTTTAGCGTGGGTGGGGCACGTCGAGAGGAGGCATGTTGGTCGAGCGGGTGTGGCGGGTTGGGGAGGTGGCTCGGGAAAGTGGGGTGACGGTGCGGGCGCTGCATCATTACGACCGGCTCGGGCTATTGGTGCCGTCGTCGCGGACGTCGGGTGGGCATCGGTGCTACACCCAGGCCGATGTTCAGCGGCTGTATCGCATTGTGGCGTTGCGGGGCTTCGGGTTTGCGCTCGAGGATATCGCGGCGCTCCTGCACGCCGAGCCGACCCTGGACCCGCGCGAACTCATCCGGCAGCAGCTGGTGGTGGTCGATGAACGCATCGCACGCACGGCCACATTGCGTGAACGCCTGCTCGGTGTGCTGGACGGCCTCGATCACGCGGTCGAGCCGTCGACATCGGAGTTCCTGCGATTGGTAGAGGAGACAATTTCCATGAATCAGCCACTGACCCCTGAGGAATTCGCCCGGCTGACACGGCAGCGCGAAGAGTACGCACAGCAGTTGAGCGCGGAAGAATTAGCGGCAATGGCGCAACGGCGCGAGGCCGCCTTCGCGGCGATGAGCCCGGCCGAACGTGAGCGCATGCATGCCCAACGTGCACGAATGATCCCGCCCGGTATCGGGATCGCTGGCGCGGGCGACTGACCCACAGCCTCCTGGACGAGGGATTGCGGCGCGTAATCCCTCGTCTAGGTGAGGGGCCGCCAGGTCCAGGTGGTGGAGAGTTCGAGGGGCTTGGTGGGGGTTACCAGGTCGGGGTGGGTATTCAGGCCGTTGGGTGGGCCGGATTGGGGTTCTACGCAGACGGCTTCGGGTTGTTGGTCGAAGATGACCACCCAGTGCGCGGGGCTGGTGATCGTCAGCTCCAGGGCGTGGGGCCAGGTCAGGGTGACGGTGGTGCCGGTGGGCATGGCGAAACAGTCGTCCCAGGGGCCGGGTTGGGGGGCGATTCGGCGGCCATCAGGAAGGTAGTCGGGGCCGCGTTCTTCTTGCCAGGCGGGAGTGAAGTCGAGCTGAATGTCATTGCCGGAGCCGAGATTTCGCAGAAACCAGGGGTGCCAGCCGACTTGGGCCGGGAAGGTGCCGGCGGTTGCTTCGACGCGCATGGTCAGGGTGACCGAGTCCGGGGCGAGTTCGATCAGCTGGGTGACTCGGCCCGGATAGGGCCATGGGTCGGTGAGGTCGTAGCTCAGTGTGGCGGAGGTCTCGCTGGCGCCGAGTACGTGCCAGGCCGTGTCGCGGCCGGTGCCGTGGATGGCGTGCGGTGCGGCGTTGATCGGCATTTGGTGGACTGTGCCGCCATTTCGGAACTGGCCCAGTCCCATTCGTCCGCACCAGGGAACCATGGGGAACGCACCATAGTGGGGACCCTGCCGCAGCAGCTCCAGGCCGCTGATCCGCAGACTGGTCAGGCGTCCGCCGTCCTGCGGATGAATCGTCAGCTCCGCGTTCCCAGCGGCCAACACGACCGTGGAATTGCCGATATCGGCCATGAGCACTCCCCTTTTCGGCAATGAACTGATCCGGTAGCACACACTGCCACGGCGGCGGCCTGCATGCGCGGTGTGCGCGCGGGAGAAGACTCAGCTGATCCAGTACCGGCGTACCAATGTGCCATCGGCCCCCGGCACGACCGACTCGAGCGTCCCGCCGCAGGATTCGATAATGCGTGCGGAGGCGGCGTTGGTGTCGTCGCAGGCGGGGTGGGACCGGAATACGAACGGCTGGGCTACTTCCCTTGTGATCGTCTCGGCGGCATGTGGCCACTGCGCGCCGCAGGTCAACCGGATGCGGGCCGCAGATTGTTCATGAGCAGGCCGAGGGCGAACTCGAAGCGGTCGTGTCCGGTGCCGGAGATCAGCTCGGCGGCATGACGTCGAGTCTGCGGGAATTTCTCGGCCGGCAGTGCGGTGAAGCGGTCCAACAACTCCTCATGGGTGAGCACCCATTCCTGATCCTGGCGCTGGCGCCGTTGCTGGACCAGCGACTGCTCTAGTGCATAGGCGCTGACGTAGAGGGACAGCGCGTCGCGGGCCCATCCGGCCGTCCTCGGTTCGATGCCACCCGCGAGCAGGATCGCCAGGATTCCTTCGCCGACCCGCAGCGTTTCCAGGTTCGTCGGCACCACGGCCAGCGCGGCCCGCGAGACTCCAGGGTATTTCAGGTACAGGTCGCGGATCTGCGTGTACACCCCGAGCAACTGCTCGCGCCAGGCAGCCGGATCCGGTTCGGGGAGCACGACCTCGGCGTAGAGCCTGCCGATCAGCAGTTCGTCGATGTCGTCCTTGTTGACGATGTGCGCGTACAGCGACGACGGACCGGTGCCGAGCACGGCGGCGACCCTGCGGATGGTCAGCGCGTCATACCCCTCGGTGGCGACGACCTCCAGGGCGGCGTCGGTGATCCGTTCGACGGTGATCGGCTTCTTGCGTGGTGCCGACGCGGCGACCTCGGCTGCGGGTTGGGCGTGGCGAGCTGCGCGGCGTTGGCGGGGATCGGCGGACATACCGGCCACTATAGCTTGACACGATCTAAGTTCGTTGGATAGAACTAAGATCGTCATAACGAACTAAGTTCGTTTTCTTGTTTCGATGTTGCAGGAGTGCGTGATGCGAGTTTCCGTTGTCGGAGCCGGTCTGGGAGGTCTGGCTCTCGCGCAGGGTCTGCGTGGTGCCGGGATCGAGGCCGACGTGTTCGAGCGCGACCCCGGGGTCGTCGCGCGGTTCCAGGGCTACCGGCTCGTGCTGGACCCGACCGGTTTCCAGGCGGTGCGCGACTGCCTGCCGACGCGCTGGTACCCGCTGCTCGACGAGATCGTCATGGACGCCTCCGCCGAACAGCTGATCCTGGACCCGTGGCTGAACGAGATCGGCAAGCTCGGCGCCGGCCGGACCGGCATCGTCGTCGACCGGCAGGTGCTGCGACACCTGTTGCTGACCGGCCTCACCGTGCACACCGATGCCGCGCTGACCGGCTACGACGTGCTGGCCGACGGCAATGTCCGAGCCCGGTTCGCCCGCCGCGACCCGGCCACCGCCGACCTGCTCGTCGGCGCGGACGGCGTCACCTCCGCGGTCCGCGGGGTGTTGTCGCCGCACACCACCCCGACCGACACCGGCGTCCGGTTCGTCATCGGCCGCACCCCGCTGACCGCCGAGTTCGCCGGCCTGTCCAAGGCCTACGGCTCGAAGATCGCCGGCGACGGCGTCAGCCTGCTGCTCGGCGCGATGCGCTTCCGTACCCCGCCGAAGCAGGCCGCCGAACAACTGGCCCCCGAAGTCACGCTGCCCGACATCGGCGACTACGTGCGCTGGGCCATGATCCTGCCGCCGAACGGCTCGCTGGAGGACCTGACCGCGCAGGACGCCGTGCTGTCCAGGATGGAAGGCTGGCACCCGGAGCTGCGCGCGCTGATCGAGCAGGCCGACCCGGACAACAGCACGCTGCTGTCCATCCGGGTGGTCAAGCCCGGTGCGCGCTGGGCGTCCGGCCCGGTCACGCTGCTCGGCGACGCGATCCACGCCACCTCCCCCACCGGCGGCAACGGCGCGAACACCGCGCTACGCGATGCCGACCTGTTGCGCCGCTGCCTGATCGACGCCGACGAAGGCCACCAGGATCTGCTCAGCGCGGTCGACGACTACGAGCGGCAGATGTTCGAATACGGCGCAGAGGCCGTGCGCAGCAGCCTCGAGAAGCTGCCCGCCTTCGCCCCCGAAGCGAAGCTGTCCTGAGGCCGAAATTCACCTTGTGCGACCGCCGGAACCGCCCGGTCGTGGACACACTGACCCCCGCCAGTTGGCGACGCGGTCGACTACTGGAAACCCGGCTCCGCCATTCCTCGGCCACGCACCTCGGCGAGACCAACACCTCCGCCAACGTCATCACGGCCAAGACCGGGCATAAGAGCCTGCGGTCAGTGCAGCGTTACGTCAAACCCGGTCTGGCCGCCGTGCACCAGGCCACAGAGACACTGTCCAGCCCACGCCGGCGCGGCAGGCCAGCCGCTACTCAGGACCGCGGCCTGGCGTATTCCGGTCCCACCCCTTGTGATCGGGTCACAGATCGTTTTCGGCCCACGCTTCGTCGGGGTGCGGATCATGATGGGCGGTCAGCCGAACCGGGTGCGTCGTCGCGGGGCGTGATGGCCGCGGTGACGCGGTGCGCTAGCGCGCGTAGGTGGTCGATGAGTTCGGGTGGTTCGTGCACGTGGAATCCGAAGCCGAAAAGTCCGGTGTAGACGGCTATTTCGTCGAGTGAGTTCGAGCCGGTGTGCAGTAGGCAGTGCCCATCGTCGATCGCCTCGATGACACCGACGGTCGGCGGGATGCGGTCCGCCGCGACGGTGGCCGATACCTCGAGGGTTATGCGCGCCTGGTAGCGATAGGGGGCGGTGCTGACCCCGCGGGACACCCAGCCGGTCAGGTCGACCTCGGGTGCCTCGCGCAGGGTGAATCGTGGCCCGTTGGGGATGCGCGGGCGGAGGCGGTCGACACGGTAGGTGCGCCAATCCTTCTTCTCGACGTCCCAGCCGACCAGATACCAGTGCCGCCCGGTGTGTACGAGCCGATGCGGTTCGGCCACCCGCTGGATCTCGGAACCGTCGTGGGTGCGGTAGTCGAAGCGGAGCTGTTCGTGGTCGCGGATCGCGGCGGCGATCGTGGTGAGGACGTCCGGGTCCACCGACGGCGTGCCTGCCGGCATGCTGACGGTCGCCGCTTGGAGCGCCGAGACTCGGTGACGCAACCGGGTCGGGAGGATCTGCTCGAGCTTCGCGAGCGCCCGCAGCGAACTCTCCTCGATGCCGGTGATCGTTCCACCCGCCGCGGTGCGCAACCCGACGACGACAGCGACCGCCTCCTCGTCGTTCAACAGCAGCGGGGGCAGCTTGGTTCCCGCGCCCAGGCGATATCCGGCCGCTCCGGCGACCGCGTGCACCGGGTAGCCGAGATTACGCAGCTTGTCGATGTCGCGGCGGATGGTTCGGGCATCGACCTCGAGGCGTTCGGCCAGGTCGGCGCCGGTCCAGACGCGGGGTGTCTGCAGGAGGGACAGGAGTTCGAGGAGGCGAGCCGAAGTTTCCAACACACTGCACATTCTTCCGCAGAGCTAGGACGGTAGTTGTCCTAGCCGTTCCATAAAGTCGTTCTCATGAGCGCAGAGATCACTCCCTTCCGTATCGACGTCCCCCAAATCCAGCTCGACGATCTGCATCGACGACTGGAGCAGACCCGCTGGCCGGACGGGGTCACCGGAGTCGGCTGGGCGCAGGGCATTCCGCTCGACTACACCCAGGAATTGGCGCGGTACTGGCGCACCACCTACGACTGGCGGGCGCAGGAGGCGCGACTCAACGCTTTCCCCCAGTTCCGCACCGAGATCGACGGTCATGATGTGCATTTCATCCATGTCCGGTCCGCGGTGCCCGGCGCCATGCCACTGATCCTCACCCACGGGTGGCCGGGATCGATCGTGGAGTTCCTCGACGTGATCGGTCCGTTGACCGATCCGGTCGCGCACGGCGGCCAGGCCGAGGACGCGTTCGATGTCGTCGTGCCGACGATCCCCGGATTCGGGGTGTCCGGGCCCGCGGTCGGCTGGTCGACGAGCCGGGCCGCGCGGGCCTGGGCCGAACTTATGCAGCGGCTCGGCTATGACCGCTACGCCGCACACGGGGAAGACACCGGCGCGGCCATCTCGCGTGAACTGGCGGTGATCGATCCCGAGCACGTCGTGGCGCTGCACGTGACGATGATCGCCTCGGCCACCGTCACTCCCGAAACGGCCGACTTCGACAATCCTGCCGAGAAGCGAGCACTGCAGCTGGCTCAGCGCGCACAGTATGAACTCGGCGCGTATGCAATGTTGCAGGCCACTCGCCCGCAGACGCTGTCCTACGCGCTCACCGATTCCCCGGTAGGTCAGCTGGCATGGATCGTCGAACGATTCAAGGACTGGACCGACTCGACCGACGCGCCCGAGGACGCCGTCGATCGTGACGCGATGCTGACCAACGTCATGATCTATTGGCTGAACGGCACCGCGGGCTCGTCGGCGCGCTATTACTACGAGGGCGCCGCGACGTGGGGGAAGCCCGAACCGGAGACCGATGTGCCGGTCGCTGTGGCGGTGTTGCCGCACGACCTCGGCATCCCTGTCCGCCGCATCGCCGAGCGGAACCACAACATCGTGCGGTGGACGGAATTCGATCGAGGCGGTCACTTCGCGGCGATGGAGGAACCGGACCTCATCGTCGACGACCTGCGTGCCACGTTCCGCGAATACCGTAAATAGACACGGAATCTCGCGTTTGATCCGTGGTAGCGGATCGAATCACAGGAGCTCAGGACCTCGAGTTGTCGAGGGCTGACTGCCAGCAAGAACCCGCGGCGACCAATGCCAGCGCCTCGACCGGACCCATGATCATTCGTGGTATCCGGTCGAGGTGCGCACCGCGTCACTCGTCATCGTCGGGGGCGTCCGGATCCCGCAGTGGCCGGTGCCGGCCACCGAGGTCGGGCAGGTGCGTGGCCCTGCGGGCGTACCTGCTTTCGGATGAACGCCGACAGCCAGGCGGCGTCGGCGTCGCGGACCGGATAGTCGAGGCGCCGCAAGCACGTCGACCCAACGGTGCCCGAGCGCGCATGCTGGAGTGATACCGTCCGACCCGTCGGTTGAGAACGCGAGGTGGTGCATGTGCTGGATATAGTGCGGGGCGTGTCCTTCGTCCAGCCAGCTCTCGACCGCATTCCGGAGCCGTATCGGTCCTTTCTGATCGAGCGCCGCGAACTGCTGAAGTTCGCGGTGGTCGGCGGGATCACCTGGTTCATCGACACCGGCATCGTGTACGCGCTCAAACTGACCGTCCTCGGCGAAAAGCCACTCACGGCGCGTGTTCTCGGTGTGCTGATCGCCACCATCGTGTCCTATGTGCTCAATCGGGAATGGTCGTTCCGAACCAGGGGTGGCCGGGAACGACATCATGAGGCGGCCCTGTTCTTTGCCATCAGCGCGCTCGGTATCGGTGTCACCCTATTGCCCCAGGCTGTGGCGCTGTATGTGCTCGATATCCGGGTGCCGCATGTCAGCCCGGTCACGCAGGCGGTGTCGAACTTCATTACCGGCCAGATCCTCGGTGTCCTGGTCGCCATGGCATTCCGATACTGGGCATTCCGCCGGTACGCCTTCCCCGACGATCTCGTCCAATCCGAGCTGGAACCGCGGTAGGCCGTTTACCTTCGGGGTAATTGACCCTGAACCTGGACGGTCCGAAGATCGCCGGTATGACTCGGATCGGTGTTCTTCTGCCCAGCCGCGAAACCGCCATGACCGGCGACCACGACGCTGCCGGACTTGTCCGCTTTGCCCAAGCCGTTGAGGATGCCGGGTTCGACTCGGTGTGGATCGGTGATTCCCCATTGGCCCGCACGCGGGTCGATCCACTGCCGCTGCTGGCCGCGGTCGCCGCGACCACCTCGCGGGTACGGCTCGGCACCGCCGCGTTGACCGCGACATTGCGTCATCCGCTGCTCGGCGCGCACACCGCCGCCACGGTCGACCAAATCAGCAACGGCCGATTGATCCTCGGCCTCGGCGCCGGATTCCCGGCACCCGAGAGCCAGGACGAATTCGCCGCCGTCGGTGTTCCGTTCACCACGCGCGTGGGCCGACTCGACGAGACGGTCGCCATCTGGCGGCGGAGTTGGTCCAGCGCAAACGATTTCGACGGCCGCTACTGGCAACTCGATGATCTGTCCCGCGCGCTGCCCGCCGCGAGCCCGGCCGGTCCCCCGCTCTGGCTGGCGGGCAGCGACACACCGCGGGTACTGGAACGGGTGGCCCGGCACTACGACGGCTGGCTGCCGTTCCTGCCGGATCCGGATGCCTATGCCCGCGCGTGGACCACGATCCGCGAAAAGACCACCCGCACAATTACTCCCGGCCTCTACGCCACGGTCAATATCAACCCGGACGCCGCTGCCGCGCGTGCCGAACTCGACGGCTACGTGCGCCAGTACTACCGTCGATCCTTGGACGAAATGTCGATGATCCAAGCCTATTTCGGCGGCTCGGCCGAGGAATGTGTGCAGTGGCTCGGCCGATACCTCGACGCCGGTGCGTCGCATCTGGTGCTGCGCATCGGTTCACTCGATGCCCGTCGCCAACTGGATCTGCTCGCCGACGCGCTGCTCCCGGCCCGCCGATCAGCTTGAACCTCGAGCCTTGTGCTGGGCGATCTGAATCAGATTGCCGCATGTGTCATCGAGTACCGCGGTGATCACCGGTCCGTGATCGAGCGGCTCCTGGGTGAACCGGACGCCGAGCCGGAGCAACCGCTCGTACTCGGCGTGCAGATCGTCCACTGCGAACGACGTATACGGAATCCCGTCCTCGACCAGCGCCTTCTTGAACGGCCCAGCGGCCGGATGCGCATCGGGCTCCAAGAGCAATTCGACGCCGTCGGGGTCCTGCGGTGAGGTGACGGTCAGCCAGCGCGCCTCGCCGAGCGGAATCTCGGTCTTCTTCACGAAGCCGAGGACTTCGGTGTAGAAGCGCAATGCCTTGTCCTGATCGTCGACCAGGACGCTGGTGACATTGATGCGGATCATTATTCCTCCTGAAGCCAGCGGTGCGTGAGTCGCCGCAGTGGTTCTCGATTCAGATGGTGGAACTTGTACCGGCCGTCGCGTCGGGTGGTCACCAGACCGGCGGCCGCGAGCACATCCAGATGCTGCGAGACCGCCTGCCTGCTCGAGGTGAGCTGGTGGCCCATGGTGAGCCGGGTACAGAGTTCGAATAGCGTCTGGCCGTCGCGATCGGCCAGCTCGTCGAGGATCGCGCGGCGTGTGGGATCGGCCAGTGCCTTGAATACATCGCCAGCCGGGCCGATATTCACGCTCCTCACTATAGGCAAGCATCTACTTGCCTATCAACCCTCGGGCCGCAAACCGTGCGGTATCCAGGGCGAATGGGGTAGCGGCCGAGCTAAATTGGGTGGATGAGTTATGAGTTCGTGGTGCTACCGGCAGGCGCGGCGGCATCGCCGGGGGACGCACTTCCCTACTTTCGTTCGCGGCGCGGGCAGCCCGCGGACGACCATCTCTATCAGACCGTCATCGCCGGACTGCACGGGTGGAACAGCCGAATTCCGGCCGCCGCACGGCATGCCCGACTGCGGATCGAGGCGGCAGGCGATGCTGTGCGCGTGACCGCAGCCGATAGCGTGGACCGCCGAAGAACGCGTGGCTCCGCGAAGGATTATGCGGAGCCACGCATTCGCGAGCTCATCGAAGCGCTCATTACGGGTTTCGCCTATGAAATCTACGATGCGCGAGCCAACACCTTGACCAGCCCCGAAATCCGCCGCTTCGTCCTGGTGGATATCGGCGGTGAGCGCAAGTATTCCTCGCTCACCCAACGTGACATCTTCGACTGGGTCCGCCAGCTCCATCTGCTGGCCGCCACTCCATTCCTGATCGCCGAAAAGCGAAATAGCACCAAGAGTTTCATCCAGACCTACCGCAACTCCCCCACCGACTACACCGTCGAACTCCACCACCCCGTCCGCGACCAACGCCTCGGCGCCACACTGACCGACGGCGCAACCGTCGCCCAGCTCATCTGGGACTGGGCCAGTGACGAGTGGAGCCGCCTGGACCAAGTCCCGTGGGAGCCGCTGGACTGAGGCTCAGTCCAAAAGGTCAGCGCCACTCCATGCTTCACGCTGCGGCCGCGCGGCGATGCGCGTCCTCTTCGGTCGGGTCCTCGGCGATGCCTCGAATTCGTTCGCCTAGCACCGGAATCCCGCCGACCGGTCGGAGCGATTATCCACGCGGCCGAAACTACATTAGCGCTAATGTATATTCTTGGGCATGCAGGTACTTCCGTCGCCGGGGCTCGGCGAGCTTCTTCGGTATGTCGGTGAGCTGGTCGATCGAGGTGCCGAGGAGGTGTACGCCTCACTTGGCATGTCGTACCGCCCTCGGTACACCCCGGTGTTGCGGGCGATGAACGACGGTGCATCAACCGTCACCGACATCACCAACCGGACGCACGTCACGCAGAGCGCAATCAGCCAGACCGTGGGGTTGATGGTGGCGGATGAGCTGCTCGAACGAGAGCGACTTCCCGATGGCCGCATGAGCGGCCTGCGCCTGACCGATAAAGGGCGCGGTCTCGTCGAGCAGCTCGAGCCGCATTGGGAGGTCACGTTCGTGGCGGTGGTGGACTTGGAAAGGGAGATCGGATTCCCGATCCGGCGAGTTCTCGGAGACACCGCCAGCGCGTTGCAGCGCACCGGATTCGCGGACCGGATCCGAACGGCTCGGCAACACAAGCAGCAGCGGAATGTGTTGCTCGCACAGGGCGCAACACAGGGCAAGAACTGGTTCGATCGCGAGGGACGGGCGTACGCGCGCTTCCGTCCGGAGTACCCGGATCGTCTCGCGATGTTCCTCGCATCACTGGCGCCGGCCGCGGACCTCGCGGTCGATGTCGGATGTGGAACCGGGCAACTGACCTGCCAGCTCGCCCCCTACTTCTATGCCACGATCGGTCTCGATCCGAGCGCCGAGCAAATCGAGCATGCTCAACCGCAGAAGCGGGTCCGTTACGTCCGGGCGCCTGCCGAGAAGCTGGCTGTCCCGGATCGCAGTGCTGCCCTGATCACCGCCGCCCAGGCGGTGCACTGGTTCGACCGGCCCGCGTTCTATTCCGAGGTCCGCCGGATCGCCGTCGACAGCGCGGTGCTCGCGTTGATCAGCTACGGGGTAATGCAACTCGAACCCGACCTGGCCGACCGGTTCGACCGCTTCTACCGTGACGAGATCGGCCCGTACTGGCCACCGGAACGCAAGCTCGTCGACAGCGGCTACGCGGACCTCGACTTCCCGTTCGAGGAATACCCGGCACCGCCGATGCGCATCACGAAGGACTGGAACCTCAACGAGGTGCTCGGTTACCTGTCGACCTGGTCAGCGGTGCGACGAGTCAATGACGCGGGCAAGCCCGAGGTCCTACACACCTTCGCAGCGGACCTGACCGCCCTGTGGGGTGATCCCACGAAGCCGCGACAGGTCACCTGGCCCGTCAACATGAGAATCGGAATCGTATGAACACACTCGATGAACAACACCCGCCCCTTCGCCTTGGCCTGTCGCACCGCGAGCACATGGTCGTCGGTGCGCAACACACCGTTCCCCGCGTGGAACCGTCGTGGCCCGGGTTCGTCGACATGCCACCTGTTTTCGCCACCGCGATGATGATCGGATTCGTCGAACAGACCTGCATCACCGCACTCCGGCCATATCTGTCCGACAAGCAAAGAACGGTCGGCACCCACGTGGACGTCAGCCATGTCGCCGCAACGCCGGAAGGCATGACCGTGACCGCCGATATCACCCTGACCGACATCGACGGCCGAACCCTTCAATTCGACGTGACCTGCCACGACGAATCCGGCCTTATCTGTTCGGGAACTCACCGCCGAGCAATCGTCGACATCGACGCCTTCATCAATCGCGTTGTCGGCAAGAAGGGCCAGCCACGCACCAGCGCCTGACGAGCCACCATGTCCCGGAGCCGCCAAGCGATGGCGACACCACCGATTTATCTGCGGGACATGCCTACGACGAATGTCCGGGCAACACGCAGACCGCGTCCAGGCCGAGCACGTGGTTGAGTCGCCCGAAGGCCAGCCATGATCCGATGCTCATGCTCAGCTCGACGATTTCGGTCTGGCTGTAGTGTGCCCGCATCCGGTCCCAGAACTCTTCGTCAAGATTGTGGTGATCGGTGGCGTAGCGTTCGGCGTATTCGGCGGCCAGCCGGGTGCGGTCGTCGAACAATTCTGTTGTGCGCCAATTGGTCACCGCGTCCGCGAACTCCGGCTCCACCTTCTGACCGTCGCGCTCGGTGCGCCAATCCAGGCAGAAAATGCATCCGTTGACCTGGGCGATCTTCAGTCGTGCCGCCTCGAATTCACGCAGTCCGAGGGTCGAATGCGAGTACACCGACAGGGAGAAGTTCGAGGCCGCCAGGCCGATACCGGGCACCATCTCGCCCCAGACGTAGCCGATCGGATCCTTGCCCTCGGGAATGTCGATGATCATGGGTGCTTCCTTCCGAGCTTGCCGACTGCTGGACGCAGTGGGACATCGAGTGCGTCATAGAGTCCGGGTTCGGCGTCCACGAGCCAGTCGATGGCGTTCACCAGCCGGCCGACCGCGGTGGCATTGCCACCCGCGGAACGGTTTCCGTCCTCGTCGGCGGCCTCGATGGTGATCTCGATGCGCGGATGGCCCTCGATGATCACGCGGTGCGCACCCTCGCCGTCGGGTGGCATCGGCCAGTCGGGCGCGCAGGACGGGTGGATCCGGGTGACGTGCTCGATGACGATCCGAGGCTCGCCCTCGACGATCCCCTGCACCTCGAATCGCAACGCCCCCTGGGTACCCGCTTCGAAATCACCCATCCGCTCGGTGCTGACGATGGCGTCGAGCGCGCGTCGGTCCAGGGTTTCCCGAATCTCGTCCAGTTCGACGCCGAGCGCTCGGGCCATCAACCGAATCTGCCCGCCCCACACCATGGTTGGGACGCTCGGCGCCACCATCGGCGGCAGGTAGTCCATCGGCTGCCCCATACCGACCAGGTAGCGGACCGAATCGGGCTGGTCGTAGGTGGTGTAGTCGAAGATCTCCTGGCAGCGGATCACCTCGACGGTGCTGCCGAGTCCGCTCATCAGCAGCGGCAGCACGTCATTGCCCCAGCCGGGATCGACGCCGGAGACGAATAGTGACCCGCCGCCCCGCGCGACCGCGGCCAGCACCGGATCGCGCACCTCGGATGGCGCACTGGACGGATCGTAGAGCGCATACAGCGCGGGGGTGACGACCACCGCTCCGGCTTCGACGGCTCTGATGATGTCGGCGAGTGCGTCATCCGGGCGGATATCGCCCGAGGCCGCATACACCACCGCCCGAGGTCCGGCGGCGAGGGCCGACTCGATATCGGCGGTCGCCGTGACGCCGAGGTCGTAGTCGAGTCCCGCGAGTGGGCCCGCGTCGCGGCCGACCTTATCGGGATTGTGGACGAGCACGCCCGTGAGTTCCAGCGCCGGGTGCGCGTCGACGGCGCGGATGGCCGCACGGCCGACATTGCCGGTGCCCCAGACGATCGTGGGGATCATCAAGTCAGCGTAGCAAGCGCTTGGTTCGGCGAAAGGGATTAGCGCAATTACGCGGTGCGGCTACGGAATTCGCGCGGTCACCGCCCGGTGTTGTAGCGAACCAGATAGTCGGCGAACCGGCGGATATCGGCGTCCTCCCATGCCGTCAAGCGTTCGGCGAACTCGCGATGTCGACGTCGCTCGGCCGCCCCCGCGACCCGTCGTCCCTCCGTCGTCGGCCGCAGAATGTGGTTGCGGCGGTTCTCCGGATCGACCTCCCGGGTCAGATATCCCAGCCGCTCCAAGGCGCCGACCAGGTCGCGGGTGCGCAGGGCGTGCCGATGACGGTCACCGATATCGCCCCCACCGCAAGTGGCGATCCCACCGGACAGGGTCTGTTCTTCCTGCTCGTCGCACTGAGTATCGGCTCCTATGGCAGCGTTGCCGCAATCGGCGCAGCCGGTGCCGGACTGTCCATGCGGGTGCGTGCGGCGGTCGGGCTGGCCACCTCACTTGCCGTCAGCATTATCGGAATCGCGGTGGCCGGACCCGTATTCCACATCGTCGACCACGACTACGCGGCGATCTGGGCCATGGGCTGGCTGTACTCGGCGGGCATCGTCGCCGTCGGCATCGGACTGCACACCTTCCTGAAGCGCTGGACCACGCTCGCGCTGATGGTGCTGTTCGTCATGCTCAACTTCACGACCTCCGGTGGGATCTACCGTCCCGAACTGCAGAATGGTTTCTTCGGCTCGCTGCATGCGTTCTGGAACGGCGCGGGTTTCGTGGAAGGAGCGCGCAGCTTGTTGTACTTCGATGGCGGTGCGGGTTTCGCGAGTCGAATCGCCAGTCTGTTCGTGTGGTTGGCGGTCGGCGCGGTGCTGCTGGTGGTGGCCGCCGGATACGAACGCCGCAACTCCCCCGCTCCGGCCGCCCCCGTGCATGCGCAGCGATGGGTGGAGGCCGAAGAGGAAATGGAAGAGGCAGTAGGCGTCTGACGCATCGGTTGGTCGACTCGGCCCATGGATCCCGGCCGATCCGTGGGCCGAATTCCCTACGCTGCCTCGGGTTCCCGGCCCACGCTGGTCTCGATGGCGGCATGAGCCCTGGCATGCAACCATGATTCGCGGTCGTGTCACATCGCGGCCTGGCATCGGGTAGGATCCTTGACATCGCCGCTCTGGCACCCGATCCCGCAGAACAACCTGATCTATATGTAACCGTCAGTTACATGTAACTGCCCAACATCGGATCGGGCACGAACCGCAACTTCGCATGGCGCGCAACATCTTCCAACCCGCACCCGAGTTGATCGACGCCCTTTGCAGGTGCAAGATCATGAATGTGTCGCGTGGCGGCGCCGGGTGGACGGCGATCGGCATGGAGGCACCGTGATCGAGGAGTCCGCCGTGCGTCCACATTCACGCTCTCACTGAGGTCGAGCCGGGCATCGAAGTCCGACGCATCCCCACCATTGTCTGCGGAGCCACACGGCCCGTGCGACTTCCTCGATCGAGAGACGATCCATGACAGCAACTCATCTCGACGCGAACCGGGCGCGCGCCCTCGGACAGGAACTCGTGGCGATCCACCACTGGCTCCGCATTGAACTCACCCGAATCCGAGCGGATGTCAGCGCCTACGCAGCGGGTTCCGATCTGCGGCCGACGCAACTTCGCGCCCACTGCACTGCATTCTGCGCCGCGCTGACCCGACACCACACCAGCGAAGACGCCGCGGGCTTCCCGGCGCTTGCTGGGCAGTTTCCGGAACTGGCGCCGGTACTGGCGGAACTGCGTGCGGACCACCAACTGGTCGCCGATATCCTGCGCAGGCTGACCGAACTGCTCGACTCGATCGGGCCGGATAATTCCGCTACCGTACGGCGCGAACTCGACGGCCTGGCCGCCATCCTGGAATCGCATTTCCAATGGGAGGAACGCAGACTCGTGCAGGCTCTCGACGAACTCGAAATGGGTACCAGAACAGGCGAGGAACTACTCGGCGCCAAGGTTCGGCGGGGCCGTGTACGGTCCTCTCAGGATTGAGCCGCCGGGCAGATAGGAGACGAGTACGGTAGTACCGGCCGGACCGCGTAGGCAGGGGCGAGGAAGCATCGGTGGAAAGTCGGGGCGCGATATGAATCAGCCGTATTCGCACTGGTATGCCCAGAATTCGCCGGAGCACCTACCGCTGGCCGCCCGCTACCGCTCCGCCGATCCGATCACCTGGAACGGCAGTCTGATCTACCCCATGTACACCGAGCAGGTCGGGCCCGCGCCGATCCTGGTCACCATGACCCTGCTGTCCGCCGCCCCGCCCGCGGGGCTGCGCGGGCACGGAATCGGACTATCGGTGATAGATGGGCATATCGGCATCGATGGCAGACGCCTCGCCGGTGTCGACGTGTGGAGCGATGCCCTCGCCGCGGGCGTGAGTTTCGAAGTGATCCCGACCGATCCGGGCGCGCTGTTCTCCCTCACGCCCGTCTGGGTGGACGCCTACGGCGCGCAGAAATCCTGGAGCGGCAACTACGGCATCCTCATCGAACAGCCCCCGACCGGCCGACTCATTCTCTGGTGCAGCGTCGGCGAGGGTCCGCCCAACTTCGCCAATCTCGTAATCGAAGTAGACACTGCGAGCCTCCCCGCCGTCTCCGCCCCAACCCCGCCCTCCTTCGTTTCCAACATTCCGGCGCCGGAGCACACGCGGCCCGTCGAATCCCCCGCCGCACAGTCGCCGCCGCTGACCGCACCACAGCGAACGGTGGCCGTCGAAGCCGAGCAGCCTCGCTTCCCGGAGCCGCAGCCGACACCACCAGACCTCGAATTGGTGCGGTTCCCGGAGCCATCGCAAACGTCATTCGCCCGGCCCGAGATCCCGGAAGCAGAGCAAACCACACCATTGCAGCCCGCGCTGGCCCGGTTGGCAGAACTGCCGTCAACAGCCCGGCCAGCGGAACCGCCAGCACTGGTTACGGACACAATGCAGGCTCAGTCTCCGCAGACGCGGGAACCGGCAGCCGTAGATTCCAGCCACAACCCGGTCGCAGAGCCACCACAGCCGGAACCGCAGCAGCAGCGGCCCGCCGGGGATGGCGACCCCGGTTATCGCAGTGCGCTCTACGATCTCGGCGTCGCGATGTTCGGGCGCGGTGAGGAGGAGCAGGCCTGCGGGCTGTGGGCACAGGCTGCCGGTGCCGGGCACGCCGGGGCGGCCTATGACCTCGGAGTCGTCTTGCTCCGCCGCGGTGAGCTCGGCGATGCCGAACGCTGGTGGCGCACTGCCGCCGATCGACGCGAATTACGCGCCATGGTCGGGCTTGCCGAACTGCTCGAACGTCAGGGCAATCACGCCGAGGCCAGCGCCTGGCGCGCCTGCGTGGCCGAGGAGCAAACCGAGAAACCCGGTCAATCGGTCAATTCCGGCTGAGCGCCAGCGGAATTCGATGTGGCCGGCCGTGCTCGGGCGACTGTGATATCGCTACCCCTCGAGCTGACAAATCACTTGCCCGACTCGGGGGTCTTCGGGGTATCGACGGGGCTACGATGCGCAGATGGCGCACTCCGCTCCGCCGGTTGCGGGGGCGACGGCCGCTCCGGACCGCTCGCCGGGTGGTTCTCGCGGTGTCGCCGAGGTAGTCGAGCGGTTCGCCGAGGCCTGGCGGGTGGCCGACGTGCCCCCGGATCTACCCGCCTACCTGCCGGACTCCCCCGCCATCCGCCGGGTGTCGCTGATCGAGCTGATCAAGGTCGATCTGGCGAACCGCTGGATGCGCGGCACCGAACCGAAGCGTCTCGCCGAATACGTCGACGACCTGCCGGAATTGCGGACCTGGCCATTGCCGCCCGATCTCATCTACGAGGAGTTCCATGTCCGCAGGCGCGCGGGCAGTTCGGTAGCCGTCGAGGAATACACCGCGGCCTACCCGGAGCAGGCACAGCAGCTCTCGGAGATGCTGGCCACCGACGACTACCGCAGCACACTGCTGACGGTCGCCGCCGATCCGGTGGATCTCGACGATATCGATGTCGGCCAGACGATCGACGATTTCGACCTGATGACCGGTCTGGGCCGTGGCGCATTCGCACGGGTCTTCCTGGCCAGACAGCGTTCGATGCAGCGGCTCGTCGCGGTGAAGATCTCCCAGGACAAGGGTGCCGAACCGCAAACCCTCGCCCAGCTCGACCACGACTACATTGTGCGGGTCTTCGACCAGCGGGTTCTGCAGCGCCGTCGACTGCGGCTGCTCTATATGCAATACGTGCCGGGCGGCACGCTGTTCACAGTGCTGGAGCGGGTGCGCAGTACTCCGGAAGCCGAGCGCAGCGGCGCGCTCCTACTCGACGTCATCGACTCAGTACTCGCCGATAAGGGCGAGATCCAGCCCAGTGAATCCGCGGTGCGTGCCGAATTGGCTGCACTGTCCTGGCCGGAGACCATCGCCTGGCTCGGGCGCAGACTCGCCCTGGCGCTGGACTACGCCGGACGCTGCGGTGTGCTGCACCGCGATATCAAACCGGCCAATGTGCTGCTGACCGCGGAGGGCATTCCCAAACTCGCCGATTTCAATATCAGCTTCAGCGGCAATGTCTCCGGTGACAGCCCGGTCGCCTACTTCGGCGGTTCCCTGGCCTATATGTCACCGGAGCAGCTGGCCGCCGTGCATCCGGACAAATCGACGACGGCCGCCGACCTGGACACGCGCAGTGACCTCTACGCACTGGCGGTGATGCTGTGGGAACTGCTCACCGGCAGTAAACCTTTCGATGACAAGATGGCGACCGGCGGTGACCGCACCACACTCGACGGCATGCTGGACCGCCGCGCGGGCAGCCCGCAATCGCTGCCGTACCAGGACCTTCCGGCCGACTGTCCGGCCGCGCTGCGCCGCGCGCTGGTCCGCGCCCTCGAACCGGATCGCGAACGGCGGTGGGCACGCGGGGCGGATATGGCCCAGCAGTTCGACGTCAGTCTCGACGCGCGCGCCCGCGATCTGGTCGACCCGCCGCCGCACAGTTGGCGGCTACGCGCCCGACTGCTCATGCATCCCATCATGGCGCTGGCCATCGCCGTTCCCAACGCATTGGCAATCCTGTACAGCTACAACCACAATCGCACCTTGATCATTGCCAAACTCGATGAGCAGGCACAGCACCGCTTCGATCAGATCGCCGTCATCACCTACGGCATCTGCTTCCTCATCGGGGTCATTATCACCATCGTGCTGGTGATGAATCCCTGGTCCATCTCACATGGGCTACGCACGGGCAAGTCCTACGACGCACCCACGCTGACCAGAGCCCGCACCGACACACTGCAACTCGGCCGCCGAACTGTGTTGACCTGCTTTGCGTTATGGGTGCTGGCCGGTGTGGTCGTCCCGGTTTCGGTGCAGGTCTCGGGCAACCACCTCACCGCCGGGGCCTATCTGCACTTCTTCATCACCCAGATCGTCTGCGGCGCGATCGCCATGGCCTACCCATATTTCCTGGTCAATTTCTATGCCGTGCGCAGCATCTATCCGATGTTCCTGCCGCACAGTGGACTCGGCGCCGACGACGACGCACAACTGCGCCAACTCGACCGCCGCAGCACCTATTTCCTCGCCATCGCCGCCGCCGTACCGCTGCTGGGCATCGCGGGCGCGACGTTCATTCCCGCCATGGACATTCCGGCGGTCATCGTTGCGGTGCGCGTGCTCTGTGTCGGCAGCGCGGTGGCGTTCATCGGCATCTACTGGTTGTTCCGGATGCTCGAACAGGATCTCGCCGCGCTGGAACGCATTGTCACCGAGCGCATTGTCGCCCGATAACTACCACGCCGTCAGGTGACAGTGACCCGCGTCCGGTCTTCGACGTCACCACCGCAACCGCACAGCGACGAAGCTGCCGAGCAGTGTAATTCGAAGGTGTATCCCTCTTGGCCGACGACGAGCCGTAGCGGCGGTGCGGTGATCGGTGTCCCTGCCGTACCGCCGCGGATCAGCGGATGCGTATCCGATATCTCGGCCCGCTGGCACGCCGATTCCTGGGAACATTCGACATTTGCGGACCACCAGCAGATCCCACAGGGTTTGCGCGCTACCTCGCACTCCGCGTCGACATTGATGACATCCGTAACCAACTGCATGCATTTCTCGGGAGGCCGAATCGATCTGGTCGAGACGGCATTGTTATGCGTTTGTACCCAGCGGTAACACCTAGATCAAGTGTTCGTTGCGTGCCCGAAGTTGCCGTATATCCCGTGCCAGCGAACCGATTCCCGCAGCCCATGTGGCATTGCACAATATGATCGAGAACGCTTCGTGCACCGTCATTGCGCGGGGCCTGGGAAACCGGGAGCAAACATGACCGCCAGAGCAGATCTCGAACTTCAACTGGGCGGTCCGGTCGCGGCCCTGGATCAACTCTCCGATGCAGAGGCCGCCGAACTGCTGATCATGTTCCGCGCTGCGCGCAAGGCCGAGACGGCCGGGCTCGCCGCGGTCGTCGACAGGTTGGTGAGCGCGCTGCCCTGGCCGCTGCGCACGGCGGCAAAGAAGTTCATGTTCGGGAATCGGCTCGGCTGATGAAGTCGGCGTCGCAGAGCGAATCGATGCAGGGTGGGCCCGATATGGTGACCAGGGCACAGCTCATTCTGCTGGCCCGCACGCTCGATGTTCCCGTCGAGCGCCTGGCGCATCTGGAACGGCTCGGCGCCGAGCAATTGCACGAACTGCAACAGCGCATGGCACGCGTCATCTTCGACGACCACGCGGCGACCTTCAAGCGGATCAGCATGCTGGTGCCGTTCATTCCACTGAGCATTTCGCTGCCGCTGGTGCAGCGGACCGTGCCGCCGCTGATGGGCGGACGTGCGGCGGGGGCGGTCGGCATCGCGCATCCCAAGAGGGCGGCGGAAGCCGCCAGGATGGTGGATCCGAAATATGCCGCCGATTGCGCGCCGTATATCGACCCGCACACCGTCGGGAAACTCGCGGAGATCGCCCCGCCCGAACCGATCGTGCGCATCGCTAACGAGCTGCTGCGCCGCCGAGACTATGTCACCGCGGGTCCGTTCCTGGGCTACGCCACCACACCGCTGATCCGAGCCATCGAGGCAGGCGTGCCGGACGACGCTGGGCTGATCCTCTCGGCGGCCTACGCCTACTCGGCCTCGAATATCAGCGCGATTGTGCGTCAACTGCTGACCGGACCACTGGACCGGGTACCGCGCATGCTCGAGACGGTCCTCGCCGGATCGACCGATCTGCGACTGGCGGCCGTATCGGTGTTCGCCCGCTGCGATGAGGATGTGCTCGAGGCGCTCGGCGACATCCTGCTCGATATCGGACCGCCCGAAGCCATTACCGACCTGGCCAGCACCGCGATCGAGCACGGTGCGAGCAACGACCTGCTCCGCTTTACCGCCTATCTGAGCCCATCTGCCCTGGACACCGTGGCGGCGAACCCGATCACCGCCGATACCCGGGCGATGTCGGCACTGGTCGCGGCACTCGCGGAACAGACCGATCCGATACTCTGGCGCGGCCTGCTCAATCTGGTCGAGCGCACCGAGCTCGACGTCCAACGCCGAATCGGTGCCAATCTTCTGGAATTGCCCGAATCAACGCTGGCCGCGCTACCCGCGATCGCGACCACGGGGCACCTGAGGCCCACCCTGCTGCGCGTCCTCGCCGGGGCCGACACCGATACCCAGGTCCGCTTCGGTGAGATCTGGGCCGAGCTGCCCCCCGACGATCGCGACGATATCGAGCGCGGCGCTCGCGAACTCGGTCTGGCCACCCGCCTCGCGACACTCACGGTCACGATGCACATCTACGGCTGACAATCGCAATCCATACAACCGAATGCGCACGCGGGCAACCGGTCTCGGGCAAACCGAGCGCGGCAGGCGCGCGCCGTACGCGGGTCGACACCATCGCTGATGCCCGCATGACGTACGGCGCGCGACGAACTACACCGGGGTGAAGTCCCGGCTGGCGATATAGGTCGGGCGCGGCGCCGGAGCGGCGAACGGCTCAACCAAGGTGTTCTCCACGCTGTTGAACACCAGGAAGATATTCGAGCGCGGGAACGGGGTGATGTTGTTCGACGAGCCGTGCATGATATTCGAATCGAACAGCAGGGCCGATCCGGCGGCACCGGTGAACTGAGTGATCCCGTAGCGGTCCGCGAGCGCGGCGATATCGGCGTGGGTGGGCACGCCGATCTCCTGTTCCTGCAACGACTCCCGATAGTGCTCGGCCGGGGTGCTGCCGATGCACGGCACGAACGTGCGGTGCGAACCGGGCATAACCATCAGACTGCCATTGATCGGGTAATTGTTGGTCAGGGCGATCGATAGACTGACCGCGCGCGGCGCTGGCATACCGTCCTCGGCGTGCCAGGTCTCGAAATCCGAGTGCCAGTAGAAGCCCGTGCCGCGGAAGCCGGGCATGTAGTTGACCCGGCTCTGGTGGATATAGACCTCGGAGCCGAGCATCTGCCTGGCCAATCCGGCGACCCGGGATTCGCGCACCAGGTCGGCGATCGCGGCGCTGAGCCGATGAACCTCGAACACCGAGCGCACTCGATTCGAGCCCTTCTCCACGATCACCCGGTCATCACCGTGCAGCTCCGGAGCACTTGCGAGACGGTCGATTTCAGCGCTGAACTCGTCCACCTCGGTGGGCGTAAGCAGCTGCTCGACCATGCCGAAACCGTTGGCGTCGAAAGATGCCAGCTCCTCGGAATCGGCCGCACCCCATACGGTCGGATCGGTGCGGTCCTGATGCCGACCCGGGGTGGCGAGCCGGGTCGGGTAGCGATCGTCGGTGTGCACCAACGTCATTGCGCCTCCTATCCGCCGATCTGGGCCGCGACGAGCGGGTAGACACCGTTACTGTCGTGGACCTCCTGCCCGGTGACCGGCGGGTTGAACACACACATCATCCGCATCTCGGTCCGCACCTCCAGACGGTGGCGTTCGTGTCCGTCCAGCAGATACATCGAGCCGGGCGCCAATTCGTAGGTGACGCCATTGTCCAGATCCGTCAGCGTCCCTTCGCCTTCGATGAGCCAGACCGCCTCCACGTGATAGCGGTAGTGGAACTCGTGCACGGTTCCGGCCTCGATGGTGGTCTCGTGGAAGGAGAATCCGACGCCGTCGCCGCCGAGCACGATGCGCTTACTGCGCCAGCCAAGGCCCTCGACATCGCGGTCGGTACCGGTGATCTCCGCGGTGCTGCGCACGATCATCTCAGCGCTCCTGTCCGCAGACGGTGCCGATCGCGCCGGTCAGCACGCGCAGACCGTGCTCGATCTCGTCATCGGTGACGGTCAACGGCGGCAATAGCTTCACCACTTCGTCCAGCGAACCGGAGGTCTCGACCAGCAGCCCGCGCTCGAAGGCGATCTGGCAGACCTTGCCCGCCTGCGAGGGATCGTCGAACACGATGCCGTGCACCAGTCCGCGACCCCGCGTCGAAATACCAGGGAAGTACTCGGCCACCTGGGTCAGTGCCGCTCCGACGCGCTGTCCCTTCGCCTCGGTCGAGGCCTGCAGCGCACCATCGGACCAGAAGTGCTCCAGCGCGGTCTGCGCGGTGATGAAGGCCGGGTTATTGCCGCGGAAAGTGCCGTTGTGCTCGCCCGGTGCCCACTGGTCGAGATCCGGTTTGAACAGCACCAGCGCCATCGGCAACCCATAGCCGCCGATGGACTTCGACAGCGTCACGATATCGGGGGTGATGCCAGCGACTTCGAAGGAGAAGAACGGCCCGGTCCGGCCGCAGCCCATCTGCACATCGTCGACGATCAGCAGAATGCCACGGGCCGTGCACAATTCGGCCAGATGCCGCAGCCACTCCGGTCGTGCGATATTGACCCCACCCTCACCCTGGATCGTCTCCACGATCACCGCGGCGGGCCGGTCGAAACCGGAGGAGGTGTCGTCGAGGACCCGCTCCATCCACTGGAAATCGGCGGTGGTGTTGTCGAAGTAGCCGTCATAGGGCATATGCGCGGCATGCACCAGCGGCACACCAGCGCCCGCCCGCTTGGCGGCATTGCCGGTCACCGACAGTGCGCCGAGCGACATGCCGTGAAAAGCGTTGGTGAAGCTGATGATCGTCTCGCGTCCGGTGACCTTGCGGGCCAACTTCAACGCGGCCTCAACGGCATTGGCACCGGTCGGTCCGGGGAACTGGACCTTGTAGTCCAGGCCGCGCGGCGCGAAAACGGTGTCGCGCAACGTTTCCAGCAGTCGCCGCTTGGCCACGGTCGACATATCCAGTCCGTGCGTGATCCCGTCACCGGCGATGTACTCCAGGAGCGGCCGCTTGAGCACCGGGTTGTTGTGACCGTAGTTCAACGCCCCCGCACCGGCGAAGAAGTCGAGGTACTCCTTGCCGTCCTCGGCGCGCAACCAGGTACCCGACGCGGTGGTGAACACCGTCGGCCAGGCCCGGCAATATCCGCGGACATTGGATTCGAGCTCTTCGAAAATGGTCGTCTCGGCGGTAATCAACGGCGATCCTCCTGCTTTCGGACGGTAGGGGCGATCAGATAGAGGTCCTCGTCAGCGTGGCTGTCGGGGAAGAGATCGGAATCGAATAGGGAGCGCTTGGTCATTCGCGCGGCCCGTCGGCGTGCGACCGAACCGAACATCGCGATCGAGGCCGGATTGTCCGGCGCGATCGTCGTCTCCAGTGCGGAAACGCCTGCGGCCGCAGCGGTGTCGAGCAGCGTCTCCAGCAGTGCGGCACCAAGGCCGCGTCCCTGCTGTTCGCGCTCGACCGCCACCTGCCACACGAAGACAGTCTCCGGCGCCTGCGGGCGCAGGTAGCCGATCACGAATCCGACGACCCGGCCGCCCACTTCGGCGACTACCGAGGTGCTGGCGAAATCGCGACACCACAGCAGGTAGGCGTAGCTGGAATTGGTGTCGAGGACCCGCGAATCCTTGGCAATACGCCAGATCTCGGCCGCGTCACCGACTCGTGGTTGGCGCAGTACCGGCTGCGCGTGTGGCGCCGAAATCGGTACGGCCGAAGGGTATTCGGTGACCGATGGATCAATCGTTGCGGTGGACAAGGTGTGCAGTGACATACGTCTCCCTGGTCGGGTCTGCAGTACTCATCCAGGCTTGCGGAGCAACTTTGAGGTGAACCGGTCGATCTCTTTGCGGTTGTGTTACGAAAAGATCACAACTGCAGGCTAGGTCACACTTTTCGATGTTTCAGCGCTGCGGATCGAGCCGATACCCAAGTCCGCGCACGGTAACCACAATGTGTGGATCGGAGGCATCGCGCTCGATCTTGGTGCGCAGGCGGCGCATATGCACATCGACGATCCGCTCATCGCCGAAAAAGCCGTCGTCCCAAACTCTTTCGAGCAATACCGAGCGGCTGAGCACCCGGCCCGGCGACTCTGCGAGTTCGCAGAGCAATTTGAACTCGGTAATGGTGAGCCGGATTTCGTCCTCGCCGCGGCGCACCGCGCCACCGTCGCGATCGAGCACCAGTGGTGCGTCCGGATACGCATCGAGGACAGCCTCCCGCGGCGCTTCCCGTTCCATGGTGAGTCGGGCGCGGCGGCGCAGCGCGCGCATGCGGGCAGAGATCTCCTTGATCTCGAACGGCTTGGTGACATAGTCGTCGGCGCCCGCCTCCAGGGCGGCCACCACATCGTGGGTATCGTCGCGGGAGCTGACCACGATGATCGGCACGTCGTGTTCGCGCCGGATCTCCCGGATGCAATCGAAGCCGTCCATATCGCCGAGCATCAGCTCCACGATCATCACATCGGGGGCGGCATTGCTGCGCAGATAGGTCAGTGCGTCCTCGGCCTCGTGCGCCTCGGCGACGTCGTAACCCTCGTCCTCCATCGCCGTGCGCAGCGCGCCCCGGACCACTTCGTCGTCGTCAACGATCATCAGGTTTGCGGTCAAGCCCTCATCCCTTGCAGCCACGCGGACGCGACGCGACGCGGAGACTCGCGTACCCATAACCGACGCGACAGTCCGCCTTCGAGCACCTTTGCCAACTTCGGAAGTACCCGTAGCAGCCATTCGGTAAACGGCAGGTCACGAGCACTCGGTTAGCGTCCGGCTACTCCACCCTGGCGGCACGGACCCGTTTGCGCAAATTGAGAGTGATCTCGGTCACAATGACCGAGTCACCATTCATCGCGCTGGGACTGCTCCAGCCGGTTGAAATTGCTGGGCCCGCCGTCGGCCCGGCGCTCCTGATAGCGGAACATGAGCTGTCGCGCGTCGAAGGTGGCGAACCATTCGTCCCAGCCGACCGCGCGCAGCACCGCGCCGCCGTAGCCGGGAAAGTCGAAACGCAGTACGCCGAGGCGACCGTCGTATTCGCTACCCGGCATGGTGGCCGGGCGGGCGCCGCGCTGCTCGGCCCAACGTCGGATCACATCATGATTGCGGGTGACGAGGATGCGACCGGCCTGTTGCGAACTCTCGGCGCGAGAGATCGACTCCGGCGGTTTCTTCAGCGAACTCGAAGCCCCCGGTCCCGCGTACGGCTCTCGGGTGCCCGGTCGTCGCTGATCGTTCATGACGACCTCCTTGCGCGTCGGCATCGTTTGTCCGGCTATCTGACGCGTACCCGCACCTAACCTCGGGCAAACAGTGGATCCGATCACAACGAAACACATTGGGCGACAACATCTTCCCAACAAGCTAATCGCGCAGCGCTTGATCGCGCAGCTTGCCGAGCGTTCTGGACAGTATCCGGGAGACGTGCATCTGCGAGACGCCCAGCTGCTCGGCGATCTGAGACTGGGTCCTGGTCTCGAAAAAACGCATGATGAGCACCTGCCGTTCCCGCTCCGGCAGGTCCTCGATCAGCGGCCGGACCGCGAGGTAGTCCTCCACGTACTGGTAGCTGGGCTCCTCCGAGCCGAGACTGTCCAGCAGCGGCAGGGGTGCGTTCTCGATGTCATCGCCGACCACCGCGTCGATGGAGCTGGACTGGTAGGCATTGCCCGCGATGAGCGCCTGGGTGACCTCGACCAGGTCCACCGACAGCTCAGCGGCGATCTCGCGGGCCTTCGGCAAGCGGCCCAGCCGCTGCGCCATCGCCTCGACGGCGGGGCCGATATTGAGCTGGATCTCCTTGGTGCGCCGCGGCACGCGCACCGCCCAGGTGTTGTCCCGGAAATGTCGGCGCACCTCGCCCATGATGGTCGGCACCGCGAACGACAGGAACGAGGAACCGCGGGTCACATCGAATCTATCCGCGGCCTGGACCAGCCCCAAGCGGGCCACCTGTAGCAGATCGTCGAAGTTCTCGCCGCGCCCGGAGAACTTGCGCGCAATATGTTCGGCCAGCGGCAGGCACCGGCCGATCAGCTCCTCCCGCAACGCTTCTCGACGGGGATCGGCCTTGTCCAGGGCGGCGATCTTCTCGAACAGTGGCTCGATATTGTCGTAGCTGTCGCGGTGTGCTCTCGACTCAGCCGCCATCGCTGCCTCGCGCCCAGCTGAAGTCGACGATCGTCGGATAGCCGGAGACCGAACTGTCGTAGGGCTCCTGCACCGCGGCGATCGACTGCGTCAGCGTGCGAACGATATGCCAGCCGAATCCGGCCTGACCGACCACCGACTCCGATACCGACACCGAGGCGACGTGCACGAACATCTCGCTGTCGCTGTAGGTGAAGTCGCAGTCCAGCGTGGAGCCCGGCGCCGCGTCCAGGATCAGGGAGGTGGCCACCTCGTCGAGTGCGAGCCGGATATCGACCACCTCATCGATCGCGAAATCCGCGATCAGCGCAACGGTTTCGGCGAGCGCGCGCAGCATGGTCAGCTGCTCGAGCTGGGCGGGGATGCGAACCCCGATCGTCGTTGTCTTCTCTGCAGCGGACTGGGAACTCCACTCCCCCATGCCCATCACCACCTATTCCTCCGAGCCGACCGGAACCTGCCTTCGGGTCGGGGACCATTCGCGACTTACCCGGCCGACCACGATCGAAACATCGCAACCGGTGGGGATTCGAATCAGTCCGCCTCGATCCGTTCATGCGCAGTCAACAGCAGATGGTCGAATTTCGTGCGCAGATCGGCCACCGAATCGGTGAGCGAGCTCAGATCGGCGACCAATCGCACGGCCAGTGTCCGCAGCTTGATATTGGTCTCCTGGGAGCGCCAGCTCAGCATGCGGAAGGCCTGGTCGGGGTTGAGGCCGTAGACCAGCATCAGCGCGCCCTTGGCCTGCTCGATCACCGCCCGTGCCTCGTACAGCTCTGGCAGCGCATCGTCCAGGGTCTCCTGCTGACGCTCGTCGAGCGCGGCGGTGAGGTCGATGTAGTACCCGGAGGTTCCGATCACCGAATCCGCCTCGTCGAGCATCTGATCGGCGACCACGATGACGTGGTGCACCTGGCCCGCGGTATCGACGATCCGATGCCGACTCGAGAACGGCCGCGCGGTCTCGATGGATTTGGCCAGGGTGTCGGCCACCTGTGCGCGATCCTCGGGATGTTTGTGCGAGAGCAGCAGCTCGGTAGTCGGTTGCACCGTTCCCGGCTCGTATCCGTGCAGCAGTGCGACCTCATCGGACCACTCCCACCGCTGATCGGCGAACCAGAAGTGGAAGGTCCCGATACGCTGCGGTTTACCCGCGCCGATAACCCGGCCCAACGCCCGCGCGTCCTCGGGCGAAACCGATCGACTCTCTGTCACAGCCGCAAGTATGGAGTGTGCCAGCGCTCAACGCCGGATATCGGCCAGACCAGGGACTTAAGGCCATATCAGGTGTCGAGCGCCGCGCGCATCGACGGAAAATCGCAGCATATCGCGCCTACGCCGGTGACGGCGAGCACGCGGTCGACCTCACGGCGACCCGACACGACCCGGACATTCGGACCGCCGCGCGCGGCTCGGTGGGTGATAGCGCCGATGGCGGCCGCAGCGCGGATACTCAGGAATCTGGTGGCGCGTAGGTCCAGGATGACCGCATGACAGCGGGTGGCCACCGCCCGCTCGAGCATCGCGCGGAATTCCGGGAGTGCGGCCGCATCGAGTTCACCCTCGGCGCGGATGACCACGCATTGTCTGCGGCGGTCCATCCGTTGCGCCCAGAACCGACTCCGCGGCCGCAATCCGGCCCGGTGCTGACCGTCCGATCGGTACTGAAGAACGGCGGACATATCAAACCTCCCAGAGGGATGCCCGATCCTGCGCGACAGGACGGCGGGAGGTGGCGGTAACGCGGCTGGATCGTTACGCCGCGTCGGTAGTCGCCTTCGTCAGGGTCGCTACGCCAGCTCCCGCTGGCCGGTCCCGCATGGTGTGTCGTTTGTCGGACCGGGGTCGGCTGTAGTCTCAACCTCTCAATAGTCTGGCACGGTCGCTCGCCCCGGTTCAACCATCCGATCGGTCGCCAACATTGCGCCAGCGCCACGGCGCGAGCACCCAGGCAACCGCGAACAGCACTGCGACCACCACACCCGACACCACTCCTGGTGCCGGTCCCGCGACGGTGGCCGTCACCAGCACCGTCGCACCGGTCAGCGCGAGTCCGAGCAGCGCGATCCCGGCCATGGCGCAGCGGTGCGCTGCGGCGACGACATTGCCGAGCCGGTGCCGCCGGAACAGGATTCGATGCCATGCCACCGGCGCAACCAGGAAGACCGTCGCACCCATCGCCGCGGCCACCGTGGCGAGGTAGAGCAGTCGCATCGGCTGCGACAAGGTGGCGAATCCGGCCTGGAACGGGAGGATCAGCAGCGCTCCGATGAGGAATTGCACGCCGGTCTGGACCACCCGCAACTCTTGGATCAGGCTGGCCCAATTGCGGTCCAGCCGCTGGGTTTCGGTCTCCTGCCTGGTTTGGCGGTCCCAGTTCTGGTCACCGGCGGTCACAGGTGGCGCATACCCGCACCGCGCGGGCATACACACGGCGATCTTGCCTGGTGCGATCACTGATTCGGGTAAGTGGCACCCGGGTATGCCGATCGTGACGCCGATGTGATCGATCGCCGCGATAGAACCGATTGCACCACACAGGCCGATCCACCCATTCGCAAAGCCGACCCGACCGGCATCTTGGTGCCGAAATAGGCGGCCCTGCTTCGATATCGAACGCGGCGGCGCATAGCAAGTTCTTGCCCAGCAGTATCGCTACCATGACCGATTCCCGTCGTTCCGGCTAGCATCATTTACATGGTCAGTCGACCATATTCGGCTCGACCCCGGATGCCGACTGGGGCCCGATAATTCTGCGAGGAACCATGACCGATGGGCTTCTGCTGCCGCCCGGTGCGGGGCGACGACTGCAGACCATGACGCTGAAGGTCGGTGCCGAGCGCTCCGATATCTGGTCGACCTTCGAGGCCGAGGTGCCGCCGGGTTTCGATGTCGGTGCGCACTGGCACGGCCATGCCGAGGAGGTGTTCTTCGTACTGGACGGCGAACTCGATCTGCTCGCATTCCATCCGAAGTCCCAGCCCGTCGGCGACTGGCGCACCTGGGAAGCCGAGAGTGGGGCGACCGTATTCCGTGGCGGGCCCGGCAGTTTCATGCATGTGCCCGCGGGCTGCCCACACGCATTCTTCAACCCCGGCAAGCAGACCGCGCGGATGCTGTTCCTGGTCTCTCCGTCTGGACATGAGTTGTATCTCCAGGAACTGACCGATCTTCTGAGCGCGGGCGGACCGCCGGACCCCGAGGAGATCGCCGAACTGCGCATGCGCCACGACATCCACCAGTTGACGCCGCTGACCAATCATCCGATCGGATGATATCGAGCCGAATCACCCCCGTCATCGAGGGGTCGGGCCCGCTCGAGAATCTGGTCGACGGTCTGCTCAACCGTGAGATCGGCAGTGTCCAACCATAATCCGATGCGCGGCGTCTGCGTCCGCAGGACCACGTCCAGGCTCTCGACCGTGAAGCGGTCATAGGCAGCCTTGCTCCGGCCGGCCTCCCGAGCCGCGACAGCGGCCGGTGTCGGCACAAGTACCACCACGTACAGCGGCCGAGTCTTGATCCGCTCGATGGTCCACGGCAGGAATTCCCCGAGCACGACATCCTGGACGATCGCGGTGAACCCGGCGGCCGCGTACCCGTCGGCGGTATGCGCGGCCAGCGCATGGCGCAGCCGCAGTTGGTCCAAGGCCGCCGCCGACGGTTCGGGGCTCATTTCCGCCCGACCGCCGATAATGAAGCGCCGGAACGCATCCCCGCGCACATGCGCCGATCGCGGCAACCGCTGCGCCAGCGCCTGGGCGACGGTCGACTTCCCAGCGGCTTGAATGCCGGTGATCAGGTAAACGGCCGATTCCATACCTGCCATGTTCGCAGCCGAGCGCCAGCCATTTTCGGCATCGAGTGCGACCGTGACACTCATCCCACCCCGGGCGGCGGCGTGTTGTCTGCCGGATAGCCGAGGGGATCGGCGGAAACGGGCCTGTGGCGACACGTCGAGTTGTAACGTGTTCTAGGTCCGCGCTCCGGGTGGGGCTGACCAGATGGTGGTGCGGACGTTTTGCGGAATGTTCGGAGGGGTTGGATGCCACGACTGCCGATGCTGGGTGCTGTTGCGGCACTTATTATTTCGTTCACCATGATCGGATTGCCCGCGCCCGCGCGGGCCGGGATATACACCTGGACCGATATCGCGCAGTCGGCGGTCCCGAAGGCGGAGTGCGGGGCCGGATCGCTGCCGGAGACCGGGTTGCAGGGTGATGTTCCGGCGGTGGATCGGGCCAGTGGGCGCAGCACCGAGGGGTATCGGTGCAATATTTCGTTCGTCGGCGGGTTGCAGCAGCAGGGAGGCGGGATTCTGTCGCCGACCTACGACCATTGCTCTTATACGGGCACGTTCTTTCCCGGGAACCTGCTCGATGGTGCAGCGCCGGGCGTACACGTCCTCGATGTTTCCGATCCGGCGCATCCGGTGCACACCGCGACGCTGAACGAGCCCGCGATGCTGGGCGGAACCTGGGAGACCTTGAAGGTCAATACCGCGCGGAAGCTATTGGCCGCGACCGCCGTTCCGATCACCACCGGCACCGCGTACTTCTCCATCTACGACATCTCCGACTGCGCACACCCGGTGCTGCTCAATCCCGGTCCCGGCACCGATCTGACAATGCCGTTGCCATTCCTGTCGCACGAGGGCGGCTTCTCCCCCGATGGCAATACCTACTGGGCTTCCAGCACCAGCCCGGGGCTGCTCACCGCCATAGATGTGAGCGATCCGGCGAATTCGCGGGTGATCTGGCACGGACTGCAATCGCTGACCGCACACGGTTTCGGCATCAGCCCGGACGGCAACACCATGTACTTCTCCATCCAGAACGGGATCAATATCCTCGACATCAGTGCGATCCAGCGCCGGGATCCCTATCCGGTGGTGCCGCAGATTGCGACGTATCACTGGGCCGACGGGTACTTCGACCAGCAGTCGGTTCCGGTTACCTACGACGGCAGGCCGTATATCTTCACCGGCGACGAAGCCGGTTCCGGCGGTGTGAAATTGATCGACGTCGCCGATCCCGCAGATGCCAGGAAAGTCGCGACGATCAAACTCGAGATCAATATGCCCGCGAACCTCGGCGAGCACGCCCAATCGGCGACCGGCAACGGAATCTTCTCCTACGACGCGCACTATTGCGTCGCCGATCGGCCCGCGGATCCGACCGCGCTGGCATGCAGTTGGATCGCCTCGGGCATTCGCGTCTTCGATGTGCGCGATCCCGGCGACATCCGCGAAATCGCCTATTACAACCCGCCCGCGCAGACGGGCAGGCAAGGGCAGCTGGTGAATTCGGTGCACGCCGACACCGCCGTGATCGGCGCTCCGGTCTGGAATTACGTCCCGCTGGCCCGCGAACTCGTCAACGGCAAACTCGATCCCGCGACCATATTCGGCCCGCGCTCGGGCATGATGTTCGGCGGCGATATCAGCTCGGATTGGTGCCTGTCGCCGCCGATGTTCCATGGTGACCAGATCTGGACCACCTGCACCGATAACGGATTCATGGTGCTGCGGCTGGATAACGGGGTCTACACACCGCCCGCCGATCAGGAGTCCACCGTTGGCTCGTAAACGCCTTCGATTCGCGGCGGTGGCCGTCATTTGCCTGATAGTCGGTGCGGCGGTGGGGTTTTGGGCACATCGACCGCGCGATGACGTAGGCGCCGGACCGCTGTCGACCGTGGATATCGGCTTCGCCCAGGACATGTCGGTCCATCATGAGCAGGCGGTACTGCTCGCGCGAACGCTGCCCGCCGACGCGGGACCGCAGATTCGCGGCGTAGCGGAGCGGATCGCGTTGGCGCAGACCGCCGAAATCGCCCAGCTGCGCGGCTGGCTGCAACTGTTCGACCTACCGCTGAGCACCGATCAGCCGATGCACTGGATGGGTCATGAGCACGGCGGCCACGGCGCCCCCATGCCCGGGCTGGCATCCACTGCCGAGATCACCCAGCTCGCCAGGTTGCGCGGTGCGGCGGCCGAAGTCCTGTTCCTACAGTTGATGATTCGCCATCACCGTGGCGGTGTGACGATGGCGCAGACCGCCTTCAATACCGGCTCTGCCCCGGCGGTCACGCGGGCGGCGCTGGAGATGGTAAATGAGCAGGGCAATGAAATCGGCGAGATGACCGCACTATTGACCGCCCGGCAAGGCCAGCCCCTGCCGTTCCCCTGACCTGTCAGCTGGCGCGGTGTATCGGGTGCAGTCGGGACAGCGCCCGCACCGCATCGGCGCGGGAGATCAGCTGATCGCCATCGAGTTCGGCGATGGCGGCCTCCATCCACTCGCGGATCAGCGTCGACATGCCGATGCCTCGGGCATCGGCCAACTGCTTGACCCGGGTGTGCAGTTCCAGCGGCATGCGAATGGAACTGGTCACCACGATGTCGTCACCGGGGGCGAGCGGCGGCGGCGCCTTGTCCGGCGGGACCGGTTCATTGCTGAAGGTCAGTCGGTCCATGAACGCCGTCACTTCGTCCGGGGTGGACGGGAAATCCTTCTCGTTCATCACCGGTTCTCCTGTTCCCACTCCTCGAACATTTTCAGTTCGTCGGCGCGCATCTCGCGGGCGCCGATGATCAGCCAGGTCCACTGGTCCTGCTGGCGCGTCGCCACGATCAACGGCCGCCCGGCGCCGGTGCGACCCCAGACCGACAACACCGTGACGTTCCCGTCATCGGCGATCCGCGGCCACCGCCGAGCGCCTTCGAGGACTTGGCGTACTTCTCGGGGTCCGATGCCGATCAGGTGCGCGAACGCCCAGTCCGGCCACTCGAACCCCATAACCACATACTACGCGCATAGTAACAAACCGATCGGTCCCATCTACATCTTGTTGACATGTAGGATTTTTCCTACCTATATTCGGGACCATGAACATCACCCATGCGAAGGTCGTTACCGTGCCCGTCTCCGACCAGGAGCGAGCCAAGGATTTCTATGTCACCACGCTCGGATTCGAGTTGCTTGTAGATCAGCAGATGGGGCCGGTGCGCTGGCTGCAGGTCGCACCCGAGGGCGCCCAGACCGCGTTCACGCTGGCCAGTGCGGAACAGGGTTTCACGCCGGGCAGTTCGAGCGGTGTCATTCTCGAAACCGCGGACCTCGACGCGGACTGCGCGATGCTGGCAAAGGCCGGTGCGCAGGTCGAGGGTCCCACCGAGCTGCCATGGGGTCGCCAGGCCACACTGATAGATCCCGACGGCAACCGTTTCGTGCTGGCCGCCGCAGGCCGGTGACCGCGATGGCGGGCGAGGCGCCCGATGGCCGGGTCTTCGCGGCACTGGCCAGCCCGGTTCGGCGCGAGGTGTTGCGGCTGCTGCGCGATGGCGGACCGCAGCCGGTGACGGACCTGGCCGCGCACTTCGAAATGGCGCGGCCGAGCTTCTCCGAGCATCTGCGGGTGCTGCGGGAGGCGGAATTGGTCAGCGAGAACAAGGTCGGGCGACAACGGCTGTATCGACTGGAGGCAGCCCCGCTGTACGAGATCCAGGAATGGTTGCACCCGTTCGAGCGGTTCTGGCGCGAGAAGTTGGCCGGGCTGCGTGACCTGCTGGACACCATGGAGGAGCAATGACCATGACCGACGATCCGACCGCCATCTACGTGGATCAGTTTCTCGCGCACAGTCCCGGCAAGGTGTGGCGCGCACTGACCGAACCGGAGTTGCTCGCACGGTGGTTCATGCCAGCCGATTTTCGGCTCGAGGTCGGGCACCGGTACACCATTGATGCGAAAGCCATTCCGGCGACCGGCTTTTCCGGTGTGATCGCGGCCGAGGTGCTGGCCTTCGAGCTGGAGCGGATGCTGCGCGTCGGCTGGCGCGACGCCGACCCGACCGCCGAACACGGCGCCGATTGGACGATCACCTGGACCTTGCGGCCCGAAGGCAAGGGCACCCGATTGTTCCTGGAGCACGCCGGTTTCGATCCGGACAACCCGCTCCAGCAAAGGGCACGCTCGATCATGGACGCCGGATGGCGCTCGCACGTCATGCGCAGCATCGAGGAAGTGCTGCGCGATGCCACGCTCGGATCCGGTGGGTCACCCATTCGGTGAACGATCAGGCTGGTTCTGCCGTCACGATGATGGTGGTCCAGCCACCGAGATGGATGCGGTCCCCGCTCGTCAGCGGGACCGCCACATTGGCCGGAATCAGGTCCTCACTGCCATTGAGGCTGGTGCCATTGGTGGAGCCGAGGTCGGTGATGCTGATGCCGTCCTCGACGACGTGAATGGTGGCGTGCGCGCGTGAGACCCCGGCGTCGGCCGGGGCGATGCCCAGATCGATTTCGGGTTGCAGGCCCTGGGAGACGCTGTGCTTGCCGATCAGGATATCGGTGCCGCGCAAGGTGATTCGACGCTCGGGATAGAACGCCGGGAATTCGACCTGATCGGCATCGGGGCCCTTGCGGGCCTGCACCCGGTCGTAGAATTCACGATCGGCGGTAATGGTGGCGACCCACGTCAGCACGCCCGATGCGGCGGAAACCGCTGTTGCAGTGACGGTTTCGGTGGGCGCGGACGCCGGAGTCCGCGCCGCCGGCGTCGGCAGCGCCGAATCATGCCCGCACACTTCACAGAATCGGCCGCTGCTCGGCGCCCCACAGGACGGGCACAGCGCGACCGCCACCGTCGGCGCGGGCGCCCCGATCGGCGAACCGCAGACATCGCAATAATCCATTGCAACGGACTGATGCCCGTCCGGACAGGTGGCAATCGCCATTACCCCTCCTTGCGTACCCGCGCCGTCTTGGTAGAGCGTGCGTCCAACGCCATTTCGTCGGCGGCTTCGACCTTGGCACGCAACCGCACGGTGCCATTGCGCTCGTCCACCTCGACCACCCCGCGCAACAGTTTCGCCGTGCCCTCATTGCCGGATTCGGCCGCCAGTTCCACCGCGCGCCGCAGTTTCGCCGTCGCGGTTTCCGCATCGCCGTTCTTGCGCGCGCTCAAGCCCTCCTGCACGACCTGCGCGAGTTCGGCCTGCCCGGTGTAATGCGCGACGCGCCTGCTGATTCGGGCCGACAGCTCGGTCTCGGTGGTCCACACCGCACGGACCAGGCCCTGCCCGACCACCTCCTCGCCCGCCACCACACTGACCCTGGCCGCGAGCTTCTCCCGCCCCGGCGCGGCAGGCTCGACCCGCACCTGCACGTGGTAGTCGCGGTCCTCCGCACCCCAGGCCCCGAGCGGGTACTCCCCCAGCTGCGGTCCCGCATCGGCGCGCCGCGCGGTCAGATCCTCGATCGTCGGCGCGACCTGTTTGACGAACCGAACGCTGGCCCCCGCAGGTGTCCACAGCCGCAATGTCAGTTCCGGAATCGCCTTGGCCATCGAGGTCTGCATCATGGCGGCGAAGTCCGCGGCCAGGTTCGCCGGATTCGCGACGATATCGACGCTGCCGTGCAATGCCGAGGCGATGATGCGCAATTCGTCCACCCGCCAATCGGTTCCGACGCCGCGGCAATCGCAGGTGAATACCCCCTCGGACTGTTTGATCTCGGCGGCAAGAGCCTCGGGTTCCTCGTGCTCGTTCTTGCCGTCGGTGAGCAGGATGGCGTGCACCATCGCGCCGGGGTGTTTCTTGGCCAGCTGGCGGGTGAGTCCCAGCCAGGTGCCCATGGCGGTGCCGCCGTTGGGGCGCAACTTGTCCAGCGCGCGGCGAGCCGCCGCCCTGGTGTCGCGGTTGGCTGGCACCGATGGTTTATCGCTCGGATAGGTCAATCGCGCGATGGAGGTGCCCTCGATGATCGCGAATCGGGTGCCGTCCTTCAGCACATCGAGGGCGGCCATGGTGGCCCGGCGCGCGCCCTCGAACTTCTTGCCGGTGGCCATCGACCCGGAGCAGTCGATGATCAGCACCTCCAGCCGCTCCGGGGCCGGTCCGGCGGCCACAAAATCCGCGCCCGTCTCCACGGTGACCACCGCGTCCACCGTATCCGCGCCCTCGGCCAGATATTCGTTCTGATCGATCGCTACCGAAATACCCTTATCCGCCATGGAACTCACTGTGCTTCTCCTGCATCCATCGATGGCCCGATCGGCACCAGCGCGACAGTGATGTTGTCGCTCCCCCCGGACCGTAGAGCAAATTCGATGAGTCCACGCGCCGCCTCCCCGCGTGGTACCCCGTTGACCATCCGCGCCAGCTCCGCCGGATCGGATTGGTAGTTCCAGAGTCCGTCACTGCACAGCAGCAGTACTCCGGGGCCGGTGGTGTGGAAGGTTTGCACACATCTGTCCGACCATGGTCTGTCCTCGCTGTCGGCACCGAGCCAGCGCAGCAGTGTGTGCGCTCGCGGATCCCGCATCGCGGACTCCTCGTCCATCGCACCGGCGTCCACCAGCGCCTGCGCCCACGAATCGTCCACGCTCAAGCGCCGCGACGGCGCATTTCCACCCGCGATCGGTTCGATGCCGTCACCGCGCAACCAATATGCCCGGCTGTCACCGACATTCACGACGGTGATCTCCACGCCGTCGCCCCCGTATCCGCGCACGATGGCCGAAACATAGGTGCACGACGGGGCATGGCCATCGTGCATCGCGATACCACGGACCGCCTGCGCCGCCGCCGTGAGCCCGGCCATCACAACCGCGGTGCCGGACCGTGCTTCCGCCAATGCGGTGAGGCAGGCATCGACACCCGCGCGTGCCGCCGCACCGGCGGCCGCCTGCGGATCCTCCGAGGTGGAGACCCCGTCGCTGACCGCGACCACCGTGGCGATGGGTCGCTTGTCCCCGTGCTCGACCACCGCGGCCGCGACCGCATCCTCGTTGCGCGCGTGCGCGATACCGCGATCGGTCGCGACATAGACCGCGCCTAAATCGGCCTCGAACCGGTCCGGCTCCGGACGCAACTGTCCACAGCCGCGGCAATAGCCGTCGACGTCGTAGCTGGTGCCGCCGCAGCCCTCACAACTGGGCGTCGCATCTGGATCCGACCGCGGCAGCGCGATCCGGCGCGCGCCGAGTTCTCGTCCGCACGCCTCGCAGAACCGGTCGGCCACCCCGACTCGCGCCGCGCATTCCGGGCACCGCTGCAATACCGCGGTGCTGGGCTCTAGCCCGCCAGGCTCCCGGCCACCACCCTCCATCGAGTCGCTCTGCGACGCTGAATTCATCATAAAGTTGTCCTCGGCCGGATCGCATTGGCCCGATCGACCAGCTCGAATCGTGTCCACATATCGTCGGTTTCGCGGGCGAGATCGCGATAACAACGCTCCAAACCGGTCCGTACTCCGTCCTGATCGAGGTTCGCGCCGAGCAGCGCGCCATGTGTTGTCGGTGCCTTGCCTGCACGCAGCCACTCGAGCGCGGCATCGAGCACACGTATCCGCGCGTGTGCGCCACGGCTTTTCGAGTCGATGCGCAGGGCCTCGACCCGTCCGCCCGCATCCCGCAGGATCGGTTCGGACAGTTCGTCGGGTGTGCGATCGGCCAGCATTGTCTGCACGGCGGTCAGCCGGGCTTCGGTGTAGAGCGCCGAGGCCGAATCCACCTGATCCAGGACGGTCACCGCGCCATCGCGATTACCGTCCTCGCTGCGCAGCCGAGCCAGACCGAAGGCCGCGCTGACGTAGTTGTGGTCGGTGCGCCAGACGGTGTCGTAGTAGTGCGCGGCCTGTCGCCTATCCGGTTGTGCACCCGCCAATTCGGCGACGGCGGCCTGGGCCAGTTTCGGTGCGGCCTCACCAGGTAATGCGGCGTATACGGCATCGAATTCGGCGGAGGCGGCATCGAAGTCGCCCGCGAGCAATTCGGCTTGGCCGCGATACCAGGCGAGCCGCCAGTCACCGGGCAGGGTGTCGGCCAGTTCGTCGATACGACGCAGCGCATCGGCCGGATCGCCGACCTCGAGCGCGGCACGCACCAGCCGCAGTGGAATCTCGACCGAAGCAGACGCACTGCGTGTCGTGAGCACCGAGCGCAGCCCGGCCTCGAACGCGTGCTCCAGTTCGGTCGGCGTGGTCCCGCCGGTGGTCGCCAGCAACGCCGAACCGCTGTCGTTCGGATCGATCAGCGGAACCGGAAGTGTCGCAACAATACTGGCCGGTGTCGGTGCATCCGGCACACCGAAGACACCGCGCGGCGGCCCGAAGTATGCCGACATACCCGGCCGCGGTACGCCGTCATCAGTGCTCAGCACCTCGCGCAGAACTCCGGTCAGCTGATCGGCCATCTCCTCCATCGAGGCGAATCGCGCCTCCGGATCGACACCGGTGGCACGCAGGATGAATCGGTGCAGCGAATCGTATTTCGCCAGTAGCGGTTCGGCCTCCGGCCCAGGCAGTACGCCGAAATGTCCGCCCTGCTGTGGCACATTCATCATCAGCACCGCGAGTGTGCGGCCAACCGTGTACACCTCGGTGGCGATGGTCGGCCCGGTTTCGGAGATCTCCGGTGCCTGATAGCCGATGGTTCCGTAGATGGGGCTGTCCTGATCGTCCATGGCGATCACCGCGCCCATATCGATGAGTTTGAGTTGCTCATCGGTCTGCATCACGTTGTCGGGCTTGAAATCACAGTAGGCGAGGCCGAGCGAGTGCAGATAACCGAGGGCGGGCAGCATTTCCAGGATGTAGGCGATGGCTTGGGGTGCCGGCAGGTAGCTGCCATCGTCATCGAGACGGGTGCGCAAGATCTGTTTGAGTGAAGTGCCACCGACGTACTCCATCACGATGTATCCGACGGTTACCTCGTCGGCGCCGCGGTGTTCGACGAAGTTGTAGATCTTGACGATGCTGGGGTGCTCGACCTCGGCCAGGAACCGCCGCTCGGCGACCGCTGCCGCCATCGCGTCCAGATCTCCGGAATTCAGCAGGCCCTTCAGGACTACCCAGCGGCCGCTGACATTGCGGTCGGTGGCCAGATAGATCCAGCCGAGTCCGCCGTGCGCCAGACAGCCGACAACGTCGTACTGCCCGCCGACCAGATCACCCTTGCTCAGCTTCGGCGCGAAGGAGAACCGGGTGCCGCAGTTCGGGCAGAAGCCCTCGGAGCGACCGGGTGCACCGTCGCGGCCGCGCCCGACGGGCCGTTCGCATTTGCCGCAGAACCGTTTTCCCTCGGCGACCTGTGGATCGGCCATGACCGCGGTGGCCGGATCGATGCGCGGCATCCGCGGCACATCCACCATGCCCGCACCGAGCCGACCGCGCGCGCTGGATTTCGATGACGACCGGCCGGTGCGCACCGAGCGCCCAGAGGCTCGGGTGCTCGCCGACCGGGTCGACAGACTCGACAGCGCGGAGGTCGCGGGTGCGGCCCCGCAGGTATCACAGTAGCCACCGACGATCGTTCCGCCGCAGCCCACCTCGGCGCAAACCTGCCCCTCGATCGAACCTTGTTGCGCCACAGCGGTTTCCGCTGCGGCCACGGCAGGTGCGGTGCCGCACGTATCGCAGTACCCGTCGACGATGGTTCCACCACATCCGGGCTCAGCGCAGATCGGTACAGCACTCGAATTCCCGTGCACCACCGGCGTTTCCGCTGATACCGTGGTGGCCTCGGCGGGGGCGGTACCGCAGACCGCGCAGTATCCGTCTTCGATGGTGCCGCCGCATCCCGGCGCATTACAGGTCATCTGCCCCGCCCCGATTTCTCCCCGATTATCTGCTGGAAGTCGGCGACCGCCCGGGTGACGGCCGCCAGATCACACGGCCTGCGGGTGAGCAGGCCCGCCGCGATCTGACCGGCTGCCAGCACGTCTCGGTCCTCGCTGACACCTAGTCGGGCCGCCTTCGCCTGATAGGCGGCCAGCCGCCCGCGCAATTCGATGCGTCGATCCAGCAGTCCCTGGGCCAATTCTTCGGCGGTGGCCGCCCCGGCGGTCGCGTCGGCAATCCGGACGCGCAAACGCACCAGGTCCGCGGCTGCAGCCCGAGTCGCCGCCAGCGCATCCAATTGTGCGCCGAGTGCCGCGGAATCGTCGGTGTGCACCGGCAGCGGGCCCGCCAGAATCTTCGCTTCGACCTGCGCCCTGGCCGCCGCTGCCCGGGTCCGGGTGTCGCGCAGCACCGTCAAGCGCCTGCGCGTTTCGGCAATGGCCCCGGCCCAATCCGCCACCACCGCATCGAGTTCGGCGAGGATCGCTGCAACGCGCCGCAGCTCGTCCGACAACTCGGCAATGCGTGCGTCGATCTCCGATACCGTCAGCGCGAGCGGATCGGTCGCCGAACGGCTCAACAGTGCGGCGATACCTTCGCCGATCGCGCCCAGTTCGGTCGTCCCGCCTCCAGCGGCACGCGCCCTGTCCACCGTGTCCTGCAGTGGCGCCAGGCCCGACATGACCCGTGTGTTCACCGCATCGACCGCGTCGAAGAATTCGGCGATCTCCGGGAAGGTGGCCCGCATGCGATCCACGGTATCTGCGAGTCCGACGAACAGGACCTCTTCCGCCGGTCCGGTGAGCGAACGTTGCGCCATCGGTATCGGCGTGCGCGAGGCCTCATAGGGCCGCCCGCGCAAGAGCCGGGTGAGTTCGGCACGTTCGCTGTCATCGAGCCGAGAACGAGTGCCGCGCACCTGCTCGGCCGCATCCAGAATGCCCTCGAGGCGGCCGTAATCCGCCCACATCAGCGCGAGTGCGGCCCGGACCGGCTGCCAGCGTTGCTCGGTCAGTCCGGTCGGCGGATAGCGCTGCAGCAGTGTGTGTCCCGGATGTCGGTCCAGTTCCAACAGGGTGGCGGTGATGGCGTCGAATTCGGTTGCGCGTGCGGCCAATTCACCGTCGATCTCGGCGAGCGTAAGTAGCTGCATGGTCGCCGGTCTCACTCTTTGTACCGGAGATCCGGTGGTCCCGGCGATGGTCCGAGCGCGCCGAGTCTGGCGTTGTAGATCTGCTGCCAGGTGCCGTCGGCACGGATGCGTTCGAGTACGCCATTGACGAAGCGCACCAGCCCCGGATTGCCCTGTGCGATACCGACCGCATAGGCGCCGGTGCCGATGACCTCGCCGACGATCTCCAGATTCCGATCCTGGGCCACCAGCCCGACCAGGATCGGATCGTCGGCGCTGATCGCGTCCACATGGCCCTGCTGCAATGCCGCCAGGCAGTCGGTCCAATTGGATGCGCCGAGGACGGTCGGCCGCTTCGGCAGGCTGAACAGCGGTCCCGGCGAAGTGGTCCCGCGAGTGACGCATACCCGTTTGCCACCCAGATCCGCGCCGGAGCGGATACCCGAGTTTCGCGAGGCGAGAATGCGTTGGGTCGCACGGTAATACACACCGGAGAAGTCGACGTCGCGCCGTCGCTCGCAGGTTGCCGAGAACGTGCGCACGATCAGGTCGACCTGCTTGTTCTGCAGCGCCGGAATACGCTCGGCGGCGGTGACCGAACGCAATTCGATCTTGTCCGGATCGCCGAACAGCGCCTTGGCGATCTCCCGCGCGATATCGATATCGAAGCCCTCGAGCTGACCGGTGGTGGGGTTGCGGAAGCCGAATAGATAGGTGTTTTGATCGACGCCGACCCGCAACTTGCCGTTGGCGGCAATGGCCGCCATGGGCGAACCCGGTGGCATCGCACCCGGACTCGGCAGCGGACCGGGACGTAGGGTGAGCTCGGGGTCGCCGCAATTGCCGCTGGTCTCGGACTGCGCCGGCGTGGTGATCTCGGTGAGGTCGGGCTGTGGGTCGACCGCGGCCACCTTCGTGCTTTCGGGGACCTGGGTGCTGGAACCGCACGCGCTCACCAGTGCGCTCGTACCGACCAGGGTCGCGGCCACGATCAGCCGCGCCCGCGCAAAACCCTTTCGCTGCAATAGAACTCGCCGCCTCACAAGAACTCCTTCAGCCGCGGCCACAGCCCGGTGACTACCGCGGCCGCCGCGAACAGCAGTAACACCAGCGTCCCCGCGGGGCTGAGCGCCAATGCCGCACCCGCCGAGTCGACTCCGTCGCGCAACTGCTGGCGCTGCTGACCGAGGTTGTCGCGCAATGTCGCATCCAACTGCGCGAACAGCGTCGCCGAATTCTCCGCGCCGGTGCCGATCGCCTGCGCGACGGCCGCCGGATAGTTCGCCGCCTCGTAGGCCTCACGCTGTTTGGCATGTCCGGCGGTCCAGCCCAATAGACTCCGCGAAGCCTCGGAATCGGATCCGGTCACGGTCGCCAAACGATCGGACAGTTCAGTGGTGTGCTTGCGGAAATCGGTTTCGCTGACGGTGATATCGCCCCGGGTGATCAACGCCAGGGTTTCATCGGTGCGTGCCTGCTGGGCCAGGATCCTGGCCTGGGTGAGGGTCTCGAAGCGGCTGGTCGCCCCGGATTTGCCGGTGTCGAGTGCGGCCGAGGCGATGCTCGTCGCACCAACGATCCACAACAGCGTTACGGCGGTCGCCCCCGCGGCCACCGCGACACCCAAATTCATCCGGCGATTGGTGCGGCGCAGCAATACCAGAGTGCCGACGCCACAACTGATCAGCACCAGCACCAACAGCACGATGCTCGTCCACGGCAGCGCGCCGATATCGTGTTGATCGTGGCGCAACGCCGCGAGTCGGTCCTTGCTGAGCTTTTCGGCGTTGGGCAGCAACGAGTTCTGCATCACCAGCGATGCCTCGTGCAGATACGACGACCCGACCGGGAAGCCCTGCCGGTTGTTCGCCCGTGCCGCTTCGACCAGGCCGGTGTAGGCGGGCAGGTCGGCGGTGATCTGCGCGACGATCATTCGGGTCCGCTCATCGGCAGCATCCGTCGTGGCCTCCGCGAGCGCGGCCGCCGCATCGGCGAGCGCCTGTTGATATTGCCCGCGCACCTGCGGTGATTCGATGCCGCCGGAAAGGAACGCCGTGGCCGCCGACGCGTCGGCGGCCGAGAGCGCAACGTACAAGATCTGTGCGGCGTAGGCCAGCGGTTCGGTGCGCTCCAATACCGCATCGCGTCGGGCGATCTTGCCGCTCAATTGATCAGCCGAGGTCGATCCGGCGAGCAGACACAACACCACGGACACGACGGCCACCGCGCCGATCGCGCCCGGAGTCGTCCCGGCGAAGCGCCGTAACCACGCACCCCCGCTGCGTATGGTTGCCGGAAGGCGAATCTCCAACACCGTCCCCCTTCGTCCAACCGGCCGGTGTCCCAATCGCGATAGTACGGCAGGGAATTCGGCTTTGCCGCCCATTGCCACTGGGGGCACCGAATTCGGAAGCTACGGTGCCGAATCCGAGGCCACGTCGAGCAACGGTGCGAGATTCGACGTCCAGCGCGGATATTGGTTGAGTACGTCACCGAAGGACTTCGCCGGTTTGCCGAGTGACAGGCCCGCCGACCGGTCGGCGGGCATTTCGCGTTATGGTGAATCCACCGAGCGCACCAATCCGGTGTGCAGACTGCGGTGTTCGAGTGCCGCGCTGCGGCCGGTCACCCCGATGGCGCCGATAAAGGTGCCCGAGGCGTCGCGCGCCGCCGAGGCCACGCAGCCGTTTGCTCGCCCCAGCAGCCGGTGCCCGCGACCTCGGGCCCAGGTACCGTCGATCGGCCCGGCGTGCCGGCTCGTATTCGCGCGGGTCGTGCGCGCGGGCACCGACCGACAGCCGCTGCCACAACGGTGCGGGTAGTTCGGTGATCAGCTCATCGGCGCGGATGACACGGTTCGCGGGGGTGCTCACCTGCGGATCGCAGCACGTGGCCAGCACTAGAAAACAGCACGTTTCTCCAGCTATTCACGCAGGTAACCGGCTGGCCCGAAATGCTAGATTCACAATGTGAACCAGTGCGCTGCGGCGATCGATCCTGGTCGCGGACCTCAATAGTCCGCACGAATGCAGCGCGGTGACACGGACATGCTGAGCGGGTCAGCAAAGGCCTAGATGGGGACTGGACTCCGACGGCAGTCTGCGCACGAGTCTGCTCCATCGAAAAGGAAAAGTTCGGAACCCAGTTAGTCGCCGACGAGGATGCCGGCACCGGCATATTTCTTGTCCAGAACGCCCCGGGTTCGCGGGCGCTGAGAGTCGAAGGTTCGCTCATGCCACAATCCATGCGCGCGCTCGTAGCCGGAAAGGTTGGCGAGCCGACCGATGTGCTGCGGCTGGAATCCCGGCCTGTGCCCACGCCAGCGGCCGGTCAGGCGTTGATCCGCGTGAAAACGACTCCAATCCACGCCAGCGATCTGCACGTGCTGCGTGGCCGATACGGTTTCTCCCCCGAGTTCCCCACTGTGGTGGGGCTGGAATGTGTGGGCCGAATCGAGGCCCTGGGTCCGGATACCGAGGGGTTGAAGATCGGTGAGCGCGTGATAACCGTCGGTGTGACCGGCACTTGGCAGGAATACCTTGTTGCCGATACACGACGGCTCCTGCCAGTTCCCGATCATCTGAGCGACTCCAGTGCCTGCCAACTCGCCGTCAACCCGTTGACCGCGCTGCTACTGGTGACTCACGAACTCGGCGTACAGCCGGGTGAATGGATGTTGCAGACGGCCGCGGGCTCCACCGTCGGCCGGCTCGTCATTCAACTGGCCAGGCATCTAGGCATTCGGACGATCAATGTCGTGCGGCGGCGCGATGCCGTCGAGGAGATCAAGACGCTTGGTGGTGACGAGGTCATTTGCACCGAGGACGAGGATCTGTTGCAGCGTGTGGCCGAAATAGCGGGACCGGCTGGCGTGCGCAAGGCCATCGACTGTGTCTCAGGCGACGTGGGTGCCCGGGTATCCCAGGCATTGGCTCCTGGAGGAGAGGTCGTAGTTTACGGCGCACTCTCTACCCATCGGCAGGCTGACCCCGCAGCGCTGACATCCCGCTGCTGGCACGCTCGATTATCTACGAAACCAAAGTGGTCCGTGGCTTCTGGCTGTACCGCTGGTTCAGCGCTACCTCACCTCAGGATGCGCTGCGCGTGCTCTCCCAGGTTCGCGGTCTCGTCGCTGATGAAGTGCTGAGTATCCCCCAAGGCCGGCCGTTCCCGCTCGAACACTTCACTGAAGCCATCTCGCTCGCCGAAACACCCGCACACGGCGCCAAACCACTCTTCGTCTTCGAAGAGGGCCGCGGCAAAGGCGACGGGTAGAACGCCATCCAGACCAGGTATGTCCACCTGTGCTGGCATGGATGCGAGGACACCCTAGGCGTCGGCCAGCGGAAGACTCGGGTAGCTGGGATGGCCCGGGTCGAGGACTGTCGGCAGCAGCTCGGCGATGGCTGGATCCTGTTCGTCAGACCTTCTTCGACGCGGGTTCCTTGTCGATATAGCGGCTCATCGCCCAGCTCAGTCCGCGCATGGCGAGGTTGTAGGAGGGCGGGAAGTAGCGCTGCGCGAGATAGCCGACGCGGATATCGGGCGAGGTGAAGACCATGTACCGATCGCGCTCGACCCCTCGCACGACCGATCGGGCGGCCTGCTCCGGAGTGACCGCGTGCCGCATGAACAGGGCGACGCCCTTCTGCACCGCCGCCGCCTGCCGGTCGATGCCCGCGATATCGACGCTGTCCACCATCGGTGTCGCCATCGCACCGGGGCAGACCAGGCTGACGCCGATGCGGTGCTGACGCAGATCGAAGCGCAGCACCTCCGAAACGCCGCGCAAGCCGAATTTGCCCGCGCTGTAGGGGGCATGCCACGGCAGCCCGAAAAGTCCGGCGGCCGAGGCGACATTCACCAGATGCCCGCCGCGACCGGCCTCGATCATCGGTGGTACGAACTCCTCGATCACATGGATGGGACCCATCAGATCGATATCGATGGTGCGCCGCCACTGCTTGTGCGTGAGCCGATCGACCGCGCCCCAGGTGGCAATGCCCGCCACATTCATCACGATGTCGACGCTGTCGACCTCGGCATGCGCCTTCGCGGCCAGGGCGACCACCGCGTCGTAATCGCTGACATCGGCACGTTCGGCAAGATGCACGACACCACCGGTCGCGCGCACATCGTCGGCAGTACGCTGCAAACCGATGCCATCGATATCGGTCAGGATCACCGACGCGCCCTTGGCGGCCACTGCCAGCGCCGTACTGCGCCCCAGCCCACTTGCCGCGCCGGTGATCAGACAGCTCTTGCCGTCGAACTTCGTCATGGACCAAGACGATAAACAATTATGAACACTGTTGTCTATAGATCCCGAACGCCGTCTCAGACGAACGAATCTTCCCGCCAGATCGCAAAACGTGATTGATACGTGACTAGCTGGACGATAGCTATCGACTATAGACAGCGTGCAGGCTGACCGCTGGAGCAGGTCCGGTATCCATACATCGCCTCGTCGTCCGAGCTGCCGGGCCGGTCGTGAAGGTGTTGGACTGAGCATTCGCGGAGGCTGGGCCACCCGAGATCCGGTCGTTATCCGTACTTCACGGCAGCGTCCATCGGGTCACGGCGCAACAACTCATCCCGCCCCGACGGCCCGATGCGGTAGCCGACCAAACGCCATCGCCGCCCAGTGATCCAAGTGCGCCAGGAATGTTCGAGCCGTCATCCCATGTTCCGCATACAGTTACATGTACAGGATCATCGGGAGGACCACATGGGGAACCTGTTCGGACGCACCGCGTCGATCGGCCTAGGGGGGTACCGGCGTGGCTGAAGGACGGGAAACAACAGCGCGCAGTTCGACACTCGCGGTATACCGCGATGCCTCGATCAGCACCACATCGGCGGTGCGGCCGATCATTTCCATCGCGCTGCTGCTGATGAGCGTCGCACTGGTCTACGAGGCCGACCGCGCCACGCCCGGACAGGACCACGGCTGGTTCATCGCCATCTCCATCGCCGGACTCTTCGTGGTGCGCGGGCTGCATCTGCGCCGCCCGATCACGCTGCCACATTTCACCATCGCGGTCTTCGTCCTCGCGGCCGCCAATGCCGCCTATCGTGCTTCACATCCCGGCTTCGGGTTCGTCTTCCTGGCCGCGACCGGATTCATCCTGATGCTGCCGCAGGCGAGTCGGCCGCAGCCCGAGCAGTTGTACCGCGTGGCCGAACTCGTCGGACGGACCGAGCGCGATCCGCTCGCCGCATTCGCGCTGCACTCGTCGAAGTCCTATTACTTCAACACGAATTCGACGGCGGCGATCGGCTATCGGGCCCGCTTCGGTATCGCGGTTGTCGCCGGTGATCCGATCGGTGACCGGGACGCTTTCCCGGGACTGCTCTCGGATTTCTCCGAGTTCGCGGCGAATCACGGATGGCGGATCGCGGTGCTCGGTGCCAGTCCGGATCTGACGGAGCTGTGGCGATATCGGGCGATCGAGCATCGTGGGCTGCGCGCGATACCGGTCGGACGCGATGTGGTCATCGATGTGGGGACGTTCGCGATGGTCGGGCGGACCTTCCGGAACCTGCGCCAGGCCGTGAGTCGCACCCGCAATTTCGGCGTGACCACTGAGGTCATCAGCGAGACCGACCTGACCGAACCGCTGCGGGCCGAAATGCTCGACATTGTCGATTCGTGGAAGACCGGTCGGCAGAGTCGCGGCTTCTCGATGATCCTCGACCACCTGCTCGACGGCCGGAATCCGGGCATGCTGCTGGTGCTCGCCAGGGATGTGGACGGGCGCGTCGCGGGCTTCCAGCGCTACGGCGTCTCCGGGCGCGGGCGCGAACTCAGCCTGGATGTGCCGTGGCGGCGCAAGGATGCCCCGAACGGCCTGGACGAGCGGATGGTCATCGATCTCGTCGACCACGCCCGTGCACAGGGGATCGAGCGGATCTCATTGGCCTTTGCGCCGTTTCCCGAGCTGTTCGCCGAGAAGGAGCGCTCACGGATCGGGAAGCTCATCTACGTGCTCGTGCATCTGGGCGATCCGCTGATCCGGCTGGAGTCGCTGTACCGGTTCCTGCGCAAGTTCCGTTCGATGTCGGATCAGCGATTCGTGCTCATCCGCTGGCGTGAGGTGCTGCTGGCGGCCGCGGCACTGCTGACCTTGGAGTTCGTGCCGCACCGCAAGCAGCACTAGTCGCGGACGGTAATGCCGATCGATCGGGCGAATTCGGGCGCCAGATCGAGCAACTGGAGCGGGGTGATGGTCGCGCCGCGCAGCGCGTCCAAGCCCTCGGCGATATTGAGGTGGGCGGCGCCGCGCAGGTCGACCTGTTGCAGTCGGGCGCGGTTGATCAGCAGGCCCTCGATGGTGGTGCCGGGGAAGCTCAGCTTGGTCAGTTCGGCTTCACCGAAATCGGTGTGCCGCAGGACGCAATCGACGAATTGCACCTCGCGCAGTTTGGCTCTGCGGAAGTTCACCGAGTCGAATTTGCAGCCCTCGAACCGCACCCGACGCAAGTTTGCACCGCCCGCATCGACACCGGACAGCGCACCGGCGATCAGTTCGACGTCCTGCCAGGAGGTGTCGGACAGGTCGGTGCCGACCCAGCGCACATTGCGCTGCCAGACATCGGTGAATCGGGCGAAGCGCAGGCTGCCGCGGTTGATCGCGAGCGAGGTGAAGACGGTTTCATTGAAGCGCCCATTGCCGGCCTCGACGTCATCCATATCGGCACCGGAGACGTGCACACAGTCGTAGTCACCTTCGGGCTCGAGCGCCCCCTCGAGCGGCGTCAGGAAACGCGCATAGGGCAGATCTTCGAGCTGGTCGGGCATGGGTGACCTCCGGATTCAGCGACGGTTGTCCCTGTCTACCAGTCGCGACCGACTAGGGCCCGATGCGTTCGAGCAGCCAGCGCGGGCCGACGGATTCGGCGCCGAGCGGTTCGAGTCGAACGCGGAGTCCGCGGTCGGCGGTCACCACGGTGATCGGCCGGTCGCTGTCCTCATCGACGGCCGCCGCGACGACCTCGACGATCGCGTCATCTCCCGAACCCTGCGCGAGCACCACACGCAGACCTTCGAACTCCTCCGACGCCGCGGCCTTCGCGGCGCCCTCCAGCACGACGACCACCTCCGCCGGATGCGCCAATGTGCGCAGCCGCACGAGCAAGCGCCGGGCCGCACCGGCGCGATCGCGCCACCAACCATCGGGCCGCGAGCCGACGACATTCGCGGCGTCCACCACGATCAGCATCACTCCATCGTTACTCCCCCGCGCTCGTCGGGTGCGAGGCGGGCCGCGCGTGCGTGCAGGTAGCGCTGCTGTGGCAGGCTCATGGTCTGTTGTGCGGCAAGCAGATACACCGCGCGGGCGGCGGTGCGATCCCCCAACGATTCCAACAGATGCGCGCGGACCGCGGACAATCGGTGATCCCCGGCCAGTTTGCCCTCGGCAGTCAGGTCGTCGACGAGCTTCAATCCGGCGTGTGGGCCGCGGACCATTGCGACGGCTACCGCGTGATTGAGGGCGATGATCGGATTGTCCACCATGGCGAGCAGGCGCTCATAGAGCAACATGATCTGCAGCCAGTCGGTAGCCGCGTAGGTCGATGCCTCGTCGTGCAGTGCGGCGATGGCCGCTTGGAGTTGGTACGGGCCCGGCACGCCGCGGGGCAGGGCATCGGTGACCAGCGCGATGCCCTCGGTGATCGCGTCGGTATTCCAGAGTGTGCGGTTCTGGTCTTCCATCGGAATGAGTTCGCCGGTGTGGCCGGTGCGCGCGGGTCGGCGCGCGTCGGTGAGCAGCATCAGCGCGAGCAGGCCGGTGACCTCGGCGTCGTCGGGTAGCAGTCGGTGCAGTAGACGGGTCAGGCGGATCGCCTCGGCGCAGAGCTCGACGCGGTGCAGGTTCGGTCCCGAGGTGCTGGCATAGCCCTCGGTGAAGATCAGATAGAGCACATGCAGCACGGCGGCCAGGCGCGAGTCGCGCCTGGCGCTCGCGGGCGGGGCGAAACCGACACCGCTGTCCTTGATCGTCTTCTTGGCGCGGCCGATGCGTTTGGTCATGGTCGCCTCGGGCACCAGGAAGGCGCGGGCGATCTCGGCGGTGGTCAGGCCACCGACCGCCCGCAGGGTCAGCGCCACCTGCGAGGCGGGTGCGAGCGACGGGTGGCAGCACAGGAACAGCAGGACGAGGGTGTCATCGGAGTCGGTCGGGTCGCGATCGGCAGGCGGGGTCAGCCAGTCCTCGGGGAGCGCCCAGCGGGCCACGGTGTCCTCGCGGCGGCGGCGGGCCTGCTCATTGCGGAGCAGATCGGTCAGGCGGCGCGAGGACACCGTGATCAGCCAGGCACGCGGATTGTCCGGTATGCCGTCCACCGGCCACTGAGTGGCGGCGGCGAGCAGACCCTCCTGCACCGCGTCCTCCGCGGTATCGAAACGTCCGTATCGCCGCACCAGCGCGGCAAGGACCTGCGGCGCGGATATGCGCAGCAGATCCTCCACCTGGGTATCCGACATCGAAGGGGCTCAGCCGAATTCGGGTGCCCACTCCTGGATCGGCCGGACATCGGCATAGGCCGCCTCGGCGATATGTGCCGGAGCCGGGCATTTGCTGAGTTCGGCCGCGATTTCGGTGGCGCGGTCGAAGCTCTCGCATTCGACGATCCAGTATCCGGCGAGCACCTCCTGCGTTTCGGCGTAGGGCCCGTCGGTCACGAATGGCGCACCGTTCTTGGTGGTGATCCGACGGGTGTGCACCGGCTGAGCCAGACCGCGGGTCTCGACCAGTTCACCGGATTCCTCCAACTTCTTATTGAGGTTGCCCATGAACTCGGCCATCGCGGCAAACTCCTCGGCGCTCCATGCCGGTTTGCCGGTCTCCCTGCCGACCATGCCGTCGTAGTCCTGCTGAGAGCCGTAGCTCAGGATCATGTACTTCATGACAACTCCTCCGCTGTGAGGGCACCCCGGTGGCACCGTTCGTCAGATACGTCGCAGCCGCTGACCATTCTCGGACATGGCCGCCGCCGAGCCCAGCAGGCTGATCGCATGGCGGCCGAGATCGAATCCGATGCGTGTGCCGCCTGCAGCAGCACGAATGGCAGGCCGATCGGGATTGGGCAGGTGAGCAGTGCCCGAGTCTTATCGCATTGTCGGTATGAGGTCGCTGGACTGTTCGTCAGGGACGTCGAGGCTGCGGTCGGCTGATGGACAGACTGCGAGCAGCAGAGCTGGCATGCTCGTACGGCGGGCGGTGTGCAACCCGTGACATGCTGGGGGGCATGGTGATCGATGGTTTTGTCGCGTCGGGGTTCGAGGCGGTACGTGAGGTGTTCGCGGCGAATTTCGCCGCGCAGGGGGATGTCGGCGCGGCGGTGACCGTGTATCGGGACGGTGAGCCGGTGGTGGATCTGTGGGGTGGGCTGGCCGATCCGGAGGGAGAACGGCCATGGGAGCGCGACACGCTGCAGCTGGTCTATTCGGCGACCAAGGGGGTCACCGCGACCGTCGCGCATCTGCTGGCCCAGCGTGGCGAGCTCGAGCTGGACGCGCCCGTCGCGCGGTATTGGCCCGAATTCGCGGCGGCGGGTAAGGGTGACATTCCGGTGCGCTGGTTGCTGAGCCATCAGGCGGGGCTGGCGGCGCTGGACAAGCCGGTGCCGCTGGCGGATGCGCTGGCCTGGGGGCCGATGGTGGATGCGCTCGCCGCGCAGGCGCCGAACTGGGCACCCGGTACCGCGCACGGATATCACGGACGGACGTTCGCGTGGCTCGTCGGTGAGGTGATCCAGCGGGCGACAGGGCGTACCGTCGGGCGGATTCTGGCCGATGAGATCGCCGCGCCGCTCGGTATCGACTTCTTCATCGGTTTGCCCGAGGCCGAACGGCACCGCGTCAGCCGACTTGTGTTCGCACCCAAGGTCGATGTGGCGTCGGTGCCGGAGGAGCTCATCCCGGAGGAACTGCGGCCGATGGTCGCCGCGATGCGCGATCCGGAGGCGCTGGTCAATCGCGCCTTCCAGGTCACCGATCCGGCCGATATCGATTTCAACGATCCGGCGGTGCATGCCGCGGAGATTCCGTCCAGCAATGGCATCGGCACCGCACGCGGTCTCGCCCGGCTCTACGCCACGACCATCGGCGAGGTCGACGGCGCCCGCCTGCTTACCCCCGAAACCCGCACTGCCGCAACTCGCGAACAGGCCAGCGGCATCGACCGCGTCATGATGCTAGAGGACCGCTATGCCAGCGGATACATGCTTCCCACTGCGGGTTTTGCCCTCGGCGGCCCCAACTCCTTCGGCCACCCCGGCCGCGGCGGATCCCTCGGCTTCGCCGACCCGGACACCGGCATCGCCTTCGCCTATGTCACCAACTACATCATCGAAGGCGCACCGGATCTGCGCGCCCGCAATCTTGTCGACGCCGTGAATCAGGCGCTCGGGTAGGCGGGTTCAGCACAGGGTGCGGATCCAGCGTCGGGTGTCGGCGGGGTCGATCACATCGTCGAGTTCCAGGACAGTGGCGGCGGTGAGGGCCTTGCCGTTGGCGTAGGCGAGTTGGACCAGGTTGTCGAAGGCTTCCTGGCGTTCGGCGGGGTCCTCGATGGCCGCGAGTTCCTTGGCGAAGCCGAGGCGGACCGCACCCTCCAAGCCCATACCGCCGATTTCGCCGGTCGGCCAGGCGATGACGAAGCGCGGGGCGCGGAACGAGCCCGCTGCCATCGCTTGTGCGCCGAGGCCGTACCCCTTGCGGATGATGATGGTGCCGAGTGGGACGGTCAGTGCGGCGGAGTCGATGAACAGCTTGCTGAACTTGGTGACGGTGGCTTCCTTCTCCGCTTCCGGGCCAACCATGAAGCCTGGTGTGTCGCATAGCGATACGATCGGCAGGCCATGTGCGTTGCACAGTTGCAGGGAGGCGCTGAGTTTGTCGGCTGCGGGGGCATCGATCGCACCGCCGAGGTGGTGGCAGTCATTGGCTATGAGACCGAACGGGCGGCCTTCGACTCGGATGAGCGCGGTGACGACACCGACACCCCAGTCGCGACGCAGTTCGAGCACCGAGTCGACGTCGGCGACCGCTGCGATGACCTCACGGATATCGAAGGCGCGCAGTCGGTTCTCCGGGATGGCATGGCGGGCGACACGCGGATCCGGTGCTGCCCAATCCCGCAGGGGCCCCTGGAAATACGACAGATAGCGGCGGGCAGTGGCAACCGCCTCGACCTCGTCGGTGGCGACGATGTGGACGACACCGTTGCGCCGTTGGACATCGATGGGGCCGATGTCCTCGGGTGCATACACACCGAGTCCGCCGCCCTCGATCATCGCGGGCCCACCCATGCCGATATTGGCATCAGGGGTCGCGATGACCACATCGCACATACCGAGTAGAGCGGCATTACCCGCGAAACACCGCCCGGACACGATGCCTATCAACGGAACTCGACCCGATAACGCACCCATCGCACGGAAGGTCGTCACATCGAGGCCGGAGATGCCCGAGTAATCGGTATCCCCCGGTCGCCCGCCGCCACCCTCGGTGAAGAACACCACGGGCAGCCGCTGTTCGTGCGCCAGTTCCAGCATCCGGTCGGTCTTGGCGTGATTGCGCATGCCCTGGGTGCCCGCCAACACTGTGTAGTCGTATGACATCACCAGTGCGCGAGCGGCTTCCGCCTCGAATACGTCCGCGTTGATGGTGGCGATGCCGCCGATCAATCCGTCCGCCGGGGTGTTCGCGATCAGATCCTCAGGGCTGCGGCGAAGTCGCTGTGCGGCGACAGCCAGGGCACCGTATTCGAGGAAGCTGTCCGCATCGACAAGGTCGTCGATGTTCTCCCGGGCCGTGCGGCGACCCAACCGGTGCCGCTTCGCAACGGCCGCCGGACGACACGCATCCAGCCCGATTCGATGCCGCTCCCGAACCTCGGCCAGATCGGCGCGTATCGCATCCAGGTCGATGGCCTCGATATCCACGGCCGGACCATCGTGGTCTGCCTCGACCCAGCTCAGCAATAATGCGTGTGGATCAACCGTCGCACCCGGCGCCACAAAATGCCGCAACACCCGTAGTGGACGCTCCGCTCGCAGCACATGCTGCATCTTCATCGCCTCGAGCACAACAACTTCCGCCCCCGCCGCGACAACACTGCCCTGCTCCGCAAGACTCATTACCGTCGCACCCATCGGCGACCGCATCCCCTGCTCATCACCGTCCAGCACGGCATCGACCGCCGACTGGTTGCGCGTGGAGTCCGCCGCCCGGTCCTGACCAACCACGACAGGTTCGTAATCGCCTGTCCGACCGACGAGTTCGCCGATATGTTCCTCGAACCACGACGTGGACACGGTGGCACCATCGGCGAGCTGATCCAGCACGGCACGCAACAGACGGGCATTGGTGTCGACGCCCGCGATCATCGTTTCCGCCAGCGCATCCGAACAGCGTCGCACCGCGGCCGAATACGTGGGTCCGTGCGCGACGACCTTTGCCAGCAGCGAGTCGAACCGCGCGCCCTGCCGCATCCCGGTGAACGCCGCGGTATCCACCCGAACCCCGACTCCGGTCGGCGCGGCGAATTCCGTCAACACACCGGTACTCGGCAAAAACTCCCCACCCGCCGTCACCATCTCGGCATTGACCCGCGCCTGCACCGCAAACCCGCGGATCCCGGCAAGCCCCACGTTGCCGTTTACATTCGGCCCGGCACTATCCACTAGGCCGTCGGTCTGCGCATGTCGGCCGTGCTGCGCAACGTTCGCGACGCCGTGTTCAGAATCCGACCATCGGGAGCGGCCTGCGTGATCGTGTGCTGAGTGTGCGGGCGAAAAGTCCCTGCACTCAGCAGCTTCCACGAGTTCGCGGGGCTCGGCATCCAGCGCGAGATCATTCAGTCCGGCACCGAGCGCGAGATCAAGTTGTACCGCGACCAGGTCGACGCCGGTCACAGCTTCGGTGACCGTGTGTTCGACCTGCAAACGCGGGTTGACCTCGAGGAACCAGGCGTCGTCGGCGGTGACCAGGAATTCCACGGTGATCACGCCGCGACAGGAGACCGATTCGGCGATCCGGATGGCGTCGCGGTGCAGTCGTTTCCGAAATGCGGCAGACAGATTCGGAGCCGGGGCGATTTCGATCAGTTTCTGGTGGCGGCGCTGGACGCTGCAGTCGCGGTCGCCGAGGGTGATGGCCCGGTCGCCATCTGCGATGACCTGCACTTCGATGTGTCGGGCGGCGGCGGCCAGTGCCTCGGCGTAGACAGTGTCGTTACCGAAACCGGCGCGGGCTTCGGCCCGGCAGCGGTCGAGTGCTTCGGCGAGTGCGTCGGCCGTGCGCACCACGCGCATGCCGCGTCCGCCACCACCGGCCGCGGCCTTCAGCATCACACCGGCGGGGTGAGCGGCGAGGAATGCGGCCATCTCGGCGGGATCCGCGCCGAGTGCCGTCGCGGGCAGTACCCGAACCCCGGCCTGCCGCGCGGCATCTCGAGCCGACAGTTTGTTGCCGAAGGTGCGTAGCACCTCGGGCGACGGGCCGACGAAGACCAGCCCGGCTGCCGCGCAGGCCGCGGCGAAATCGGCACTCTCGCTGAGGAATCCGTAGCCGGGATGCACCAGCGCACCCGCACCCGCCGACTTGGCGGCGGCGACCACGGCGGTGCTGTCGAGATAGGCGGCGGCTCCGACGCCGGGCAGTTGGACCGCGCCGTCGGCCAGACGCACCGGAAGGGACGCCGCTTCGTCGCCGGTATACAACGCCAGGGTGGCGTAATTCCGCTCGCGGGCGGTCCGGAACACCCGGACCGCCACCTCACCCCTGTTCGCCACCACCACATGCATGCCGACAGTCTGCGTTGACATTGACGTCAATGTCAACGACGATGAGCGCATGACTCAGGCAGCCTGGGCGGTCCGCGCGGCGCGGGAAAGATCGCATACCAACCGCCACCGCGCCCTGCTCGACGCGGCTGCCCGCGTCTTCGCCGAGCGCGGCTACGATAGGACCACCGTCGCCGATATCACCGCCGCCGCAGGCGTTTCCCGTGCGACCATGTACGTCTACTTCGCCTCCAAGGACGAAATCTTCCTCGCCCTCGCCGCCCAGGTCCGCGATGACTTTCTCGCCGCCCAGGAACCGGATATCGACACCGACGACCCCCGGGAAATGCTGGCCGCCACCATCGATGCCTTTGCCGCCGCGGTCCGCAATGCCGGCCCCATGCTGCGCCTGATCGACGAGCGCGGCGCCGTGGACGACCGCGTCGCCGCCCTCGCTCAGGAAATCGCCGAACGCCCCATCCGCCGCTTCACCCGCTACCTCGAACGCCTCCGCGCCGCAGGCCGCATCTCCCCCGCCGTCCCGACCCGAATCGTCGCCGAAACCATCGGCTACGCCCTGACCCGCGGCACCCTCACCCGCATGGACGCCACCCCGCGCGCCCGCGCCACCTACCTGGCCCACATACGGACCGTCGCCGAAACCCTCCTGTCCCCGACCTGATTCGGGCCCCATCGGCCCTGACCCCGATCATCGGACGTGCCGCTGGCCGAAACCGACTCGATCCGTTCACATCTCTGGCCGAATCGGAAACTGCCGCAGCACATCACGATGGATGAGTATTGAGATATCTATCCCGTTGTGCGAAGCGGTATTTCATGGCCCGTCTTACTGGAGTCAGCCCACTGCCGACGCCGTGACCTGGGGTTGGCCGTCTTCGATGGCAGAACGAGTGCGTGACTTTGCCGGTGCAGGTGGCCCGTTCCGACTTTCCGGCGGATGCGGGCGGGCTCGTGTGGGGTCGAGCGCCTGCGGCAGGCCGGTAGGTTCGGATTCATGGAGTGGAGCTTTCTGGCGGCCGAAGAGCTTTCGGCCGCGTTGCGTGCCGGTGCGGTGACCTCGGTGGAACTGACCGAGGAGGCGATCGCCCGTATCGAGCGCGACGACAAGGTGATCAACGCGATCTGTGTGCCGGACTTCGACCGCGCGAGAGCTGCCGCACGCAGTGCCGACCAGGCGCGTGCCCGCGGCGAGGACCGGCCGCTGCTCGGCATTCCCGTGACGGTCAAAGAGTCCTACAACATCGCCGGGCTGCCAACGACCTGGGGCATGCCGATGCACCGGAACTACGTACCGTCCGAGGACGCGGTACAGGTGTCGCGGCTGAAGGCTGCGGGCGCGGTGATTCTCGGCAAGACCAACGTGCCGTTCATGCTGCAAGACTGGCAGAGCTTCAACGAGATCTACGGCACCACCAACAACCCGTGGGATCACGCTCGCACGTCGGGTGGATCCTCCGGCGGATCAGCGGCGGCGCTGGCATCGGGATTCGGCGCGCTGTCCATCGGCTCCGACCTCGCGGGTTCACTGCGCAACCCAGCGCATTTCTGCGGTGTCTACGCACACAAGCCGACCCTCGGACTGGTGGCGACCCGCGGGATGGTGCCGCCGCCCGCACCGGCGTTGCCGGTCGACGGCGACCTCGCCGTCTGCGGTCCGATGGCGCGCACGGCCCGCGACCTCACGCTCCTGCTGGACGTGATGGCGGGACCGGACCCGCTGACCCACGGCGTCGCCTACGACTTGACGCTGCCGCCCGCACGCCACCAGCGCCTCTCCGACTTCCGGGTCCTGGTCCTCGACGAGCATCCGCTCATCGCGACCGGGTCTGCTGTGCGGGCGGGTGTGAACCGGGTGGCCGACGCGCTCGTCGACGGCGGGGCCCGCGTCGAACGGCACAGTCCGATACTGCCCGATCTGACCGAAGCCGCGACGCTCTACGTGCAGTTGCTGCTTTCGAACGCTGGCGCGCGTATTCCCGCCGAGGCGTACGAGCAGCTGCGGACCCGCGCCGCCGGACTGAGCGCGGACGACCAGGGTCTCGACGCGGCGTGGCTGCGCGGCATGGTCCTGAGCCACCGCGATTGGATCGAGGCGGACATCCGCCGTGAACTGCACCGCCACAGCTGGCGGCAACTGTTCGCCGAGTTCGATGCCGTGGTGTGTCCGATCACGTCGATTCCCGCATTCCCGCACGACCACAACCCCGACCGCGGGGAACAACGGATCGACATCGACGGCGTCGAGTACCCGTACAGCGACCAGCTCGTCTGGGCCGGTCTGGCCACCATGCCCGGCCTGCCCGCCACCGCCATCCCAGCGGGCCGGTCCCCCGAGGGCCTGCCGGTGGGAGTTCAGCTCATCGGTCCGATGTTCGAGGACCGCACCCCGCTACGGCTGGCCGAACTGCTCGAGCAGAAGATCGGCGGCTTCCAGGCACCGAAGTAGTGCGCACCACCCGGCGAGGACGAGGGTGCAGACCGCACCCAATGGCCAGCGGCTACGCCATATCCGTTGTTCTTCGCGCGATTGCTACGGGAAACCTCCTCCCGCACATCCCTTTCCGAGGTTCACGGTCCCGGTGGTAATGGCCGAAAATCCAACGAAGTTTGGGCATATCCCCTGCTAGAGGGTGATTCGATGGTTTCGTGCGCAGTGCGGATGGGTTGCTGGTCGGCTGGTTGCCGATGCGGGCTGGGTGTCAGCGCCGAGCTGGTGCCACGGGCGACGCTCGTCTGGTCCCTCGGGTCGCGCGTCAGCTCGAGATGCGGGCTTGGATGCCGTCGAGGAGGAAGTCGAGGCCGGTCCGGAAGGTTTGGTCGGCGTCCAGGTGGGCGCCGTCGCGTATGACCGCGGCCAGCGCGGGGAATCGGCCAGTTGCGAAGGTTCGCTCCAGATAGGGCCCGAAGGCAGCCTGCCATTGCTGCTTGTCCATCCCGCTGGCCCGCTCGGCGCGCCGCTCGGTGATCTCCCGGCGCACCGCGCCGATCACGTACGCATTGACCGCGTCGACCACCGGCATGACGGTGTCCACATCGACGCCGGCCATTGCGGCCACCACAGCCTCTCCCCTTGCCAGCGCGTGCGGCCCGAGCTGGGGCCGCCCACCGATCAGGTCGGCGAGCCATTCGTGCTGGTGAGCGGCCTGTCGGGTGGTTTCGGCAAGGGAGCGCAGCACCTCTCGCCAACTGTCTCCGGCCGGCCGGATCTCGGCGTAGACCGCATCGACCATCAGGTCGAGCAACTCCTCCTTGGTGGCGATGTAGCCGTACAGCCGCATCGGCCCGACATCCAGTGCGGCGGCAACCTTGCGTAGCGACACCGCTGCCAGCCCGTCCGCGTCCGCCAGCCGGATCGCCGCTCGTACGATCCGCTCCCGGCTTAGTGGGGCCGGCACCGGTCGATCCGGCGGCTCCGGCCTCTCCCACACCAACATGCCGCTGACGATACATCGCACACTGCGATACAGTGTATCGGATAATTCAGCGTATCGAAGGGGCGACCATGACCATCACCATCGTCGGAGCCGGTCTGGGCGGCCTGACCCTCGCCAGGGTGTTGCACGTGAACGGCATCGACGCCGTCGTGTACGAACGTGAACCCTCGCGCGGCGCGCGTGGTCAGGGCGGCATGCTCGACATACATTCCGGGCAGCGAGCGCTGCGTGCGGCCGGCCTGATCGACCAGTTCCACGCGATCGCCCGCGGCGAAGGGCAGGACATGCGCCTGCTGGAGCCGGACGGCACCTTGCTGCTCCAAGAGGACACGCCCGACGACGCCCCCCTCGAGCGACCCGAGGTCGACCGCGCCGATCTGCGCAACCTGCTGCTTGATTCCCTCCCCGAAGACGTGATGCGCTGGGGGCACGCGTTCAAATCCGCCGATAACGGCTTGCTGCACTTCGCCGACGGCAGCAGTGCGACGTATGACCTGCTGGTCGGCGCGGACGGCGCGCAGTCCCGGGTCCGCACGCTGCTCACCGACGCCCGGCCGACGCATATCGGCCAGAATGTCGTCGAGGTCGGCATTCCCGACATCGACCGCACCCATCCCGACCTCGCAGCGATGGTCGGGCGCGGCAACTACTGGGTGCTCGGCAACGGACTATCCCTGGCGGCGCAGCGCAACGGCGACGGCCGCGTTCGCATCGGCCTCAGCTTCTATAACACCGCCGAGGACTGGTTCGCTACCAGCGCGATCCCGTTCGACGACCCGGCCGCGGCCCGGGCGCGGCTGATCGAACTGCTCCCCGGCTGGGACTCACGGTTCACCGCGCTGATCGCGGCCTGCGACGACACGGTCGTGCCGCGGTCGATCACCACTCTCCCGGTCGGCCTGACCTGGCCGTCGACGCCAGACATCACGCTGCTCGGTGATGCCGCGCACTTGATGCCGCCGGTGGGAGAGGGCGCCAACATGGCGCTGCTCGACGGCGCCCTGCTCGGCCTCGCGCTGGCCGCGCACCCGGACGACTTTCCCACCGCCGTAAAAGAATACGAACGCGAGATGTTCGAACGCACCAGCGCTGCCGCCCGGATGTCCGCCCGCATGCAGGAAATCCTGACATCGCCGGACGCCAGCCGGAGAATTCTCGCATTCTTCCAACCTGGCTGAAATGTCACCGAAACCCTCCCGATGGTCGCCGAGTTCGAGGTCAACCGCAACCACCTGCGCACCAGCGAAGGCATGGCTGAGGCCCGCGCTAAAGGACGCCTCGAGGGCAAGCAGCCGAAACCGCCTCTCGCAGTACGCAAGACGATTCACCGCTGCTACCACGACCCAGACGACGACAGCCTGGCCGACGAATACAGCGTCGGCCGTTCCGGCATCCACCGCATCATCAGCGGCCCCGCACCGCGGACATAGCCACTCACACCAGAAGTCACTATCAGCCACCAGATTACGCCGGGCCTGTACACCAATCAGGCGACTCGCCCCGGTTCGACCGCCACTGACCAGCGGCTACACGAACTTCGTTGGATTGTCGGCGATTACTGCCGGGACCCCGAAACGCGAAGCGCGCAACCTGCCGTACGAAATCCGCTGTAACGCAACGGATCTGCCGAGCACCGAGCACGCGACCGATGCACGCGGGGCGAGGCCGCAAGTTGGCGAGAAGGCCATCCGTCCGCAGCGGATAAGAAGATCGAAGGAACCCCTTCCCCCTTCAACCTATAGCGCACCCGGGGGCTTGCGGCAAGACCCGGGTCGTGGCCCATCATTGTCGGCCGAAGGCCAGGAACTGCGGAAATGGGAGATTCGCGAAGTGCGTGTGCTGTTGACGACGTGGGGATCACGCGGGGATGTCGAACCACTAGTGGGGCTCGCAGTGGCGTTGCGAGGGCTCGGTGCGGAGGCGCGGGTGTGCGCGCCGCCGGACGAGGATTTCGCGGCGCTGCTGGCGCGGGTCGGTTTGCCGCTGGTGCCGCTCGGGCCGACGGTGCGCTCGGTGGTCGCGGGCACGAAGCCGCCGACCGCGGAAGATGCGTTCCGGCTCGCTCCCGAGCTGGTCGCCGCGCGGTTCGACACGTTCACCGCAGCCGCCGAAGGATGTGACGCGCTGCTGGCAACCGGCCTGATGCCAGCTGGCGCACCCGACGTGGCCGAGAAACTGGGCATCCGCTACGTGTACGGGTGCTACCACCTCGCCGGACTGCCGTCGCGACACTTCGCACCAGGGGCGCGGCCGGGCAAGCAGTCCCCGCGGGACGAGACCGACAGGCGGGTGCTGTGGGAGCAGGACGCCCAGCGGGTGAACACCTTGTACGGTCCAGCGCTCAACAGCCATCGAGCGGCGATCGGCCTGCCGCCGGTGGACAACGTTCGCGACCACGTCTTCACCGACCAGCCGTGGCTGGCAGCGGACGCGACGCTGTGCCCGTCGCACGGCATGACGGACCTCGACATCGTGCAGACCGGGGCGTGGATCCTGCCCGACGACCGTCCGCTCCCGGAAGGGCTGGAGGCGTTCCTCGACGCGGGTGAACCACCGGTGTACGTGGGCTTCGGCAGCATGGCCGCGCACGCCCCGAAGGACATCGCCCGGGTGGCCATCGAAGCGAGTCGCGCGCTCGGCCACCGCGTTCTCCTCGCGCGTGGCTGGGCCGAGCTGGCGCTGATCGACGACGCCGACGACTGTTTCGCCGTCGGGGAGGTCAACCAGCAGGCGCTGTTCGGCCGGGTGGCCGCGGTCGTGCACCACGGCGGCGCTGGTACCACGACGACGGCCGCCCGAGTCGGAGCGCCTCAGGTGGTGGTCCCGCAGATCGCGGACCAGCCGTACTGGGCCGATCGGGTGGCCGAGCTCGGCATCGGCGCGGCACACGACGGCCGGACGCCGACCGTTGACTCCCTGTCGGCTGCGTTCGATGTCGCCCTGGCCGCCGAGACCCGAGCGCGGGCAAGGGCCGTGGCCGATACGATCCGCACCGACGGGGCGACGGTGGCCGCGAAAATGCTCCTGGACATGACCGAAGGGAGCGGGTCCGCGGGCTGATCGCCCGCCGGCCGCGCGAGGCAGGCCCTGCGCTTGTCCGCGCGGCCATCCGGGGACCATCGAGCCCGTTCAAGGGCCCCTTCTTGCGGCGGCGGCCGAACAGACCCTGCGGCGCGCATCAGCCGACACGGACCGCGATTCAACGCGTGGGCGTATCTGGACGCCGAATGGCAACGGCCGAAAGAGCTTTCACGCGCTGCGGGAGACGACGGCGGCCGCGCCCTGGGCGATCAGCTTGCGGGCCTGGCCGGTCAGCTTGCGACCGGGACGGGCGGAGCCTGCCGCACCGTCGAACGTGAGAACCCCGTCCTCCAGCGGCGCCTTGCGGAGTAGCGCGCGATCGCGGAAGTAGTTGTTGACCACCTGCCACGGACCCCGGCTGCCTTGCCGCGGCATCACGCCGTCGCCGCGCTGGATATAGCCGGAGGTCAGCGCGCCGCCCATCACCGATTGCTCGGAGCGGTCGGCGTCCTCGGCGACCGCGACCACCTTCGTGAAGCCGTGCGACTTCATGTGGTTGAGGATTCGGCAGAAGTATTCGGCGGCCAGATCCGCCTTCAAGGTCCAGGATGCGTTCGTGTAGCCGAGCACCAGCATCGCATTGGGGATGCCGTCGAGCAGGGTGCCCTTGTAGACCACCCGCTCGCGGGTAAGCACGGGTTCGCCGTCCACTTCCAACGTCGCGCCGCCCAGGATCTGCACGGTCAGGCCGGTCGCGCTGATCACGATATCGGCGGGTAGCTCCTCGCCGGATGCCAAGCGGATGCCGGTTTCGGTGAAGGTGTCGATGTGGTCGGTGGCGATCGAGGCCTTACCGCTGCGCAGCACCTTGAACAGGTCACCGTTGGGGACCACACAGAGCCGCTGATCCCACGGGTTGTAGGACGGCGTGAAATGCCGCATGTCGATGTCCCTGCCGACCTGCATGCGCACGGCGCCGAGGAACAGCTTCTTGGCCAGTTCGGGATTGGTGCGCGACAGCTGGAAACTCGCCCGCTGCAGGGCGATATTGCGCGCCCGTCCCGCTCGGTAGGCGATCTTCTCCGGCACCCGCGCCAGCTTCATCCCAACCGCGACCGGGTCGTCGGCGGGCAGCGCCGTGATGTAGGTGGGTGAGCGCTGCAGCATGGTGATGTGCGAGGTGTCGTCGGCCATCGCCGGAATCAAGGTGATCGCGGTGGCGCCGCTGCCGATCACCACGACGCGCTTGCCGCGGTAATCCAGATCCTGCGGCCAGTGCTGCGGGTGCACGATCGGCCCGCCGAAGTTCTCCTCGCCGGGAAATTTCGGGCGGTACCCATTGTCGTAGTCGTAGTAGCCGGTGCAGCCGACCAGGAAGTTACTGGTGAAGATCTCGGTCTCGCCGGCCTGCTCGTCGAGCGCCTCGACGGTCCATTGTCCGGCCTCGCTCGACCAGCTGGCCCTGGTCATCTTGCGCCCGAAGTGAATGTGCTCGGTGACGCCGTACTCCGCGGCGGTGTCCTCGATGTACTGGCGGATATGCGGTCCATCGGCGAGCACCTTGGTGCCGATCCAGGGACGAAAGCCGAAGCCGAAGGTGTACATATCGGAGTCGGAGCGGATGCCCGGGTACCGGAACAGATCCCAGGTACCGCCGATGGCACGGCGGCGCTCCAGGATGGCGTAGCTGCGTCCGGTCTGTTCGCGGGTGAGATGGCAGGCCATCCCGATGCCGGACAGACCCGCGCCGATGATCAGTACGTCGACATGCCGCGTCATTGAGGTATCCGTTTCGTCTGGTCTCACCCGGACACCCTTGTCCGAGCGTCCTCACGAGATTACGTGTTATCGACAGTAACGTCTAGTGGCCCGCTTCCCGATCGCCGCAACCAATTGCGCATTGACGCTTGCCCGAGAATTGCCCCGATGCTGGATTGCGCCGCGTGCAATACCGCGCTCGGCGCGCAACCGCACGGCACGCATATTTGCGCCGATGGTTGCCTGTCGATCGCCCACAACCGCCCCGGCGTCAACCGCGTCGACTCCGCCGATCAGAATGGATAGCCGACTCCGTCCCGTCGGCCGGAGCCAGAGCACGCAGTGAGGGAGTTCATGACCAGCGCAACCCGATGGCGCCGCCGCCTGCCCGACTCCGCGACGAGCCAGGAATCCGGGGCGACCCTCAAGCGCAGCCTTGGTCGCATCGATCTCACCGCGATGGGGGTCGGCACCATTGTCGGCGCAGGCATCTTCGTCATCACCGGAGTCGCCGCCGCCGAGAAGGCCGGGCCCTCGATCGTGCTGTCGTTCCTGCTCGCCGGCACGGTCTGCGTGCTGGTCGCACTCTGCTATAGCGAACTCGCGGCCATGGCGCCGGTCTCCGGCAGTGCCTATACCTACACCTACGCCACCCTCGGCGAAGGTCCGGCATTCCTGGTCGGCTGGAATCTGCTGCTCGAATTCGTCATCGCAGGCGCGGCGGTGGCGATCGGCTGGTCCGGCAGCGTGGTATCGGCGCTGGACACCATGTTCGGCATCACCCTGCCCACCGCGATTACTGCGGGCCCGTCCGAGGGCGGCATCGTCAATCTGCCCGCCGTACTGGTCATCGCCGCTATCGTTGCGGTGCTCGTCGGCGAGGTGAGCCTGACAGCCCGGATCACCAAGGCGCTGGTCGCCGTCACGATCGGGGTGCTGGTCCTGGTCGTCGCGATCGGCGCACCACATATCGATATCGGCAATTGGACCCCGTTCACACCCTTCGGATTCGGCGGCATTGTCGGCGGCGCCGCCATCGCGTTCTTCGCCTTCCTCGGATTCGACGTGGTCGCCGCGTCCGCCGAGGAGGCGCGCAATCCGCGCCGCGATATCCCGTTCGCGATCATCGGCACCGTCCTCATCGCGACGCTGCTCTACGCATTGGTGAGCGCGGTGCTCACCGGCATCGCACCGTTCGCGAGCCTGAACAACGCGTCGCCGATCGCGACTGCCTTCGGCAATCTGCACATCGGCTGGATCGGCAATGTCATTGTGATCGCCTCGATCATCGCGCTCACCAAGGGCCTGCTGCTGATCGTCTACGCACAGGTCCGGCTGATGTTCGCGATGTGCCGCGACAGACTGCTGCCGCGCGGACTCGCCGAAACCGGTAAGCGCGCTACCCCGGTCCGGCTGACACTGCTGCTCGGCGTGGTGTGCGCGACCATCGCCGGTCTGCTGCCGATCGATATCGTGGTGGAATTGGTGAATATCGGCGCGCTGTCGGCCTTCGCCGTCGTCTGCGTCGGTGTCCTGGTCCTGCGCAAGCTGGAACCGAATCGGGAACGCCCGTTCCGCACCCCGCTGGTACCGCTGGTGCCGATTCTCGCGCTCATCGGCTGTGTACTGCTGGCAACCACCTTGGACGGACTGACCTGGGTGCGGTTCGCGGTCTGGGTAATTGTCGGTATCGCGGTCTACCTGGGCTACAGTCGCAAACGCTCCACTTTGGCAACTCCGGCCATAACCGTCTCAACGGTTTCTGCCGACCGGTAGCCGGTGCGAATTTCGCCATTGGGATTCTGCACGAATGCATTCCGAGTCATTGCGTCGCGCAGACGAATTCGGCACGCTCTCTGAGTAAGAGCCACGGCCTATACCCGCGCGGCCGTGCCGGAAAGGACGACGACCCGATATGTCCGATGACGAAAAGCAGATCCGGATCCTGATCGAGCGGTGGGCGGCGGCGGTTCATACCGGTGATCTGGCCGGAGCGCTCACCGATCACGCCGACGATATCGTCATGTTCGACGTGCCCCCGCCGAACGAGGGTGTGCGCGGTATCGACGCGTATCGGGATGTCTGGCCCGGCTTCTTCGAATGGCAGGCATCGGGTGCGACATTCGACATCGTGTCGCTCGAGGTCGTCGCCGGTGCGGATGTGGCCTTCGCATACGCGCTGCTCTTGTGCGGTACGGCGGAGGATTTCGCGCGCGACCCGGCCAAGCGGCTGCGGATAACGTTCGGCCTGCGCAAAGAGTACGGCCGCTGGGTCGTGGTGCACGAACACCATTCTTTCCCCGACGACAGCGCCGCACCCGAGGTCTGAGACGACCCCGGTTCGCTACGGTGACATCGAGCGCAACGATGCACCGGCCGCCAGTGCCAGCATCGTTGCCGAGAGCGCGGCATCGAGTGCACCGGGAGTTCCACGTGAATCAGCCTGATAACGACGCCTTTTCCAACCATGCGGGCACCCGCCCCGCCGCCTGGTACGAGAACTGGACGGAGGTCCCCGATTCGCCGTGGCGGGATCGGCCCGAGCCGGGCGGCGAACGGGAATACCGCACGCTCACCTACGAACGCGATGGGCGCATAGCGCGCATCACCTTCAACCGTCCGGAGAAGGGCAACACGATCACCCCGGATACCCCGGTCGATCTCGCGCACGCGGTAGAGCGCGCCGACCTGGATCCGCGGGTGCACGTGATCCTGGTATCCGGACGGGGCAAGGGCTTCTGCGGCGGCTATGACCTGGATATGTTCGCCGAACAGGGCAGCCACGGTGTCGATGGTTCGACCGACACCACCGGCACCGTGGCCGATCCGGTGGTGCAGGCGGTCAATCACAATCCCTGGGGCACCTGGGATCCGATGATCGACTACGCCATGATGAGCCGGTTCAACCGCGGATTCGCCAGCCTCATGAATGCCAATAAACCGACGGTCGCCAAACTGCACGGCTTCGCCATCGCGGGCGGCACCGATATCGCGCTCTACTCCGACCAGATCATCTGCGCCGACGACACCAAGATCGGCTACCCGCCGACCCGGGTCTGGGGCATCCCGGCGGCGGGCATGTGGGCGCATCGCCTCGGCGATCAGCGTGCCAAGCGGCTGCTGTTCACCGGCGACTGCATCAGCGGGAAACAGGCCGAGGAATGGGGTCTCGCGGTCGAATCCTGTCCGGCCGATGAACTCGACGAGCGCACCGAGGCCTTGGTGGCCCGGATCGCGCGAATGCCGGTCAACCAACTGATGATGGCCAAGCTCGCGCTCAATTCGGCACTGCATTCGCAGGGTGTGACGAACTCCGCGATGATCAGCACCGTCTTCGACGGAATCTCCCGGCATACGCGCGAGGGTTACGCCTTCCAACTGCGTTCGGCCACCGTGGGTTTCCGCGAGGCCGTCCGCGAACGCGACGAACCGTTCGGCGACTACAAGCGGGCCCAGTTCCGCTCCGAGGAATAGGGGGTGTTGATAAGGATCGTGTCAACAGCCGCAAAGGCAAGGCGGCCACCTGATGCTCGCCGGCAAGGATCGTGTTACCTGCCGCAAATTGCTGTGGCAGTGGCTTTCTCGGTGTAGTTTGCGCGTCTGTGGTGCGTGAGCTGGACCACGACGAGCTGATCGACCGTTGGACGCTTGTCGAGGACGAGATCGAGTTGGTCGGCGGCAAACGCGGTGCGACCCGGCTCGGGTTCGCGATATCGCTGCCGTTTGTACCGAGCGTGGGCGCTTCCCGCGCGGCCGGGCCGAGATCCCGGACGAGACAATTGGTTACGCGGCCCCCGAACAGGTTGGCCCAGTCGTAGACCTGGGGGCCGAGCCCCGAGCAGCACCTCCCGGTCACGTAGCCCGCCGAGGATCTGCCCGGCTTCGGCTGTGTTGCGCGCGAACCGGTCGAACCGCGTCGCGGTCAGCACTACCGGCCGGTCGGTGACTGCCGCAGCCGCCGCAGTCACGGCGATGATCGCATTGTCCGGTCCGGTGCGGTTGCGGCGGGTGGTGCCGGAGAATCTCTTGTCGACGAAGATCCGATCGACCGAACTCAGGATCCCCGGGCCATCAGCGAAAGTTTGCTGCTACCAGGTGAATCGCCGACACCAGTGCCGGCGTCAGCGGTTCATCTCGATCGGCGGCCGAGCGCACCGCCGCGATCCCCGCGCCGACGAACGCGCCGACGATCGTCGCCGCCCGCAACTCATCGAGATCCTCAGGAAAGCTCTCCCGCAACGCCTGTGTCATCCGTTCCTGCGTGGTGAACGTACGGTGCAGCACCGCACCGTACAGCGACGGCACCGTGAACAGCAGGCGGGCCCGGGCTGCTCCCATCTCGTTGTCCGGGTCGTCTCGGCGCTCGGTCTCGAGCATCGCCTCGAACGCGCGCAGTACCAGATCCGCGGGCACCTCGCCGGGTTCCGGCCGACGCAGTGCATGCAGTCCGGCGTCGATGATGTCAGACCGGTCGCCGAAGACCAGGTCCTCCTTTGTGGCGAAATAGTTGAAGAACGTGCCAGGGGATACCTCTGCGGTGCGAGCGATTTCGGCGGTCGTCGTCTTGTCGTAGCCCTTTTCCCCGAACAGCTTGTAGGCCGTCCGAAGCAAGGTTCGGCGGGTGCGCTCCTTCTTCAGCTCCCGCAATCCGACCTCGGTGTCACCCATGCCACTACTGTACTACAGCTGCTCTAAAATTGATGTTGCATTAAAGTTAGAGTGACTGCAATATGGAACCATGTGTGGAATCACCGGATGGGTATCCTTCAACCGAGACCTGACCCGCGAGCGCAGCACTGTCGAGGCGATGACCGCCACGATGGGCGAACGCGGACCTGATGCCGGGGGTCTGTGGATCGAGGGCCCCGCGGCCCTCGGGCATCGCCGCCTGGCCGTCATCGACATCGCCGGCGGCGTTCAGCCGATGGCCGTCGAGACTCCGAACGGCACTGTGGTGCTGGTGTATTCGGGAGAGATCTACAACTTCACCGAGCTGCGCAGCGAACTGGCCGCGCGGGGACACCGATTCCGCAGCCGCTCGGATACCGAGGTCGTGCTGCGCGGTTACCTGGAGTGGGGCAACGCGGTGGCCGAGCGGCTGCTCGGCATGTATGCCTTCGCGCTGTGGGACACGCGCGTGCAGCGACTGGTGCTGATCCGCGACCGGCTGGGCATCAAACCGCTGTACCTGTGGCCGACGACAGACGGGGTGCTGTTCGGCTCGGAACCCAAAGCGATACTTGCCAATCCACTGGCGCGGCCGGCGCTCGGACTGGACGGGCTGCGGGAGCTGTTCACGATGATCAGTGATCCGCGTACAGCGGTGTGGGAGGGGATGCAACAAGTTGATCCGGGCACCGTGGTGACCGTGAGTCGGGAGGGGGTGCATCGGCGCCGCTACTGGGAATTGGCGACCGCCGAGCACACCGATGACCTGCCTGCGACGATCGGAACCGTGCGTGGGCTGCTGCAGGACAGCGTCGCGCGGCAACTGGTCGCCGATGTGCCGCTGTGCACCCTGCTGTCCGGCGGGCTGGACTCCTCGGCGATCACCGCACTCGCCGCGGAGCGGTTGCGTGACAAAAACGAATCCGTGCGGTCGTTCACCGTCGACTTCGCCGACCAGGAACGCAATTTCGTCGCCGACGAATGGCGTTCGACGCTCGACTCCCCGTTTGCCCGCGAGGTGGCCGGGCATGTCGGTGCGCGGCACAGCAGCGTTGTCATCAATCCGGCGAACCTGGCCGCACCCGAGGTTCGGGCCGCGGTCGTCGCGGCGCGCGATCTACCCTGCGGGTACGGCGATTCCGATGCTTCGCTGTACCTGTTGTCGCGGGCGGTACGGGAACACTCCACGGTCGCTCTGTCGGGAGAGTCGGCCGACGAAATCTTCGCCGGATATCGCTGGTTCCACGAACCATCGCTGCGCGATGCCGAGACATTCCCCTGGATGGCAGCGATGCCCAAAGAGCTGACCCGGCGGACGAGCCTGCTGCGCCCGGAACTGACGCGCGAACTCGATCTCGACACCTATGTACAGGACAAGTACCGGGAAGCCGTCGCGCCGGTCGAAACCCTGCCGGGTGAGGGCGAGCTCGACACCAGGATCCGACAGTTGTCGTATCTGCATCTCACCCGTTTCCTGCGGGCGATGCTGGACCGCAAGGATCGGATGAGCATGGCGACCGGGCTCGAGGTGCGAGTCCCCTTCTGCGATCACCGGCTCATCGAGTACGTCTACAACGTGCCGTGGACGATGCGTGTATACGACGGGCAGGAGAAGAGCCTGCTGCGCGGCGCCACTGCCGCACTCCTGCCGCAGTCGGTGGTCGAGCGCAAGAAGGCGCACTATCCATTGGCGTCGGACAGCGCGTATCTGACTGCGCTGCAACAGCAGTCGATGCAGGTGCTCCGTGACCGCCGCAGCCATCAGGTATTCGAACTGGTCGACGCCGACGCGGTGACCAAGCTCGCCGACCGTCCCGTGGATGGTGGCATCAGTCTGGCCCAGCGCATCGGGCTCGAACAATTCCTGGACCTGATCGTGTGGTTGGACCGCTACGACCCGGTGGTCCGGACCGCGTGACCCGGATCCCAACGGTGTGACCGATCTGCGGCATCCTCGTCGGCGATCTGCTGTCGTTGATGATCGCCAGCAGATCATCAAGCACCGCCGGTCTTCCGCCGCGTCGTTCCCACTGCGGCGACCTTCGCCGATCGCGTCCCAAGAAATGGCGACTTACCTGCTCGCTCGCAGCGAGGGCACCATCGGCGAGCTGACCGGCCTTGCTCACCGATGCCACGGTCGCAGCGATCGAGTCCAGCGAGGCGTCGAGAAACTCGGCAACTGACCCTATTCAGACGTCGTTCGCACCGGTCGAACATGTGGTGTTGGGGTGCACCCAATCGGACAAGACATCTCGTGCGCGGTCCGCCCCGGACTCAGCGGGTATAGCGGTGTTTGACACCGAATGGGAAGTAGTCGGGGTCTCCGGTGGGGCGCAGTTCGACGTGTGGGAGTTGACGTTCGGGTGGCACGTAATGTGCGTATTCGCTATTGCGACGCAGCAGTTCATCGCGGATGGATGCGGCGACGCGGCGGGTGCGTTCGGGGGTGTTCGCCGCGTCGGTGACCAGTTCGACGGTGACGCGCAGCATCCGGTCGTGGTCGGCGTTCTCCCACACCTCCAGCACGAATTTGCCCGTCACCCATTCACTGACTTCGGGCTGTTCCAATCCGATCGTCACGGTCTCTGGAAAGACGTTCGCGCCGAATATCGATACTGCGTGCAGTGTGCGCCCGAATACGTACACGAACGGCAGTTCGGGCCCGGTATCGGTACCGAGATCGAGGCCGTGCGCGGCGCAGAACGCGAGCATATCGGCATGCGAGACCACCCCACCGTCATCGGCGATGTGATACCGGACCAGCGGAACTCCGCAGTCGGCGGTGAAGGCCAGTGTGCCGTCGACGGATTCGAAATATCGATCCGCCGGATCGTATTGCAGCAGCGTCGGCAGCCGCCGCGTGCCGAACAATTCCACCCCGGCGGGATGCTCGCCCAGAAGTCTGCGGATCCGCACGCTCAACGGCGTCTCATTGCCGAGCACTCCCCTATCAGCGGTCCCATAGAGCGCGGCCACATCCCGTACCGGATCCAGACCCGCCCGCCGCGCCATCAGATCGCGCCACTGCTCGCTGATCACCTCACCGGCCAGCACAAGTTTGACTGCATAGCGCGACCATTCGATGCCAGCGCGCAGGCCGGTATCGATCACATCCTTGAGAAACGGCGGATAGCCCAGCAGCACAACCTGATCGACATGCCCGCCCAACTCCGGGATCACTCGCAGGATCTCGGCCTTGTTATTACCCGGCGCGACGATCGTCAGCGGCAGCTCCCCGGCCAACGCCCGCAGACACGACAGCGTGTACAGCCCGCCGACCCAGGTCCCGAGCGGAAAGCACACCACCGCCAGCGTGCGCGTCCGCGCGGCGCCGAATCCGCCGACGAGTACCTGCTCGAAGCGGCGCACCGATGCCGCCTCATCCGCGGCGGCGCGCGGCCAAAACGTCGGCGTACCAGTCGATCCCGAGGACACCGCGATCAGATCGCAATTGCTCAGATCACCGCCGCGGCATCGCTGCGGTAGCGGATAGCGCTGGTGATAGTTGGCCTTGGTCGTCAACGGCAGTTGCTGGAACGCCGCGGTATCGGTGATCTTCTCCGCATCGATACCGTGTTCATCGAGAAATGCCCGGTACGCGGGCACCGTGGCTGCGGTCCGCGCCACCAGTTCGAGAATTCGCTGATTCGGATCGGCTGTCATGCCCGACCTTTCTCCCCGTTCGCGGCATCCACGCTACCGGTGTCGCTTTCACGACATGCGCCACTGACGGGATCAATAGTGGGAAGATGGTTTCATCGCCTTCGGCGTACGCCTCGTTGGAGGACAAACGCGGCGTCGGGGCAATCGCGCAGTAACCAGGGGGGTCCCACAGCATGCGGTATCGGTATCGGATCTTCCCCGCGCTGGCCGCGCTGCTGCTCATCACGACGGGCTGTGCGAGCCTGTTGACCGTGCCCGGCACGCCGGTGGTCGTGCAGCCGCTGCCGACGGTCGAGGCTTATATGGCCCAGCGCATCGACTGGCAGCCGTGCGAGAACGGCGCGGCCGAATGCGGTTCGATCCGAGTACCCGTGGACTATGCCGATCCCGGCGCCATGGCCATCACCATGCCGCTGATCCGATTACGCGCCACCAATCCGGCGGCACGTCTCGGTGTTCTCACTGCGAATCCCGGCGGGCCCGGCGAATCCGGCTATGAACAGGTGCGTTACGCGCTGAATCCGAAGGATACGGGCCTGCGCAAATTCCGTATCCGCTACGACCTGGTCGGTTTCGATCCGCGCGGCGTCGGCCGCACCGCCGCGGTCAGCTGCCTCAGCGATAAGGAAATGGACGACTACCTCGCCACCGACTTCACCCCGACCGATGCGGCCGGCGTGCGCCGGGTCGCCGACGCGCACAAGCGCTATGCCGCCGCCTGCCTGCGCCATACCGGCAAACTCCTCGGCTTCCTCGGCACCGAGTTCGTTACGCAGGATATGGACATCATGCGTTCGGCCCTCGGCGAGGACAAGCTCAACTACTTCGGCTTCTCCTACGGCACCCGGCTCGGCCAGTACTACGCCGACCGGTTTCCGGCGCATGTCGGGCGCATGATGCTCGATTCGATCGACGATCCGAGCCGAACGACGGATCGCTGGCATTTCACTCCCGATCCCCAACCGGATCCGACCCGGCTCTGGGCACAAGACCGGACCGTGCGCGACATACTCAACGCCTGTGCCGCACGCCCGGATTGCCCACTTGACCACGATCCCGGTATCGCCATGCGCAAGCTGCGCGAGTTGATCGATCGCGTGGACAAGAACCCTATTCCGACCAAGGACGGCCGCAAGCTCGGCTCGAATCTGGCGGTGGTCGGCATCTTCGAGGCCACCTATGACCAAGCCATGTGGCCGTGGTTCGAGCGGGCGTTCGCCGATGCACTGGAGGGCGACGGCACCGGACTCGCCCGACTCGCCGACCGTTATGTCGGCCGTAGTGACACCGGCCGCTACACCTCCTCGGATCCCGCCTTCTGGGCGGTGCAGTGCGCCAACGACGATCCCAAGAGCTACCGCTCGAAGTCCGAGGAGCAGATTCTGGCCGAACTCCAGCACAATGCCGATCTGGCCGAGGTCACCTCGCCGCTGTTCGGCCGGAACCGGGCCTTCAGCAAACCGCTGTGCCTGTTCTGGCCGGTGCCGCCGACGAGCGTGTCGAAGGCCGCGCCCGCGATCGGCGCACCGACCATCGTGCTGCTCAACAACACCCGCGATCCGGCTACACCGCTGACGGAGGCGCAGCATGTCGCCGAGGAACTCGCCGACGCGGTGCTCGTTGTCCGCGAACACGAGGGGCATATCGCCTTCGATAACGGCTCTGCCTGCATCGACGCCATCGCCGTCGGATACTTCTTCGACGGCGTGGTCCCCGACCGCGGCACCCGCTGCGACGACTGATTCCCTCGCGGCGCAGCACTAGCGGAAGTGCTTATCGAACCAATTCAGCAGTTGGGCTTCGGTTTTCGGACCGGGCAGCGGATTCTCCGGTAGGAGTGTGCAGAATTGGGCAATCAGGTGTGCGTCGTCGTGCACGGCGACCAGACAGGTCCGGGTGCCGAGTTTTGGATCGCTGTCCAGGAAGCAGAACAAGCGGCCGATCGGGTTGCTCGCCGTGCCCCATACGTCGTCGGCGCCGCCGCCCCCACCACAGACGTGTCCACCGAGCAGGCCGACATCGGCTCGGTACAGGGTCTGGGCCGACTGGGTGTCGGGGAATCCGAAGAAGACGGCGGACGGATAATCGGCCGGAGTACTGCACTCGATGGCGGCGTTCACCGTGCCGCCGGGCGGGGACATGTGCGAACAGTTCGTCGGCCGATAGTCGTTGCCGAGCCGACTGAAGACCGCGCGGTCCTCCGGGGTGAAATAGTCCGGGTCACGGGCGGTTTCGTTGGTCAGGAACTGCGACGCGGTGAACTTGCCCAGGTAATCGCGCAGCGGTTCGTCACTCGGTGTCGGCCAGATGAAGAATGCCAGTGCCAGTTGGGTTTCATCGGTCATCAGCAGGGATGGCTTCGGCGCGTTCGGTGTTTCCGCGCGGTTGGCGACGCAGGCCTTGCGGCCGATCTCCTTGCCGTCGAGGATCGAGGGGCCGTCCGATCCGGCGGGGTCATCCGGGCAGTTCTTGGCCTGGAAGGTGCGCACCAGCAGGTTGTAGTAGTCGCGCAAGTCGTCGAGGCGGCGGAAACGCATGTATCGGGCCGCAGGTTCACTGGCCGCGGGGTGCTCGGCGCAGAAGATGACCGCGACGGTGGTGGAGGTGTCGGGCTGCTCGTGCTGGCAGGTGGAACGTTTGCGGCCGGTCTCGGCGACGATCTTCAGTAGGTCGACATCCGCGCCACGCAACGCGCTGGCATCGGCGAGCGCGGTGCCTTTGCGATCACCGAGCAATGTCCACACCCCGAATCCGGTTCCGGCGGCGATGATGGCGGCGACGGTCAGGATGAGTGCGACGACAGCACGGCGACGCCGTCCGCGCTTCGGGGCATCTGTTTTCTGGTCGCCGGTAGACCGGGAATCGGTGGGCTGGGCTTCGGGATGGGCATGCTCTGCATCGAGGAGCCCGGCAGCGGGTGAATCACCCATTCCCCCTGTGGCATTCGATGTTCGATCAGCGACGGCATCGTGCACACCGGTGGCGGGTCCAGGCGTTACCGAGGTCTGGGTGCGCCCCTCGGTAAGGGCTGCGGCGCTCGTCAGCGCCGCCTGTGCGGCGCTCGCGAGTTCACCGGCGGCGCCGAAACGTTCGCGCACATTCTTGGCCATGCCGCGGGCGACGACGGTATCGAGCGCGGGCGATACATTCGGCCGGATCATGCTCGGGCGCGGCACCGGCTCGAACAGATGCGCGCTGATGATCTGGGCATCGGTGCTACCTGGATAAGGCCTTGCGCCCGTGAGACATTCGTACAGCACACACGCCAAGGAATAGACATCGACCGCGCGTGTGGTGTGCTCGGCCCGGAATCGCTCCGGCGCCATATAACTGAACGAACCGATCACCGCACCATGGGTCGTCAGCCGATGATCGGCACTCGAATGGGCGATACCGAAATCGACCAGATAGGCGAAGCCATCCGGCGTGAGCAGGATATTGTCCGGTTTGACGTCACGGTGGATCAGTCCCTCCGCGTGCGCGGCATCCAATGCGGCGGCGATCTGACGGATCACCGAAACCGCATCCTCCGGCGCCATCGGCCCGTTGGTGCGCAACACCGGCACCAGGCTGGCACCGTCCACCAATCGCATATCTATGTAGAGGTGGCCGTCGATCTCGCCGTAATCGTGAATCGGGATGACATGCGGTTCCCGCAGCCGCGCGGCGGCATCGGCCTCGCGCTGGAAGCGCTCGCGGTACCCATGGTCCAGCGCGAGCTTTTCCAGCAGCACCTTGATCGCGACGGTCCGGCGCTTGCGCATGTCGTAGGCCTGATAGACCTCGCCCATGCCGCCGCGACCGATCAGCCGATCCAACCGGTAGTGCCCGAACAGCGAGCCCACCATGAGTGGCTGGCCCTGCTGGCTCGTCATCTCGTCCTCCGCGATACAGACCGGAGCCGTTCGCTCGTCGGTCAACTGTAAATTCGCCCGCCGGTTCCCATCAGCGGTTTCGCACCGACTGCGGGAATGTTCCCCTCCATTGATCTTCGCAGCGCCTCCGTTGGTTAACCAGTGGAGCCGCAGTGCCGTCGATCGGACGCCGACGATAGGGTCCAATTGTGAGCTGGACCGTTGGCTTCGACCTCGATATGACACTGATCGACTCCCGCCCGGGGGTGAGCAAGGCGATCGACCAGTTGGGTGCGGAGTTCGGGCTGGCGCTGCGTGGGGCCGAGTTCGCCGACCGGCTCGGTCCGCCGCTGGGGATGCTGCTGGCCGATGCCGGTGCGCCCCAGGAGTTGATTGCGCCGCTCGTGGCCCGCTACCGGGAGATCTATCCGTCGATCGTGCCCCACATTCCGGCCATGCCGGGTGCCGACGCCGCCCTTGCGGCGGTACGTGCGCGCGGCGGGCGGGTGCTCATCGTGACCGGTAAGCACGAACCGCTGGCGCGACTGCACGTCGAAGAACTGGACTGGCGGATCGATGAGGTGGTCGGTGATCTCTGGTCGGACGGCAAGGCGGTCGCATTGCGCGAACACGGAGCCGATCTGTTCGTCGGCGATCACGAGGGCGATATGCGTGGCGCACGGGCAGCCGAGGTCTACGCGCTCGGGGTCACGACGGGTCCCTGCGATGCCGAGGAGTTGCGGGCCGCGGGAGCCGAATGCGTTGTGCGCGATCTCAGCGAGTTCCCGGACTGGCTGGCCGCGCACGGCCCGCGTTAACGTCCCCGCGCTGCGCCTTCCAGCGCCGCGAAGCGCAACGCCAATCCGTCCAGCAATGCGCGCAGCCCGGTCTCGAATGCGGCGTCATCAATATCGCGCTGGCGCCCCGACAGCAGATGCGCCTCGTCCAGATGCGGGTAGTTCCCGCGATAAACGGCCGCATCCTCGGGGAACCCGCCCGCGAACGACCCGAGCGTGGATCCGGTGACGAAGAACCGCATCAGCGCACCCACCTGCGTTGCCTCCCGCCGCGGCCAGCCCGCCGCCACCAAACCTCCGAACACCGCGTCGGCCTGCCGCAACGCGTTCGGTCGTCGGCCCATGCCGTGATTCAAGGCGGGCACCAACTTCGGGTGCGCCGCCAGCGCTGCGCGATACGATCTTGCCCAATCGCGCAGCGCCACTTGCCAATCCGAGATATCGGTGAACATCGACAGGTCGATCCGCCCGAGTACGGCGTCGACCATCGCGTCGAGCAGATCGTCCTTGGTGGCCACATGGTTGTAGAGCGAGGGGCCCTGTACGCCGAGTTCGGTGGCGAGTCTGCGGATCGATACCGCTTCCAGGCCTTCGGCATCAACCAGATCCAGCGCGGCCGACACGATGCGGTCGCGGCTGAGCAAGGGCCGACGCGGTCTGCCCAATGAAAACCTCCTGGTAGATCCAATCCAGTGTCGCACGGCGGATACCCGCGGCAACAAACTTGCATCGTTAGTTTATCGAGGGTTAGCATGGCAGAAACTTTCACCGTTAGTTTTAGCAGCCGGGAGTCGCGATGAACCTGGAACTCAGCGACGAACAGGCCGCCGCCCAGCAGCTCGCGGCGGATTTCGTCGACCGTGAGATCGCCCCGCACGCCACCGCATGGGACCGGGCCGAATCCGTCGATCCCAAGATCGTGTCCAAACTGGGCGAACTCGGCTTCCTCGGCCTGACCATTCCCGAGGAGTACGGCGGCAGCGGCGGTGACCACCTCACCTACTGTCTGGTCCTGGAGGAACTCGGGCGCGGCGATTCCGCCGTGCGTGGAATCGTTTCGGTCTCTTTGGGTTTGGTCACCAAATCGATCAACCATTACGGCACCGACGAGCAGAAGCGCACGTGGCTGCCGCGCCTCACCGCGGGCGCCGCACTGGGTTGCTTCGCCCTCACCGAACCCGGAACCGGTTCCGACGCGGCACAGTTGCGCACGCGCGCCGTTCGTGACGGCGACAACTGGGTGTTGTCCGGGACCAAAATGTTCATCACCAACGGCACCTGGGCCGATATCGCTCTCGTCTTCGCCCGCACCGGCGGTGAGGGACACCGTGGCATCACCGCATTCCTGGTCCCGACCGACTCCCCCGGCTTCACCGCCCGCACCATCCACGGCAAGCTCGGACTGCGCGGACAGGCCACCGCCGAACTTGTGCTCGACGGCGTCCGTATCCCTGACAGCGCCCGACTACACGACGCGGGCAAGGGTTTCACCGTCGCGATGGCGGCGCTGGCCAAGGGGCGGATGTCGGTGGCCGCAGGCTGCGTCGGCATAGCGCAGGCCTGCTTGGACGCCGCCGTCGGATACGCCACCGAGCGCGAACAATTCGGCAAGCCGATCGCGGGCCACCAACTGGTCCAGGAACTGCTCGCCGATATCGCCCTCGATGTGGACGCGGCCCGGCTGCTGGTGTGGCGGGTCGCCGATCTCATCGACCGCGGCGCCGAATTCGCGGTGGAATCGTCGAAGGCCAAATTGTTCGCCAGTGAGGCCGCGGTGCGCGCGGCCGATCGGGCGCTGCAGGTCTTCGGCGGCTACGGATATATCGACGAATTCCCGGTCGGTAAGTATCTGCGCGACGCGAAGGTCATGACCCTCTACGAGGGCACCAGCCAGATTCAGAAGCTGTTGATCGGACGTGCACTCACCGGGGTGAGCGCATTCTGATGACCGCCGTTCACAACCCCGAGGAGGACGTCAGATGACCAGATTCACCGACCGGGTCGCCGTTGTCACCGGCGCGGCCCAGGGCATCGGCGCGGCCACCGCACAACTGCTGGCCGCGCAGGGCGCGCAGGTCGCGGTGCTCGACCGCAATGCACCCGAGGACACCGCGAAGCAGATAGTCGCGGCGGGCGGTGCGGCCCGCAGCTACGTCTGCGACGTTACCGAGCGCGCCTCGGTGGAATCGGTATTCGCCGAGATCGCAACCGATCTCGGCGGTCCGCACATTCTGGTCAATAATGCGGGCATCACCCGCGACGATCTGTTCTTCCGATTGTCCGAAGACGACTGGAACGCGGTGCTCTCGGTCAACCTGACCGGTGTCTTCCACTGCACCCAGGCGGCTCAGGAGTACATGGTCGCCCAGCGCTACGGCAAGATCGTCTCGCTGTCGAGTCGCTCGGCGCTCGGTAATCGCGGTCAGGCGAACTATGCCGCCGCCAAGGCGGGCATCCAGGGCCTGACCGCGACGCTCGCCATCGAGCTCGGGCCGTACAACATCAATGTCAATGCTGTCGCACCGGGCTATATCGCCACCGCGATGACGGCCGCGACCGCGAATCGGGTCGGGCTCAGTGCCGAGGCCCATCAGCAGGCCGTGGCCGAGCGGACGCCGCTGGGGCGGGTTGGACAGCCCGAGGAGGTCGCGGCGGTGATCGCATTCCTGGCCAGTGATGAGGCGTCCTATGTCAGCGGTCAGACGCTGTACGTCAATGGTGGGGCTCGTTGAAGGCTGTAGTCGAGACCGAATGGTATGGGAAGATGGAGGTGGTTCGCGCACTCGACAGCGGGAACCGACGTATGGCATCACGCCAGAGGAAATAGCGCGTTGGAGATAGCCGCCGACTGAAGGAGCAACCATGCGCGCCAAGTCGAATCAGTTCTTCGCATCTACGCTTGCCGCGGTATTCGGCAGCCTCGTGATGGTGTCCGGTCCGGTCGCCATGGCTCAACCTCCGTCTTCGGATCCGACGATGGAGTGCAAGCCCGGAGATTTTCAGGTCCAAGGCCCCTACGACTGCAACTGTGGGCCGGACGGCAAGTGGGTCTGCAACGAACGGGGGCACGGAGGCGTCTAAGGCGTGTTTCGAAAGTGCCGTGTCAGTTTCATCGGCTCCCGAGTTGCTCGGGCCAATGGACACAGCGCAAGGGAGATAGCCGTCGACTGAGGGGAGCGACCATGCGCGCCAAGTCGAATCGGTTCTTCGGATCCGCGCTTGCCGCGGTATTCGGCAGCCTCGTGATGGTGTCCGGTCCGGTCGCCATGGCTCAACCTCCGCCCTCGAATCCAACGCCGGAGTGCCAGGCCGGAGAATCTCAGAACCAGGGCCCTTACTTCTGCGTCTGCGGCGACGACGGTCAGTGGGTCTGTCACCCACAGGACCGCTGAGCCCCGGGCTCGGCGTTCACCAGGGAACGGCGCCGGAACGGTTGAAGAACCCGCCGGTGGGTCCGTCCGGTCCGATCGTCGCGAGGTGCACGATGGCATCGGTGCCCTCGGTAACCGTTTGATGGCCCGAATTCCCGTTCAAATCCGTTGCGGTGTAACCCGGATCGGCGGCATTGACGCGCATCTGTGGCAGCTCGCGGGAGTACTGCGTGGTGATCATGTTCAGCGCGGTTTTCGAGGAGGGGTAGACCAGCCCGAGGATCTGCGATTCGATCCGGCTCGGATCGGAGGTATTGGTAATCGAACCGATGCCGCTGGACACCATCACGATGCGCGGGTGCGTGGCGGCGCGCAATAGCGGAAGGAAGGCGTGGGTCACCTGCACCGGCCCGAAAACGTTGGTCTCGAAGACATTTCGGAAATCGGCGGCCACGGTGTCGGCGGGCGTGGCGCGGGTGCCGCCGATACCCGCATTGTTGATCAACACATCCAGGTGCGGTGTCCGGCGCGCGATGGTCTCGACGGCGGCCGCGATCGACGCTGCGGAGGTCACGTCGAGCTGGACGAATTCGACATGCAAGCCCTGTTCGGCGAGATCGACGGCGGCGGCATTGCCGCGGTCCGCGTCGCGGGCACCGAGGAAGACCTGCCAGCCGAGTTCGGCCAGCCTGCGCACCGTCTCGCGGCCGAGTCCCTTGTTCGCCCCGGTCACCAGCGCTGTAGTCGTGTTGCTCATAGCTCGAGCTTGGCCACCGCACTGGTGCGGCTCCAGGGCCGAGAACTCCTGGGACCGGCAGTACCACCCCGGCGGCTGGGTACTGCGGCATCATCGAGGCATGGATCGCACCCAACTCGCCGCACTGCTGCGCCAGGCCCGTGCTCGGGTGCGGCCGGGCGATGTCGGACTGCCCAACGGCGCGCGCCGTCAGGTGCCCGGGTTGCGACGGGAGGAGGTCGCCCAGCTCGCCGGTGTCAGCGTGGACTATGTGGTCCGCCTCGAACAGGGCCGGGGACCACGCCCGTCCGCCGCGGTGCTCGGCGCACTGGCCCGCGCGCTGCGGCTCGAGGACATCGAACGGGATCTGATGTTCCGGCTCGCCGGTTCGGCGCCGCCGCAGGTGGGGCGTATCGCCATGGTGGTGCGGCCGAGCGTGTTGCGGCTGTTGGACCGGATGGCCGATCTGCCCGCGCTGGTGATTTCCGCCAAAGCCGATGTGCTGGCCTGGAATTCGATGGCAGCGGCGCTGCTCGGCGACTTCTCCGGGTGGTCACCCGCGCGGAGGAATATCATCTGGCAGTCGTTTCTCGGCACCGAGCCCTCGCGTGTGGTGTTCACCCCCGCGGAGGCCGAGGCGGCGGCGGAGTCCTGGGTCGCCTCGCTCCGCAGCGCGAAGGCCACATATCCTGACGATCCGGACCTGGCTCGCCTGATCACCGAATTATGTTCGCGCAGTGAGCGATTCGAGCGGCTGTGGCGCGAGGGACGGACCGGGAACTGGCGCAGTGCCACCAAGACCATCGATCATCCCGAGGTCGGACGGATGGTGCTCGATTGCGATGCGCTGTTCGTGCCCGATACCGATCAGGCGGTTGTCGTCTACTCGGCGGCACCCGGCACTCCGGCTGCTTCGGCGCTGGAACTGCTGCGTATCACGGGGACTCAGCAGCTCAGTGAGCGGCGTTAGGGCTATGCCGAGAACTCATCGGCGAGAGTGTTCCAGAACATGAGCTCGTAGTTCTGGAACAGCCTTGCGTACAAATGCGCCTCCTCCGGCTTCAGCCGCCCGGTGTCGAGTCCGGCTTGGATGGCGGCAAGGACCCGCTGTTCGATCTCGGGGACATCGGCAGCGAAAAAGTCGAAGAACGCGCATGCGGAGTCGTCGAAATCGTAGTGCGTGCGCATTGCCTCGGCGACTGCCTTGCAGTAGCGGCCCCATGCGGTGAAATTCGAGTAGATGCCCGCTGCGGCAGCGGAGGGTTCGGCGTGCAACGCCAACCAGGCGACGTAGGCCGGATAGGCCTGGCAGCCCGCTCTCGGCAACTCCATGCCCTGGTCGGGTCCCACCGCATCCACCAGCGCGTCCAGCAGATCATGCGCCTGCTGCTCGCCCGGCGGGAGCCCGCCGAAGAAGGCCATGGCGTTCGGTTCGTCCGTCCGCGCCGCCATGGCGTGGAAGCTGCGCAAATCGCTGCTGGTAATGCGCTGTTCCTCCGCCGCGATCGCCGCGAAGACCGCCTGCGGCGCCTGGCCCGTCGTGATCAGCGGGAGCAAGCGGTTATCGCTATCGCGCGGGGCCAGTTCGGCCTGGATTCCGTCGAGTAGTGCACGGGCGGAAAGCGTCATCGGAACCTCCCTATCCGTACGGATACTTGTATCTATTCAACCCGACTATCACGGCGTCATTCGGTTCCGTCGACGCCGTGTTCGACGTCCCAGCGTTGCCGGGCCGAGGCGATGACGTCCCGGTGCGCACGTGACCAGTCGGCGAGCGCACCGATCGCTGCGGCGAGGCTGCGTCCGGTCTCGGTGAGCCGGTACTCCACCTGCGGTGGAATCGTCGGATAGGCGATCCGCTCGACCATGCCGTCACGGCACAGCCGCTTGGTGGTCAGTGTCAGCATCCGCTGCGAGATGCCCGGAATCGCCCGCTCCAATTCGCGGAACCGCCGCACTCCCTTGCTCAACTCCACGATCACCAGGACCGTCCACCGATCGCCGAGCCGGTCGAGCACATCGCGAATGCCGCAGTCGTCATCGCCACAGGGGCCCTCGGGATTAGTGCCCGCCACCTGCGCGGTGACCGCCGTGTTCGTGACCGACATGAAAGTGCCTCCTTATGCCGCGATACGCGAGCGCCGATGCTGGGACGAGTTTCAGCAACTACAACAATCGGGAGTGTTCCGATGATTCTGGTAACCGGCATCTCCGGATCCCTGGGTGGCCTCGTCTACCGCGGACTGTCCACCCGCGATGATCTGGCAGTGGCGGCGGGCAGCCGCTCGGGCGACGACACTGCAACGCGCCGAATCGATTTCGACGATCCGGCCGCGCTGACCGCAGGGCTGCGCGGCGTCGACGTACTGGTCATGATCTCCGCCGGATATGCCGAGGACGATATCGTGCTCGGGCGCCACGGTGCGGTGGTCGATGCGGCCGCCGCGGCCGGGGTCCGGCACGTAATTTATACGAGTCTTGCGGGTTCTGGCGATCTGATGACCATCGCCCTGCCGCATCGCTGGACCGAAAAGCGGCTGGCCGCAGCACCTTTCGAGGTAACCATCCTGCGCAACGGCCTCTACGCCGAGGTGCCCGTTGGTCTCGCCGTCGCGGGTGCCGCCGCATCCGCCGAATCCGGTGTATTCGCAGCGCCGTTCGGCACGGGCCGGATCTCGGTGGTGGCGCGCGAGGATCTTGCCGAAGTGGCCGTGCGGGTGGCCGCGGAGACCGACCGCGATCTCGCCGCGGGGCGGCATAGCAGGCATGCGGGCAAGGTATACGAGCTCGCGGGTGTCACCGCGATCGGTGGTTCCGATATTGCCGAAATACTGAGCGGATCCCTGGGCCGCCCGGTGAACTATCTGCCCATCTCCCTGACCGAAATGCGGAATATGTTGCAGGGCAGCGGATTAGAGCCGTATCAGATCACCCATACGCTGTCCTTGTTCGCCAACCTCGGTGCGGGTCTCCTCGAGTCGTCCGGCACCGACCTACCCGAGCTGCTGCCGACCGCACCCCGCGATGTTCGGACGCTCATCACCGACGCGGTGCGCGCTGGCGGGTATCAATCCGTATCGGTCGGCTCGACCCGCTGAAGGTCGTTCACGGGCCTGCTTCATTGCCTGAAGCAGGCCCCTGGACGTCAGCAGAGTGCTGGGTTCCGGCGCGCGGTAATTCAGTGGCGCGCCCGCTCAACGCTGAATTAGGCTCGCGAAGATGCGCTTGCTCGTGCCGTACCACCTCGACGAGTATCGGCCAAAGCTCGATGCTCCCATCAGTCCGGACGCGGTGGTGACGGCCGTGCTGCCGAAGATCGACGATCCGTGGGCTCGGATGGCCGTGCTCTATGACGCTGTGGCGGATCGGGTCGCGGAGTCGGTGCGCGGGGGTGAACGAGCGGTGGTCGCGTCCGGAGATTGCACGACCGCGCTCGCCACCGTGGCCGGGTTGCAACGGGCCGGGTTGGATCCGGCACTCGTCTGGTTCGACGCACACGGTGACGTCCAGACCATGGAGACCTCTACCTCCGGATACCTCGGCGGATTCCCCCTGCGCATGCTCGTCGGGTACGGCCGCCATTTGCTCGCCGACCGAATCGGCTTGCACGACATCGCCGAAGAGCGCGCCGTCCTGGTCGGCGGCCGCGACCTCGACCCGCCGGAAGCGGAATACCTGCGCACCGCGCGGATCCGACACCGCCCCGTCGACGACCTCGGCGACCTCCCGGACGGCCCGCTCTACCTACACCTCGACTTCGACGTCATCAACCCCGACGATCTCCCCGGACTCCTCATCCCTGCCCCCGGCGGCCCCACCCTCTCCGTGGTATCGGCCGCAGTGCACACCGTCCTCGCCACCGGCCGAGTAGCCGCCTTCGGCCTCGCCTGCACATGGCGCGATGACGCCGACGCCGCCCACCACGTCCGCCCCCTGATCGATTCCGCCTGACCAGAGCCTCCCGGACGCCCAGAGCAGCCAGCATTGGCCCTCGTGCGCTCGTGGAAATCCGCCACCAGAGGATGCGGACCGAACGATTGCTGGACAGCGCACGGCCGCCACCGATCGCGACGACTGCACCTTGACGGAAAGGGTGCTCGAGCCGCTGCCCCTCACCGCCGGACAGTGTGGTGGCCGGGCAATGTCGGGTTCGGCTCGGCCACGGCAACCGTGACCGCTTCAAACGCACAACCGGCGTCAGTCCCCTCGCCTACCGCCGCAACTTCAGCTGACCCGCCGCGCATTTCGCCGACGGACATTTGTTGGTGCGCGTCATCGTCCGAGCCGGTCGATCATCGACGCCCGCGGTAGATGTCCTCGGCGACACGGGTGAACGAACGGACCAAGGGGTTGCGCTCGTCGGTCTTCCACGCGATCACCAGGTGGCTAGGGGGCATGTCCAGCAGGGGGACGACCGTCAGCCCGGGAGGCATCGTGTGCCCGAGCGAGGTGAGCCCGACGGTGTCATTCCACAGCACCGCCTGGACGCATTCGTGGATCGTGCGAACCACCGGGCCGTCGGAGCCCGCGCCACTCACGGGCATCCAGTACGCGCGCCACGCTGGGTCCGCGTCGTCTGGCAGGCGGAACCAACGCCGGTCGACGAGTTCCCCGAGGCTCAGGCTCGGGCGCGCCGCGAGCGGATCGTCCGATCGCAGCACCACTCCGATGGGGTCGGACTGGAGCGCCCTCGTCGTCAGGCCGGCCTGGTCGAAAGGCGTCCGGGTCAAGGCGATATCGGCCAGGCCCGATCGCAAACCCGCTGTCGGATCGGCGAAGTCGGCCTCGTGTATTCGGATCTCGACTCCTGGGTGCCGCTGCCGGAATGCGGCGGCCAGCGCGGCGCCGGCCTGCTCGGCGCTGTCGGCGAGCGTGCCCAGCCGTAGGATCGCCGCTCCGGCGGCCGCGGCCGCGCGGGCGCGCGCTTGGTCGGCCTGCGCGAGCAGGGCACGCGCATCCTTGTGCAGCGACTCGCCCGCGGGTGTGAGGGCTACGCCGTTCGGAGACCTTCGCAGCAGCTCGCAACCCAGTTCGTTCTCGAGTTTGCGGATGGCGCGGCTCAGCGGGGGTTGGGTCATATGCAGGCGGGCGGCGGCGCGGCGGAAATGCAGTTCCTCCGCCACTACCACGAAATACCGCAGCGTCCTCAGGTCCATTACCGGCGACGATACCTTCTCGGTATCGGGCGAGACCAATCGGCCTTGGACGACCGATGGGCCCGCGGTCCAGGCTGAAGTCATGTCACCTCTTCCTCAGCCGCCGACCTGGGTCGGACCGCTTCCCGAGGCGTCGCCGCCATCGGACATGGCCATTTATCAACTGCCGACCGGGACCTACGAGACCAGGGCGGCCTTCGCGTTCAAGGGCGGGTCTTTCCGCGACAAGCGCCGTTTCGCCGCTACGGCGGTCCTGGTGCGACATCCCAAAGGCGACCTGCTGATCGACGCGGGTTTCGGCTCCGACCTCGATACGCACATCCAGGCCCTGCCTCGGATGCAGCGGGCCCCGCACCGGCTGACCAGCACCGTCAGCGAACAACTCAAATCCAGTGGCTACGACCAGGGCTGCCTCGCCGGTGTCCTGGTGACGCACGCTCACTGGGATCACGTCAGCGGTCTCGGCGACCTTCAGGTCCCGATTTGGATCAACGAGGGCGAGCTGCAATACGTGAGACATGCGCGCGACGCGCAAGTGTTCCGCGACGTGTCCGCGGGTCACGAGATTCACGAATACCAGTTCAACGGCCCCTCCTATCTCGGTTTCCCGTCGAGTTTCGATGTGCACGGTGACGGCTCGGTGGTTGTCGCCCTCGCCGGCGGCCACACCAACGGCTCGGTGGTCGTCTTCGTCACGCTGCCGACGGGCAAGCGGTACGCCTTCATCGGGGACCTGACCTGGCAACTCGACGGCATCCGCCGCCGCGTCGAGCGGCCGTTGTTGATGCGCTCGCTCGCCGACATCGATCCCAAGAGGGTGCGCGAGGGGTTGCTTCACGTGATCGCGCTGGCTGACGCCATGCAGGTGGTGCCGGCGCACGACGTCACCGCCTACGACGGCATCCCGCTGCTACCGGTCTAGATGATCGCGGCTCGACTTGTCCGAACGAGAAGATCGATCCCGCGAAAGGAGTAGCAGCCGGCATGAATCCTGGCCCCGGTCAACCGGCCGGCGGCATCCCCACCACAGCGGCTCGCAACGGCTTCCACTCGCGATGCCGACACCGCTTCGTCGAGCATGGTGGCCGACCGGTCGATGAGCCGGCGTAGTGGCGGTTCTCGATCAATTCGGTGAGCGTGCGAGCAGGTCCTGGTAGGAGGGGTCGTGTGCTCCGCGGAACGGTCCCCCTGACGGTGGATGGGCACCGAAGGTCAGAACTGGACGCCGGCGTGCATTTCCCAGACCAGGATCTCGGCGGGCTCGCTCGCGGTGACCTGCTGGCCGCCGGTAGCGGTGAAGCGCACCGCATCGCCGGTATGCAGCGGGCCAGCACCCTCCAGTGTCACCGCGCCGCGGGCCACGAACAGGTGCAGGAACGGCGCATCGGGCAGGTGCACCGACTGTCCTGGGGCGAGCCGCGCGGCGTGCAGGGCCGCGTGCGAGTTCCGGATCCGGATCGCGGCGTGACCGTCATGTTTGCGCATACCCGAGGCGACCGGCAGCAGACTGCCGGACAGCAGTTCCGCTTCGATTTCCAGCTGCTCGTAACCGGGGGTGATACCGGCCTCGTCGGGCACCACCCACATCTGCACGAAGTGCACCGGGTCCTGGTGGACGTCGCCGCTGAGCCGCCACGAGTCGTTCTTCTCCGAGTGCAGGATGCCGGTGCCGGCGCTCATACGCTGGGCCAGGCCGGGATAGATCACGCCGTTGTGGCCGGTGGAGTCCTGGTGGACCAGCGAGCCCTCCAGCACCCACGTGACGATCTCCATGTCGCGGTGTGGATGGGTGTCGAACCCCGTACCGGGATCCACGATGTCGTCGTTGTTGACCAGCAGCAGCCCATGATGAGTGTTGGTCTGGTCGAAATGGTGGCCGAAGGAGAATGAGTGCTTGGAATCCAGCCAGCCGAAGTCGGACTTGAACCGGTCCTCGGCGCGGCGGATATCGACGGTGGGAGTCAAGTCGATGGTGCTCATGAGGTGCCCTCCTTCAAGGTCGGTGCCGGCCCGATCGCCGATCCCGCAATTTGGTTTCCATGGAAACTAACTTGGGTCGGAGCGGAATTATTTCCGCCAGCGAACACGCCGTGATCAGGACGAACTGGTCGATCAGTGGACGCTGGTGGGCAGTGAGCTGGACTTGGTGGTGGGTACGCGTCCCGCTATGCGGCTGGGGTTCGCGATTCTGCTGCGCTTCTATACCGAGCGGGTTGAAGGGGCTGGTCGGGGCCAACCCACGCAACGTCGTGACCAGGTCAGCGACGAAGGCCGCAGGGATCCCTCGGGGATTTGGAAGACCGGCAGGGATGTGCGCAGGGGGTCGCCCGGTGCTCCAGGTGCAGAAAGATGCAGGCGAGCAGGGCCAGGCGCTGGGTGCGAGGGTTTCACGGCCGGTCTTCGTCTTCGTGGTCGATGCTCCGACCAACACCTCGTGCATGCGCCCGCCCTCCCGGTGGCTGACGCAGTGCCCGAGGTGGCCGTGGTGTGTCTCAGGCGTTGACGCTGACGACTCCGGCGGCCCCGCCACCGATGTACTGCACGCCGTTGAGGCCCTGAGCCTGGCTGAGGGTGTCGGTGAGGTGCCGGATGGTGACGCCGTCGAGGATGGAGTGGAAGTGGCCGTCCTCGGTGAAGTTCACGTTGCCACCCTCGACGAAGGCCAGGAGCACGGTGTCCTCGGTGTTGTCCGCGGGGCAGACGAAGGTGTGCACCGAGCCGGCCGGCTCGTAGAGATAGGAGCCCGCGGTCTGCATCTGGTCCGGGTACTCCAGGTAGTGCCAGCGGCCCGCCAGGGTGTAGCCCTGGGCGATGCCGGTGTGGTAGTGCAGTGGCACCGCGGCGCCGGGCTCGAAGATCGCGAGCACGACCCACTGGCCGGTCTCTAGGTCGAGGCGCAGCGGCTTGAAGTGGACCCCGGGACCGAGAGCGTCGCGGATCAGCGGGATGTCGTTGGAATTGACGGTGAGCAGTTCGCCCTGGGGCAGGGCGACCAGCGGCAGCGGCGTACCTGCGCTGGTGGTGGCAGGCTGCGGTGCGGCGGTGAGTGTCATGACGGTTCCTCTCGAGGGGTGACGGCGGCAGGTCGGTCGACGTTGCCGTAGGTGCTGCGAAGCTCGTTCTTCTTGAACTTGCCGGTGGCGTTGGTGGGGATCGCCGGGACGAACTCGAACTGTTCGGGCACCTGCCGCTTGGCGAACTCGGTCTCCAGATGGCGGCGCAGCGAGGGCGCGTCGGCGATAGCGCTGTCGCGCAGCGCGGACGCGATCCGACCGGCTCGGGTGGCGCAGGACCCGAGCGTGGTGCGATGGACGCTCCCGTCGGGCCGCCGCGAGACGACCGACCGGTTGGGGTGGAACGTCTCGGCCCGCTCGACCACCGCGGCGAGGGGATAGTCGTCGGTGGTGGGACCGTCGATCACTGGCTTTCCTGCCTGGGCTCAGGCAGGCGGGTCGCGCCAACCTGGCTGCGCAGGTGCGGCAGGACGTGGTGGGCGACGCGGTCAGGCTCTTCGAGCCACACCCAGTGGCCGGCACCGGGGATCTTGTGGATCTGTGCCGACGGGAACGGCTCGCGCTGCCGATCGGCTTGGTCGGTGGGGAGGTAGACGTCAGCGGTGCCCCAGACGACCAGGCAGGGGAAATCGTGGCGACGTAGCGCCGCGGCCAGCGGCGGCATCGAGGAGACCGAGGTGGACCGGTACAGGCGCAGGACGGCCCGCTTGGTCCCCCACGGTCGAAGGTGCGCACCCAATTGGGCCACCCACTGGCGGTCCAGGCCCGGGTTGTCATGTCGGAGCAGGCTCCTGACCAGCCGTGGAGTGGCACCGCGCTGGAACAGCTCGCCCACCAGCGGGAGTCGCCATATCCGGGCCAGCCGGTGCCAGCGGTAGTCGAGCAGCACCCCGGTGTTGACCAGGGTGATGCTGGCGACCTGCTCGGGATGGTCAGCGGCCCACGTCAGCGCCCACGGGCCGCCGAAGTCATGCGCCACCAGGTGCACGCGCTCCAAGCCGAAGGCCGCGATGACGCCATTGAGGTGACGGGCGTAACCGGCGACGGTGTAGTCCTGGTCGGCTCGTTTCTCGGCGCGGGCGAAGCCGGGCATGTCGGGGGCGATGACCTGGGCGAACTCGCTGACGGGCGCCATCAGGGAAAGCCAGTCGGCGCCGCCGCCGGGGTTGCCGTGTACGAACACCACGGCCTCGGTGGGCGAGGCGTCGTGCGGACCACCCACCAGCACGGGCGATCTGACATCGCCCACGACGACCTGACGGTTCTCGAACGCGGCGCTCACGACAGGTCGACCAGCCACGGGTCGGTGGACACCAGCGCCGAGGTGGTCAGTGCGGCAGTGCGGTGCTGGCTGACCTGCTGGTAGCCCGGGTCCATGACCATGTCCAAGAATGCAGACCGCGAGGGGTACTGCACCAGCAGGATCGTGTCCCACCAAGCGTCGCCCTCGTGGCCGATGACGACGCTGCCGGCGTTGCCGAAGTACACGATCGAGGCACCCACGCGGTCGAGATGCGGCTGCACGTCACGGGCGTAGCGCAGGTAGCTGTCGCGGCCCCCCTCGTCGTTGAACTTCAGCAGGTTCAGCATGATCACGGGGCCACTGGTCCGCTGGGCCGCCTCGACCAGGGCGCCGACCTGGCGCTCGGTGGGCTCGATGTACACGGATGACTCAACGGTCATGGCAGCCTCCTGGGCGATCGACGGTGGGCCATGTGGCCCTGTGATGCAGGACACTACGAACCGCAGGCAGGTGCCGTCTCGGTCAGCCACGACAGATTTCGGTCGCCTCACTGTGCTGCCGCGACAGCCGGCAACTCACGGGTGAGGTCAGCTGGAGGGGAGCCGGCGCAGGGCAGGCAGCAGTGCCAGCGCCACGCGGAGATCGAGATCGCCGCCCCCGATCGCGTGACCGAGGATGCTCTCGGCCTGCCGGACTCGGTAGGCGACCGTGTTCGCGTGGATGTGCAGCCGCGCGGCGGCACGGTTGCGACTGTGGTTCTCCTCGAGATAGACCGCCAGCGTCTCGGCTACCCGATAGGTCGCCTCGTCGTCGGCGGCCAGGCCACCCAGCACACCTACGACGTGCGCTCTGGCCTGCTCAGGATCCACCGTGGCCATCGCGACCACCGCGACCTCGTCGTACCGGGTCACCGAGCCGGTCGCTGCATCGATCAGGGTCGCCACGCGCCGGGCATGGCCGGCCTGCGTCTGGCTGGCCCGGAAGCCCGTCAGCCCGTGGCCCGGGGTGCCCACCGCCAGCAGCGGGGCGAACTCGTGCGTGATCGCCTCAACCGAGATGGCGATCTTGCCGAGGTCGCCGTCACCGAACGCGCGAGCCCGACTGATCCAGGCGACGCTGCTCTTCGCACCGCGCGGACACACCAGCACGGCATCGGCACCGGCCAGCCGGCCCAGCTGCTGCAGCAGCCGGTTGAGCGCCGACTGCGGATCCGAACCCTCCGGTGCCGACTCCACCCACGCGACCACGCCGACGTGATGGCGCCCCAGCTCGTAGCCGAGCCGCGTCGAGGCCCGTCGCGCGTCACACTCGCGACCGGACAGGATCGCCTCGACCGCCTCGACCCGGGCCGCCATCGCGCTACGCATCCACTCGTCGCGCTCGGTCTCGTACAGCTGCTCAGCCAGGCTCGAAGAGGTATCGACGAACGCGAACAACCAGGCCGAGAGCAGATCTGCAGCCCTGGCCAGCGTGACGGGCTCCAGGGTCCGCTCGGAGATCCGCGCCAGCAGCCACTGCCACACGACCTGGTGGGCCAGCCGGTACGAGCGCAGCATCGGGGCCAGCGCCACCAGCCGGTGCACCCCTGTTGTCGCCACCGCGACCGTGGCCTCGGGCAGGATCACCGCTCGCGGGTCACCGCCGCGCTGGAGCTGCGCCGAGATCGCCCGCAGCGACGACTCCGCCGAAGCGACCTGCTGGTCGTAAGCCTCGGCGTCGGAGATGAACTCCGGTAACTCCGCACGCATCAGGTCGGCCACGCGGACGGCGAGGTCGGCGGCATGGGCACCGAGGTCGGCGGCGACTCCGGTGACCACGTCGCCCCAGATGCGCTTCGACTCCGGTTCCTGTAACGGTGGCCAACCCGACTCCATGCAGCGCACCTTACTGTCGCGGGACGACAACTGCCCAGGTAAATGCTGGCGTCGTCGTACGAGCGGGTCGGTGGCGCCCACGCCTACGGTTCCGTCATGCTTCCTACGAACCATCTCAGGACCAAGGACCTCACCGGCCGTACTGTGGTCATCACCGGAGCGGGCAGCGGTATCGGCCGCGAGCTCGCACTGCTGTGCGCGCGCAGGGGCGCCTCGCTCGCCCTGTGCGACATCAACCTCGCAGCCGTCGAGGTGACCGCGGAGCAGGCCCGACAGTTGGGCCGCGACGTCTTAACTGCGAAGGTGGACGTCTCCTCCGTCGACGAGATGGAAGCCTTCGCGGATTCGGTACAGGAGCGGTTCGGCGCCCCCGACCTTCTGGTGAACAACGCTGGCGTGGGAGTTTTCGGCGGCTTCCTGGACACCACCATCAAGGACTGGGAGTGGCTCGTCTCGATCAACCTGATGGGTGTCGTGCACGGCTGCACCGCATTCGTGCCGGACATGGTCAAGCGGGGCCAGGGCCACGTCGTCAACGTCGCCTCGGCTGCAGGCCTGCTGGCCAACCCCAGCCTGACGGCATACAGCGCGACCAAGTTCGCGGTGCGCGGGTTCTCCGAGGCGCTGCGCAGTGAGCTCAAGCCGCTCGGCATCGGAGTCACTGCGATCTGCCCCGGCGTCATCAACACCCCCATCACCGCCAACTCCCCGATCCGGGGTGACGGTGCAGACGAGGTGCGCAAGAAGCTCGGCGACCTCTACGCCAAACGTGGGTACACACCCGAACGCGTTGCGGTCAACATCCTCAAGGCCGTCGACCGCAACACCGGCGTCGCCCCCATCGCCGCAGAAGCCCACCTGATGTACACACTGGCTCGGTTCACGCCTCGCATCGCGGCAGCAGTCTCGGCCAAGCTTGCCGCGGTCGCCAAATAGCCCGACAACGAACTCACCGATGTCGCCCGCCGATGCGCTGTGCTGCTATGGCCGGTCTGGCGGGCATCGGAGGTTCGCCTGACAAGAATCGTGTTACCTGCCGCAAATTGCCTGTGGCAGTAGCTATTTCGGTGTAGCTTGCGCGACTCTGGTGTGTGAGCTGGACCGGGACGAGCTGTCGACCGGTGGACGCTTGTCGGGGATGAGCCCGAGCTGATCGTTGGAAGCGCGGTGCGACTCCCCTGGGGGTCGCGATATTGCTGCGGTTGCTACAACGAGTAGGTCCACCGGGTGTCGACCACTCGACCGACGGAGGGGCAGCGGCCGGGCCGGGCGCCAAGGTCTCGCCGCGGCGGTGCGCAGCTCTCGCGGGCGCCGCGCAAGCTGCTCGCGTCGTCACCCACAGTCCCTCAGCGCGCGGCCAGGCGCTCATGGGGTGAGATGGACAAGTGGGTCCGGCATCGGGCCCGGAGCGCCGGTTCGGGCGAAGGAGATCCACGCCGCGCGGACGGCACCGCCGACGGCGTCGATGTCCGACCAGGCCAGGTCGCCGAGCATCGGCGCACTTTGCCAGGCGCTCTCGCAGCCCAGGAGAAGCGGCAGTTCGACGCAGTGGGTCGCGCCGAACGTTGAGACGCTGGGGCGCCAGTCCAGTCGGTAGGCGTGTACGCGGGCGCCCGCCCGCAGGAGCCGTGCACGAAGGTCCGCGAGCGGCGTCTCGTACATGTGTCGGGTCCGTTCGGCGACGTCGCCGCTGTCACCGGCGGCCTGCGGGAACGCGGACATGTCGTCGGCATTCCATCCGTACATAACATCCAGACCACGGACATTGGCGTGGAACGAACCGCCGGGGGCGCGCAGCGGACCGGTCCCGGTCACTGGTGTGAACGGAGGCTCCAGTGCGCTACCGGTGCGGTCCCGGTGGGCGGCTGCAGTCCGCAGCTGTGCTGCCACGATGGCTTCCGGGTCCACGGTGCGCCGTGGAAGATTCGCCGCGCGAGGTCGTGACGCCCCTCGGTGAGGTTGGCCTGGCCCTTGATCTCGCGACGGTAGGGTTCGTCGTCGGCCAGGCGTAGCACGTGTTCTGTTGACTGCACCAATTCCTTCGCTACGAAGGATTTGGTGTGCATAAGGACCTCCGAACATCAGTGATGAATGGGTTGGTGGAGCTTCCCCGTCTCGGTGCGGTTGTGGCCGGGCCGGGGAGGCTCCCGCCGTTCCTGGTTGTTGACGAGCACCGGGTGCCGGTGGAACCGGCGGTTGGGTATCTGCGGGATCTGGCGTTGAGCGACGTCAGTCCGCTCACGTGCCGCAGCTACGGCTACGACCTGCTGCGATGGCATCGGCTGTTGTGGCTGCTCGACGTCCCATGGGACAAGGCCACGGAATCCGAGGTGAGAGTGCTGGTCGGCTGGCTCCGCACAGCACCCAACTACCAGCGGCAACGCCGCCAGCCCGGTACGCCGGAGCTGGGAGCGGTGAACGTCCGCACGGGCAAGCAGTCGTTGAAGGCGTGCTACGCGCCCAGGACGATCAACCACTGCCTGACGGTGTTGTGGGGCTTCTACGACTTCCACGCCGGCTTCGGCCGCGGCCCGGTCCTCAACCCGGTGCCGCAGTCGGCGGCCAGGCGGCAAGCCATGGCGCACCACAGCCCACTGGAGCCGAAGCCCGTTGTCCGCCGGGCACGGTTGCGACAACGAGTTCCCAAAGCGCAGCCGAGGTCGATTCCCGACCGAATGTGGGACGAACTGTTCGACGAGATGGGATGCGACCGGGATCGAGCGCTGCTGCTGTTCTACGTTTCCAGCGGAGCCCGAGCCAGTGAACTGCTTGGCCTGCTGCTCGACGACACTGCGGTGGACAGCGAATCTGGGTGATCTCCAAGGGATCCCGAGCACGCGAAGATATCCCTGCCGATCGCCGAGCGTTTCTCTATCTGGCCAGCTACCTGGAACAAGACGGGCCGCCCGCGCCTGGTCAGCCGGTATTCCGGACCGTTCGGGGGGAGTCGCGCCCACTCACCTATTGGGCGATGAGGCGAATCCTGCAGCGGGCCAACGCCAAGCTGGGCACGAACTGGACTCTGCACGACTTGCGGCACACCGCCGCGGTCCGCCTGGTCAGCGATGCGACGATCCCTATCGCCGAGGTCCAGGCCATCCTGCGGCACGCGCACATCACCACGACCAGCATCTACACCCACGTCCGCGTCGAGGACATGTTCGATCGTCTCCAAGAGCACTACGCCCGGCCGCGACCGGAGCCGACCCATCCCACCGGTTACAGCGCCGACGATGTTGCGACGGTGTTCGGTGCCTAGATACGCGACTACGCCTACGTCATTCATCACCCGTTCCCACCGTCGTCCAGCAGTCCCGCAAAGGCCCGGTGACGAGCAGGCGGATCTATTCGTCCTCGACATCGAACCCGCTCCCGCGCCGGCGAAGTCGCCTTAAGTAGCCGAGTTGCGTGCGTTCATCATCGGGGGGCTGTGGCGTATTGGTTATTGCTCGGGCCGGAATCAGGGGCGGCGAGGTGGCAATCGGGGCTACCGAAACGCCCCATCGACGGCGCGCTGCGTGTCGGTGGCGGCACAAGCGATCTCCGCAACCCCCTCGACCGAGGACGGCACCGTTGCCGAGAAGTGCGACGTCGAGACCCACCGAAACCTCAAAAAGTCCGCCATAGGGCATAAAAACCGCTCATATGCAAATGAGTTCAAGGGCATAAGATCCGTTGAGATGCAATCCGTCATAGGTCATAAAATCTGCTGGGATGCAAATACGTCACAGGGCATGGAATTCGTCCAGATGCAATTGATTGGATAAATATCTCAGTAATTGATTGGGGCGTGATGATTGTTTACGGTCCAGTCGTCAGGTTCTCTCCGATCGAATCCAAGGGTGTTCATGACCGCGTCCCCAACGTTGCCGAAGTTCAGGCAGCATTTGATCCTTGCTGTTCTCATGTTCTCCCAGCTGGTGATCTGGCTGGACAACACCATCCTCAGTGTCGCCTTGGAAACTCTTGCGGACCCGGTCAGCGGACTGGGTGCCAGCCCGGCCGAGCTTCAATGGGCCACAGGCGCATACACTCTGGTCTTCGCCACCTTGATGTTCACCGCAGGCGCACTGGGCGATAGCTTCGGTCACCGGACTGTGCTCACAACTGGAATGGTGATCTTCGCAGGGGCCTCGATATGGGCAGCGTACGCAAGTGACCCAAGCCAACTAATTGCCGCCCGAGCCGCGATGGGAATAGGCGCCGCGCTGATCATGCCTGCCAATTTTGCCATCCTTTTGTGGACCTTCACCGGCCCCGCGCGGGCAACCGCGATCACCATTTCCTCGACAGCCGCCGGTGTCGGAATGGCTGCGGGCCCGGTGTTGGCGGGGCTCCTTCTCGGCCATTTTTGGTGGGGCTCGGCCTTCCTCGTCAACGTCCCGGTTGCGGTGCTGGCGTTGGCCGGGATCGCCATGCTGGTTCCTAATTTCCGCAGTCCCACCGTGCGGCCGCTGGACCCGGCTGGGATGTTGCTCTCGATCAGCGGACTCGCGGCGTTGGCTTACGGGCTGATCCGTGCGGGGCAGGTGGTCAACTGGAGCCGTCCGGATGTCTGGGCGCCGATCGGCGCCGGACTGGCCTTGTTGGTAGCTTTCGCACTCGTCGAACTGCGAATCAAGGCGCCCAGTTTCGATCCCCGACTGCTCGCGCAACGGGTATTCGGTGGCGGGAACGCGGCCATGGCATTGCTCTTCTTTTCTGTGGCTGCCATAACTTTTTATAACGCGTTTTATCTGCAAGGTGCACTTGGCTTCTCGCCGATGAAGGCAGGCTTGGCCAATGTCTCGACCGCAGTCGGCGCGGTCGTGGGTGCGCCCCTTGGCGCGCGTCTGGTTCGCCGCTGGTCGCTACGCCCTGTCGCCGTACCAGCGCTAACCGTGGCGGCGCTATCCATGGGCGCGGTCGGATTGCTCGGACTGCAGACCCCCCTCGTCTGGATCGAGATCATGTTGTTGGTCCAGGGTCTTTCGGTCGGCATGATGATGCCAGTGACGGGAGCACTGATCAGCATCCTGCCGTTGGAACGGGCCGGTGCCGGCTCGGCCGTCACCCACACTGCGCGACAGACCGGCAGCGTGATCGGGATCGCGGTAGGCGGCACGATCATGTCGATCGTGTATCGGCGCGCGATCGAACCCTCGCTGAGCGATGTACCCGAGCAGGTGCAGGACCAGGCGCGGGTTTCCGCCGAACAGGCCAGGCATGTCGCCACCGCGATTCACCGGCCCACTCTTGCGCAGGCTGCCGATAATGCGTTTATCCATGCCATGCACGTTGGCGCGGGCTGGATCATGCTCATTGCACTCTTCGGCGCAGCTGTGCTGGTATTCGCCTTGCGTCCTGTCGGGAAGCCGACGGGTCTGGCGCAGGAGCCGGCCGACGGTCGAGGAGGCAGCCGCTTCGCGACTGAGGCCACCCCCCATTCCGGGGCCGATAACCAGCCCGCTCATGAGAGCACTGACGTGGGCAACCGCTAACAGTTCGGAATGGCGTCGACAGGCAGCATGGCCGGTGACCTCGGTCGATGAGGCGCAGGCGACCTAGCGCACTACCCACCGACGAGGCCCCGGTGAAATAGCCAGTGGCAGCTGCCCATGTACCGGCGGAGTGGACGCATATCGCGTATTCGACAGCTTTGCCCGAGTGCCTTCGTTGCCCCGGATAATGGGCTGTTATCCGGGGCAAGAGGAAGAACGACCTGGGGCGCTGGGCCACGATCTCGGCCTGATGCTCGAACCGGGTCGTGCGCCGCACCACGTACTCACCCAGGCACGACGGGTCATCGATCTCCAGCTGCTCGGCGAGATAGGCCACCAGCTCCGCCGGTACATCCAGCGGATCGGCCAGGAACATCCCCAGGTAGCGGACCGTCACGGCCTGGACCGCGAACCCGAGCCGGTTGTAATCCCGGCGACGTGCCGCGATCAACCGCCGATCCTCATCATCCAGATAGAAGAACCGCTCCAACTCCACCCGCGACAACACACCGAACCGCCCGTAACCGGGCACACCATCGTCAATCACGCCGACATGAAATCACCAGCACAACAACCAGATTCAACCCGTCCGCTTACCGTGACTTTTCTCCCGGATGCTCCTCGACCCCCGAATAGCAGATTGTCAATCTGCGCGCGATGAAGGCTGGCGTGGCTGTGGCCGAAGGGATATCGGTGCCGTCTTCTAGGGTCGCCTCGTGGTTGCTTCTGAAATCGGCACATTCGATCAGGTTGTTGTCCATGTTGGCTGTGTACTCACCGGCAGCCCGAACCGCGTTGGGACCCCCGGCGACTCCCGACGAGCTCGCCCGGCTGGAGACTGATCTCGGATTCGTCCTGCACCCGGATTTGCGGGCACTGCTCGAGCGGAATAACGGACTTATCGAGACCAGACACGGTGATTTCATCGAGCAGCCGGGTGCGTTCCTGCCACTGAGGTATCAACTGCTGGATACCGCTGTGATCGCTTCGGACCACCGGTGGTGCGTCGGGTTCGGTGCCGAGAACATCGCGTCGGGGCTGCGTGAGGACAGCCTTTTCGGCCACGCTCACCAGTGGGTTCCGATCGCCCGTTCCATCGATGCCGGTGTCTTGTTCATCGACCACCGGCCGGAGCCGACCTACGGCCATGTCTACGAAGCGGGCATCGGTTCGGGCGCCATCGACGGAACCTTGTGGGGATCCAGCCTCGCTGCATTCTTCGACACTATCGCCAGTGTGCTCAACGCCCGAACCGACTTCCAGGATTTCCGACCCGAGGTCTACGAGTCGGAGTTGTCCGAGGAGACGCTCCTGACCTCGGTGCTGTAATCGACTATTTAGAGACTGATGGGAGGGCTATCAGGTCCTGACGCCCAGGATCGCTCGGACACAAACGATGCTCGTTGATGACTGAACCGCACCAAGGGGTTCGCGCAAGGCCACACGACGCCGAGGCCGCAGGGTCGATGACCTGCGGCCTCGGTGTGCAGTGGGCCTAACGCTCCACAACGCGAACACCCTGGGCTGTCGGGCCGCAGATCCGGGTCCAACCGGTCGGCACCCGCACGGCGAGCGCGGTTCGATAGCGGCAAGCCGTCGAGCGGCAGGCCACTGTGGTGCGACTGTGGACCGCCCGCTCAGCGGCATGAGCGGATGTGTCAAAATTCGTTCGCCCCAAGTATTTCGGGCCCGGACAGTCACTTCTCGTCCGATACCGTCGTTGGATGTCTCTCGACATCACCCTGGCGAACGTGTTGGCCCACTGCGGCGGCGATCCCGAACAGGCCGCCCGCCACCTGTCTCGCGCGATCGCAACCGCGCCGAGCGACCCCGCGGCTTACGCGGCCGCGGTCGAGCTACTGCCCGAACTCGGCGAGTTGTCCGCCGACGACCCGAGCGTCGCGCCGATCCTGGCATTCCGCCACTTCCTCGACGGCCGGATGGACGATGCCGCGCTCGCGCTCGGTGCGCTCAGCGGCGTCAGCCCGCGGATCGCATGGGCTGACGCTCCCTGGTTCTCCGAGGCGTCTTTCCTTTCAGGGGTGAGCACCGAAGCCCTGCGCGAGGCGGTATACCGACTCTTCGACCACACGGCGGTGCCTGCCGATGCCGCCGCCCGGCCCTGGCTGCGGGCGGTCGAGACGGTCAGGTCTCGGGCGGGTCTGGGCCCCGAAGACCTAGCCGGAATGGCGATCTCGCTCCGCATCTTGGGCCGAACCGACGAGTCGCTGGCTCTGTGCGACCGCGCCGACGCCGTGGGCCGAACCGTGCTGGCGGAGGTCGTTCGAGCCGGAACCTGGCGGCTGCTAGGGAACCACGACGAAACGGCCGCCGCATTCCGTCGTGCACTCGCTCTGGAACCGGACAACTGGTCACTCCATCTCGACCTGTCCGACCTGTACGCAGAGCAGGGCGACCATCCCGCCGCTCTCGCCGCTGCCCACGCGGGCCTGAGCCACGCCCCGAACGAACCCAAGTTGCTCGCCGCTCGCGCAGCCCACCATGCTCGTCTTGCCCGTACCGCCGAAGCACTTCGTGAATTCGAGCGCCTGGCCTCCGACATCGATCCCGCCTACTGCCAATGGCTCCGCGAACAGGCCACAGGCGCAGCCTGAGAACACCGCCAGCACAGAGCCCGCCGCGTCTGCAACATCGACCCGTTCGTCGCACGTCGATTCCCAAACACGACCCGACGCCGATGAGACACTCTTCGTCATCGCCCGCACCATCGGCTGGATTGCGCGAGTACAACGAGCCGCCATTGCGATTCCGGCCCACCAGCCACACACCCGAACCAATCGGATGGAATGCACTCAATATGGCATGAGCGGATGTCGGCGGACGGCGCCCGCTGGGGACACACTGAGATAGGGGACGCAAGCCTCGCCGGATCGACGGAGCCGGCCGGGCTGCTTGATCGGGTGTTCGCGCAATGCGGGCTTGTGGAGCTAAGGGGAATCGAACCCGTGACCTTCTCGGTACCGCCGAAGGCGGCTGACGCGACCAACCATCCACTATCAACCGCAGGCGAAAATAGTAGCTTGAACAGGTAATACATCAACTACCGACGATCTCGTCCCGGGTGAAGATCTTGGCCGGATCTGACGGTCCGCGACTTGGGTGTCGGGCGGACGGGCCATCGACGCGGACTGAACGCGCGTGGTGATGGCAATGAGCGGGCGCTCGCTCCTATCAAATCAAACTGAGGTGGAAGCTGACGGAGGCTGGGATGATGGGAGGGTTGGCATCCTTCGAACGAGCATCGACGGGAGAACAACCATGTTCAACAGTTCGCTTCGCTCGGATCTTGCGTTTGTCACTGGAGTAGTCGGCTGCTGCGCAGGAATCCTCGCTGCAACCGCAACCGCCCAGCCAGCCACATCGATCACTGTCGAGCCTGAACTCGGCTACAACGTCACCGCGTTGACTATCAACGGATCGGCTACTTGTGATGGCGGTGGAACCGCCGGAGTCGATGTTGTGGACGGCTCGCTCGAACAAATGATGCAAGGTGATCTAGGTGGCCCGATCACCGTGCAACTCGACGGACCGGTCATGGTCGACTGCGATAGCACAGCGCACACCTGGTCGGGCAATCTCGTCGCGCCCGGTCGCACACTGCCCAACGAATCTGGTGGCACGGTCACGGTCACACTCAGCCAAGGCCAGACCGTCATTGCATCAACCGGCCCGCAGTCGGTTCGCATCGCGCGCTGAACAATCGCCTCGCCGAGCATCGGGCTGCGAACCGCCATCGCGGCGGGCGCTGAAACCCGGTAGTGCGTGTCCGGACGGGGCATCGCGTTGTCCTGCCTCAACTCGTTGGCAGGGTGCGCGGTCAAGTGCGACGAGGTGTCCCGTCCCACCGCCATGTTGTGAGCTGTGGATGGCCGGGGAGTTCGGCACGTCCGGTGGCCCACAGCAGGGTGGTCCACGGCTCGGTGGAGTCCGGCGCATCGGGAAATAGCCGGGCGAGTGCCCGCACGCACAGATCGGCAGGCGGGTATACGGCGTGGCCGTGAACCCCGCCCGCGACCTCTTCGTTACCGACAGCGGCAACATTAGGGTGTTGAAGCTGCCCGCGGCGGCTGTTCGCGGTCACTGAATCTGCCGATGTTGGCATCATCGCTGGACACTCTCGGCGGCGGCGAAGTAGTACATCGATCGCCTGGACGCGATCACCCCATCCAGAACGCAGCGGTGTCGGCCTGGCCGAGTCCTGCCTATCGACGAGCAGGGCCTGATCGGGCGCGGCCCTCAGACCCTGTTCATCGGCATCGGCCCCCTGCCGCCGTCGGCCGCGCCCGCTTACTCAGGCGCCCTTGTACTTTCGCAGGTATTCACCTGTCAGTGATGTCGGGTGTGTCAGCAGCTCGGCGGGGGTGCCGGTGAAGACGATTTCGCCGCCGGCTTTTCCGCCGTCGGGGCCGAGGTCGATGACCCAGTCGGAATGGGCTACCACGTCGAGGTTGTGTTCGATGACCACTACCGTGTTGCCGCGGTCGACCAAGCCGTCCATCAGGGCGAGCAGCGTATCCACATCCGACATGTGCAGGCCGGTGGTCGGTTCGTCGAGAACGTAGGTGGTGCCGGTGTTCTGGAGTTGGGTGGCCAGTTTGATGCGTTGGCGCTCACCGCCGGAAAGGGTGCTCATTGCCTGACCGAGGCTCAGATAGTCGAGGCCGACCTCGTTCATCGTGCGCAATTTCGTGACGAGTGCCTTTTCGGTGAAGAAGTTCAGTGCCTCTTCCGCCGACAGTTCCAGCACATCGGCAATCGACCTGCCGCGCAGCGTCAATGCCAGCACCTCGTCGGAGAACCGACGCCCGTCGCACGCATCGCAGTGGGTGGTCACCGGGTCCATATAGGCGATCTCGGTAATGATCACGCCGCGGCCCTCGCACTGCTTACAGGCACCGGTCGAGTTGAAACTGAACAGGCCGGGCGACTCACCGGTCGCCTTCGCGAAGAGCTTCCTGATCGGATCCATCAGCCCCAGATAGGTTGCCGGAGTCGAGCGGGACGAGGCGGCGATCGCCGACTGGTCGACGAAGATGGCGTCGGGATGCTCGCGTATGAACACATCCCGGATGAGGCTGCTCTTTCCGGATCCGGCGACCCCGGTGATCGAGGTCAGGATGCCGGTCGGGATCGCGACCGTAACATCCTTGAGGTTGTGTGCGTTCGCGTGCTCGATCAGCAACTCGCCGTTGGACTTTCGGAATATCTGCTTGACGGTGAACGGCCTGCGCAATCCGGCGCCGGTCGGCGTATCCGCGGTACGCAGGTCCTCGAAGCTGCCTTCGAACACCACCTGTCCGCCGTGCAGGCCGGCCCGCGGCCCGACATCGACAATATGGTCGGCGATCTGGATGACATCGGGATCGTGTTCGACCACGAGCACCGTATTGCCCTTATCCCGCAACGCCTTCAGCAGGTTGTTCAACCGCCCGACATCGCGCGGATGCAGTCCGACGCTCGGCTCGTCGAAGATGTAGGTCATCCCGATCAATGTGCTGGACAAGTGTTTGATCATCTTGAGCCGCTGCCCCTCACCGCCGGACAGTGTGGCGGTCGGGCGATCCAGGCTGAGATACCCGAGCCCGATATCGGTTACTCGCCGCAGCGCGGTCCGGATGGCGGCGGCCAGCCCGAGTGCGGCCGGATCGCTGATCTCGTCGAGCACCGCCATCAGATCGGTGATCTGCAGACCTGACCAGTCGGCTATATTGCGGCCGTCGATCTTCGTGGCCAGCGCCGCGGGGTTGAGCCGGGCGCCGTCGCAGGATGGGCAGACGCCCTCGGTGAGGAACTTCTGCATCTGTTCACGCGTCTTCTCGCTGAGCGTCGAGGTGTCGCGTTGCAATCGGGTGCGGGTGAATTTGGCCGCCAGCCCTTCGTAATTCGCCTTCCAGGTGCCCTTGCTGAAGGTCAGTTCCACCTTGCCGCCGGTGCCGTAGAGCAGCTCGGTGAACTCTTCCTCGGTGTAATCGGCCAGCTTCTTGTCCGGGTCGAATCGCCCTGACTTGCCGTACATCTGCCACTCTCCGCTGCCGACGGCATAGCCGGGCAGCAGGATCGCCCCCTCGTTGAGTGACTTGGTCCGGTCGAGCAGCCGATCCGGATCGGCCCGCACCGTGACCCCGAGTCCGTCGCAGTCCGGGCACATGCCCTGCGGCACATTGAACGAGTAGTTGTAGACGAATCCGGCCGAGGGCGAACCGAATCGGGCGAACATGGCGCGCACCATCGAGTAGATATCGGTCATCGTGCCCACGGTCGAGCGCGGACCGCCGCCGACGGGCTGCTGGTCGATAATGACCGGGGCCGTCAGATTCTCCATCGCCTCGGCGTGCGGACGCTCGTAGCGCGGCAGGAAGTTGAGAATGAACGCGGGAAACGTCGCATAGAGCTGACGCTGGGACTCCACGGCAATGGTGTCGAACACGATCGACGATTTCCCCGAGCCGGAGACACCGGTGAATACGGTGATCTTGTTCTTCGGGATCTCCAACGACACATTGCGCAGATTGTGCTCGCTGGCACCGAGCAGGCGGATGACATCGGTCGCGGCGACGGAATCGGCAGAAGGCATGCCGACCACCATGCCATGGACTACCGACAAAATGTCGGGGGAAATGTGATGTAGATCACAATAATACAGTCTCTGCATGGAACGCCGACTAGGGCTTGACCAGTGCATTCTTCGGCTGCCGCCGGGAAAGTCGAACGGTTCGACGGATTCCGTTGGCGCTCTTGGATTTCGTCATCTTCGGGTCTCATCTCATGAGCCGAGGAACAAGCGTTCGCACGGAAGGCGCGGATAGCGACTGGTGTCGACGAGGTCGACGGTGACCGCGTCGGCGTAATGCTGCATCCGGTGCTCGTGCGTGAATATCAGCGCGGCGGTAAGGCAGGCGGCGTAGTCGAAGCGCACGCCGTGTAGGAACACGCTGAGGTGGACATCCGGTTCGTCGGGACGAGGCGAAACGCCTTCTGGGCCTCGGGGTTGCCCGCTCATGGCGCCTCGATGTCGCGAATATCGGTGGGCTGCATGGTGGTTGCGTCGGCCGCGTCGAGCTCGGCGTCCGAGTCGGAAGTCCATCCGTCCTCGTCGACCGGCATTTGCGAGCCATCCACTCTGTGAAGCATCGGACGACTGTCGACGGGAGCGCAGTCGAGTTTCTGCTGGGTGTCTTCGTGAAAGTCCGCAAGCAGACGACGCACGGATGGAGCTATTGGCGGGCCAGCCCACTCACGGACCGCGAGCGCCACCTGCTCGACCAGATCGGGCGGTGCGCCGCAGTACGCGGCTGGCGGCCCGGTGAACGGATCTCGTTGTGGAAGCTCTCGTTTCGGCGTGGACATGACGCAAGGTTGTGTGAAGTGCTGATGTTGGGCGGGGCACAACCACGAGCTGCCGAAATCTCCGCGAATCCCCTGAATCCTTCTCGTGAGACGCATAGGGTGCCTCTCGAAACGAGAGGATCGGTTCGGCTGAATGAGAGGGTGGGGCAGATGGCGGAAGACGAACTCGAGGACACCGGAACCACGTTGCCCCGCAGGCAGCTTGGTCGATTGCTGCGAGATGCGCGCACAGCAACGGGAATGAGCCTGGAGGAGGCGGCGGTGCTCGTGCAGTGGAGCAGACCGACGCTGAGTCGCCTCGAACGGGGTGAGACCGAAAAGGTGAAGGTCCGAGATGTCTTGGCGCTCTGCGAGGTGTACGGACTCAGTGAGGAAAGAACGGGCGTCGCACGGGGCCTCGCCGAGCTGGCACCGGTAAAGTCGTGGTGGCATGCCTACAGTGATCTGATCCCGGCGTGGGCCAACTTGTATGTCGGATTAGAGTCCAGCGCAAAGGTTTTGACGATCTTCCAGCCTCTGATGGTGCACGGCCTGCTGCAAACCGCCGACTATGCACGAGCAATTGACAGGCTCTACTTCCCGGACGATACCGACGATGAAATCGAACGGCGTGTACAGGTGCGTGTTCAGCGACAGCGCATTCTGACCCGTTCACGCGAACCCACCGCAGTGTCAGTCATCTTGCATGAAAACGTGCTGCGGACAGTGGTCGGCGATCATGCGCTGATGGCCGCGCAGGCGCGCCACATCGCCGACATGGGCACACACGACAACATCGAGATCCGCGTGATGCCATTCCGCGCGGGAATCCCGCTCGGTGCAGCGCCGCCACCGTTCACAATCATGGACTTCGGTCGTGACATGCGCGGCCAACAGGTGGTGGAACCGTCCCAGGTCTACTGCGAGGGTTACGCGGGTAGCGCCTATCTTGAGAGGAGGGCGGATGTGCTGATGTTTCGCAAGGCTTTCCGCAAGCTCCACCATGCGAGCATGGACCCTCGTCCGAGCCGCGACATGTTGAGAGAGATAGCAGCAAGGAGACACGGGAATGAACGTTGACCTAACCGGCGCTCAGTGGTTCAAGTCGAGCCGTAGCCAGGGAGGATCTGACTGTGTCGAAGTTGCCTTCCTCGAACAAGGACATGTCGGGATCCGAGACTCCAAGAACCCGACCGGCCCCGCGCTGGTCTTCACGCCTGGCGAGTGGGACGCCTTCACGGCTGGCGTGAACGACGGCGAATTCGACCGGACGTAGGCCGAGGTAGCAGACGGCCCCAGCTTTCTCTGGGGCCGTCTGCATGCCCGGTCCATCCCGTCAGGAGTTGTGACAGTGAACATTGATATCGACCTAACCGGGGCGCAGTGGTTCAAGTCCCGACGCAGCGAAGCCGGAAAAGACTGTGTTGAAGTGGCCTTCCTCGACGACGGCCATGTCGGTATGCGGGACTCGAAGAACCCGACCGATCCCGCGCTGGTGTTCACTCCATCCGAATGGGACGCCTTCACCGCAGGCATGAAAGACAGCGAATTCGACCAGTGATGGTGCCTGTGGACATCACCCGGCACGGGGGCGCGTTAATTGGTTGAGCCACTGACGTTTTCTCAGCGTTGATCATGGGAGACGCCGGCGTCCCGGGCCAGGCAGTGCACGCAGCCGCGCTCGCGGAACCAGCGAAGGACGAGCACGGCCTGGCGGAAGGGCCGAGTGTGCGGGATGCCGATGCGCCGTCGGTGGCGGCCAGCAGACGGGACTGGTGCTCCACGACGTGGCGCGCGATGTCGAGCGGGCAGCATAGGTGACCAAGGTGGGGCCGCTGGCTCAGCCGACGATCTTGTGAGAGAGCCTGTCCCACCAGAGGTTTCACGTCTGTCTGGGCACAGGCCCGCATGCCCGATCCGCGCTGGATCGAGTGGCTCGAGCCTTCTCGGCGCGGATCGAATAGGTGAGGGGGATCCGCGGAGCGCCTTCAGGATGCCGGTAGATCTCGCCGTCGTGGCACTCGAGCGACTGGCGTTGAAGGTAGAAGGTGTGGTCGTGCTCGTGGAGGAACTGGATCCGTAGCCCGGCTCCGGCGATCGCCGAGACAACCGTCGACAGACTGTGCCGCCACTCGACGGTCTCGTTGTGCTCGGTCATCGCCGCCTCGTCGGCGTAGGTGCCGGAGCCTCCCGAGGCTTCCGGACCTTCATCGAAGTAGTCATGCGTGACCGTGCTTCCGGTCTCATCGTCGAGGACGAAGCTGAAGGGATGGAACTCGGCAAGGTACAGACACCCAGTGGGAGCGAGTAGTTCAGCGACCACCGACGCCCAGCGGCTGATGTCGGGAAGCCAGTTCAGCGCCCCGAAGCTGGCATAGACAATGTCGAAGGTCTCCCTCCCGACCGCCGAGACCGCTTCGTAGACATCCGCGGTCAGGAAGCGCGCATCGATGCCGAGTTCGGTCGCGAGTTGTGAAGCTGCTTCGATCGCGGGTGCAGAGAAGTCCAGCCCGGTGACCTGTGCTCCTCGTGCCGCCCAGGACAGCGTGTCCCGGCCGAAGTGGCACTGCAGATGGATCAGGCTCTTGCCCCTGACATCTCCCACCTCGGCTGTCTCGAAGTCTTTCAGCGAATCGGGCCGGGCGCGGAACCCCTCCATGTCGTAGAAGGCAGCGCCCAGATGAACGGGCACCCGCTCGTCCCAGTACGCCTTGTTCAACTCCCGCCAGCGCCCTGCCAGGTCACCCATGAACCCGGACGATACATGGAGGCGGACTGGCGCACTGCGTTGCTGGACTCGCCAACCCTTTCGATGGTCACCAGCAGATCGAACGGCTCTCGAAAGCCAACTGCGGATGCGGGTGTGGGGACAGCTCCGCCAACGCACGATTGATCTTCGGCGTCCGCAGCGCGGCACGTGCGGGCTCTCCGGGAGTGACTGCCGCCGAGCTCGAGCAGCGCTGCTCCCCGCCGCACGTCACGCTCAGCCCCTGTCGAAACGGCGGCCTCGCCCGCACTGCATGCTCAACCGACTCTGAAATTGATCATCGCTGAGAAAATCTCATTGGTTTTGCACCGGAGGCAGTTTCACATGTTTGCGCTCAGCGCAGCAGTTCGATTACCGCGCCCATCGGCTCCATGCTGCTCTCGAGCACGGAGACATAGCTGAATCCGAACCGTTCCCGGCGCTCTTCCAATTGCCGCGCCATTTCCTTCGGCGTGCCGATCAGCAAGGCGGGCAACTCCTCTGGCCGGTCGGCGACATCGGTGGGTAGATGGGGCCCGTACAGTTCCAGTGCGGCCGACCGTTCCTCCGGCGGAACTACCCGCTGTAGCAGAATATTCAGCTCGACATCCTCGGCCCGCGCCCCGAGCAACTCCCGCAGGTACACCATCCGCGCATCGGTGGCGGCAGGCCCGACGAACTGCAGCGGTCCACCGTTGAACGCCGGGGCCGCACCGGGCAGGGCGACGATATCGGCATAGTCGGCCGCGACCCGCAGCAACCGATCGCCCCAACCGGCAATGACGAGCGGCGGGCCCGCTGGTTGCGCGGGACGCGGCTGGTACTCCGGATCGGCGAAAAATCGCCGCAGGGTCGCGGCGGTCGCCGCCAGCTGTTCGACCCGCTTGCCCGCGCTTTCGAAAGTGATTCCGGCCGTTTCGAATTCTTCTCGGACATATCCGGCGCCGAGTCCCAACTCCAGCCGTCCATCGGTGAGTTGATCGACCGTGGCTGCCTCGCGCGCCAAGAGTGTCGCGTTGTAGAACGGGGTATTCAATACGAACGTGGTCAGCCGAACCCGCTCGGTCGCCTCGGCCGCGAGCATCATTGCCGGAAAGGGTGCGGGCAATCCCAGGTGGTCGGCCACACCGACCACGTCGTACCCGAGTTCCTCGGCCCTGCGACACTTTCGTATCCACTCCGCCCGCGAAGCGGGAGCGAGCAGGGTGACACCGAACCGGAACTTGCCTCGCGCAGCCGTCACCCTTTCCTGTCTACCAGCGTGTGCGTCCAACCGCCGATCAACAGGGTGCGAGCGCCAGTCCCACCCGAACCATCCCGGCCAAGGTCACCACCGCCGCCAATGCCGGACCCGATCGCCGCAACCGGGCGGATCCGACGATCCTCCGCATGGCATTGCGCCATTGCCGCGCACCGGAGTTCGTTTCCGGTCCGCCTACCCAGCCAGCGTCGCACCAACCCGATGGTGCCGATGATGAGTGTCGCGATCAGCACGGCCCGCCCCTACGCATGCACGGCTGTCGACGCGAGGACGCCCCGGCCGCCCGCGGCACGACACCGAACTCGATCAAACTCTCCGCGGTATCCAGCACCGTCTCCCGCACCGGCCGCATCGCCCAGTCGAGCTCCCGTCCCGCCTTCTCGGAGCTGAGCAGCTCGGTACGATCCAACATCGGCAAGGTCAATCGAATCCCCTTGTCGAACAACAGTGCAATCGCTCGCACCAGAACATCCGGGATCACCCGTGTCGGTACCCGGAACCCACGCGGGCCGAACTCCTCGGCCAGGAGCCGAGCCATATCCGCCATCCAGACATGTTCGCCCGCACAGATGTACCGATTCCCGACCGCTTCGGGAACCTCCACTGCCAGCCGATGCGCCACCGCCAGATCCCGCACATCCACCACGGCCCACCCCACCCGCGGAGAACCCGGCGCTTCGCGGGCGAGCAATCGGCGCACCGGCTCGTGCGAGGTGCTCGTCGCCGCGGATTGCAATGGACCCAACACCATTCCGGATTCACCACCACCAGCTCGAGGTGGGACTTCGCCGCGAAATCCCACGCCGTCCGCTCCGTCACGTGGCCGGAGGTCACCGCCGCGATCGAGGAGGTCAGCACTCACCCGCTGAACGCCGCCGTCGGCAGATGCCCGTAATACCCGCAATGTCCCGTCGACCGCGGTATCGATCAGTTCCCGTTCGTCGTTCGGCGGCGTCGCCGGAAACGGTGACGCCACATGCAGTACGAACGCGCAGCCCGAAACGGCTGCCGTCCACCCGGCATCGTCGTTCAGATCCGCCGCGACGAACTCCAACTCGCCACCGAGGCGATCCGCCAGTGCCGGCAGATGTGCGCGTTTGACCACTTTTCCGAGATCGCGAACCGTACCGCGCACGGCGTACCCGTGCTCGAGCAGTTCGGCGATCTACCACCACTTCGCCGATCGTTCAGCCCTGCTCGCCGCGCTGTCCACCCGGAGTTTCCAACACCTGGCCGGCGAACTGGCCGCCGCCTGCGCGGCCGCCGATACGCCGCAGACGGCCTTGACCGAGCTGGCCGAGACGTACGTGCGGGTCTCCCAGGAACATCCTGGCTACTTCCGCCTCATGTTCCGCCCGGAACTCTTCGAGCCCGAGAAACATCCCGACGCCATGGCCGCCGGGCGATGCGGCCTTCGATGTCCTGGCCGCCACCAGCACCGAAATGCGTCACCGCCGGACTGCTACCAGCCGACCGGGCCAACACTCTTGCCCTCATGTCGTGGAGCCCGGCCCACGGCATGGCATCGCTGCGGCTGGACGGCCAGCTCGAAGACGCAGCCGCCAACTGGGCACCACCGGGCCGACCCTGGTGGAGGACCATCATGCGGACCGTTACCGCGTTGGTCGCGCCCGGCGCGTGACACCGAACCGCGCACAGATCCGTGCCCTAAAGTGAAAGCTGAACGTTTGCTGTCAGATACACCCACACTCTTCGAGAGGGATGTCCGATGACGCAGCAGCTCGATCCCGCGGTCCGAGAATTCGTCGACGCGCTCAATGCCAATGACCAGGATCGCTTCCAGGCGGTGCTCACCGCGGACGCGACCATGTCCGATGACGGAGTGGAGCGCAATCTCGCGCAGTGGACCGATTCCGAGATCTTCGCCAGCAACGCACGCATGAATGTCGAGTCCGTCGATGACGGTGGCACCGTGCTGGTCGCCGACTACACGAATTCCCGCTGGGGGTCGATGCGCACCGCATGGCGGTTCACCGTGCGTGAAGGCAAAATCAGCCGGTTCGAGACCGGTCAGGCCTGAGTACGCTCGAGCTCGTGCTACCCCCGCCCGCCGCCCGTCCACCAACCCCTCACGGAGTCGCTTCGCGACACTGCATTCCCCGCTACGGCACGGGCTCCCTGGCGGATCTGTTCCCCTCCCTCCTCGCCGGGCTCGGCGCGCGCGGCGAGGTCGACCGGCTGGGACTCGAACTCACCGCCGACCGCATCTGTGTGTTGCTGGTCGACGGCCTCGGCGCGGAGGCGCTCACCGCGAATTCCGAAGTGGCGCCATTCCTGTCAGCTCTGGCGCAACGCACGCTGACGGCGGGCTTCCCGAGCACGACCACCGTCAGTCTGAGTTCACTCGGCGTGGGAGTGCCACCCGGCGAACACGGGATCATCGGGTATCTGATGCACGTACCCGGCTACGACCGGCTGATGAATGCGCTGACCTGGCGGTTGCACGGTCCCGGACCGAAAATCGACCTGCTGCGCGAACTGGTGCCCGAGCAATTCCAACCTATCCCAACGGTATTCGAGCGCGCCGCGGCCGCCGGCATCGCAGTGGCGCAGGTCGCCCCGCATCTGCAGGCCGGTTCCGGTCTCACCCGCGCTGTGCTGCGCGGCTGCGAATTCCGCCCCTACGTCTCCTTCGGCGATTTCGTCGACGGCGTCGCCACCGCCGTGCACGCGGGCCGGCGCTCGCTGGTCTACGCCTACCACGGCAACCTCGACACCACCGGGCATGTGCGCGGACCGTCTTCGTACGCTTGGCTTTTGGAGCTCGCGCACGTCGACCGGCTGGCCGCGACCATCGCCGAACATCTGCCGCCGGATGCCGCGCTCATCGTCACCGCCGACCACGGCATGGTGGAACTCACGGACCGCGTCGACTTCGACACCACCGAGGTCCTGCGTGACGGTGTGTGCCAACTCGGCGGTGAACCGCGCGCCCGCCACGTCTACACCCGGGACGGCGCGGCCGCCGATGTCGCGGCGACCTGGCGCGAATACCTCGGCGCCGACTTCGAGGTCGTCACCCGCGCCGAGGCGATCGGGCGCGGCTGGTTCGGCCCCACCGTCACACCGCGGATCGCCGAGCGCATCGGCGATCTGGTGGCGGTGGCCGGTGGCCTGCGCGGCATCGTGCGCACCGGCGTCGAACCGCTGGAATCGATACTCATCGGCCTGCACGGTTCGCTGACACCCGCAGAGATGACTGTGCCGCTGTGCACGTTCCGGCCGTAATCGCGCCGCTGCCCTAGGCTGTACCGCGACGTCGCGGGCATCACCGCCCGCCAAGCCGCCAGGAGGAACCATGGGTGCAGCACCGCGCAGCGATTCGATGAGGGGTGGCGCTCGGGCGATGCATGGGCGCGCCACGATGTCACGGGTCGGATTCGCGCTCGCGGCGGTCGCATTGCTGCTGGCCGGTTGCTCCGATATCCAGCGTGCGCTCAACCAGGGTGGCGACACCACCTGCCGCGACTACGTCAAGCAGGACCAGGACGGCAAGCGCATGACGATCACCAAATTCATCAAGCAGCAGACCAACGATGACCATGAGCCCGCGGGAACGGCGGTCGACGCCACCATGATTCAGGTCGACCTGCTGTGCGGCGTCCAAGTCAATCAGGACACCCCGATCAAGAAGGCCGATATCGCAGGCATTTTCATCAACAAGTAGGGGTGGGTAGGCGATCGCGCCGCCCTCAGTTAGCGACGTTGTGCGCGGCCAGCCAGTCGGCTGCCCGCTTGCGCGAGGCCCGGGACAGCCAGGCATCCTGGATGACTTCGGCCAGTTCCTGCTTGCTGAGCTCGCCGATTCGGCTGCCGCGTACCAGGACCGACAGATGGCCATCGAAGTGCGGTGTGGTGAAGAATGGTGAATCCGGATCCTGCACCAGCGCCAGTTTGTCCGATTCCGAGGGCACCCAGATCACGATGACGTCGGGATAGCGCTCACCGGTGTCCGGATCGACGGCGTCCGGGCGCGGGTTGCGGAAGAATACGAAGGACTTGCCGCCGACCTGGTACACCGGATTGCCGCTCGGACCGTCCACTCGACTGACGAACGGCATGCCGGTCGCAAGTTCGTGCACGTCGGCGAGCCGGGCCTGCCGCGATACAGTCGCCATAACAGCAGCTTAGAACCTCGGCCGCACAACGGGATCGAACCTTGGGGACTGGTCGGTTTGCCATCAAAGCCTCCCCTAACCAACTTGCATACGCCATCATGAGAGAGCGAATGTGAGCTCACACTAACGATGGGGTTTACGAGGTGGCACAATCCCGCACCCTCACCCAGCAACGTGCGGCACTGGAAAAGGAATGGGCCCGGTGGGCGGCGGCTCCCAGCAGCGCCGTGCGCATCCCCGCGGGCACCACCTCGCTACGCACCGAGGTGGTCGAATCCTGGCAGCGCTCACTGATGACCGTCGATCCGAATTGCACCGAGGCGCCCAGTCTGGGCGATATCCGCGACCGCTGGACCGAATCTCCACTGCGCCAACCGATCACCGAACTCGCCGGTGATCTGCGCGGGATCGCCGAGGACTCCGGCTATCTCGCCGTCGTCACCGACGCCGCGGGCACCGTCCTGTGGTCGTGCGGCGATCGCGCCCTGCGCCGACAGGCCGAGGCGGTGAACTTCGCGCCCGGCGGCTGCTGGGACGAAAGCCATATGGGCACCAACGGATTGTCGCTGGCCCTACATGGCGACCGCCCGACCAGTGTCTTCGCCGCCGAACATCTGGTCGCGGCACTGCACGGCTGGGTCTGCTACTCCGCGCCGATCCATGCGCCCGACGGCCGACAGCTCGGTGTGCTCGATCTGTCCAGTTCCTGGGACCGCTCGCATCCGATGGTGATGACCTCGGTGCGAGCCCTGGTGACCGCAGTCGAGACGATGTTGCGTGCCGCCGCGCCCGATCCGGGAACTGGCGTCCGTCTCGAATGTCTCGGCGGCGCACGGCTGGTCCGCGACGGCAGGCCGGTCCCGCTACCGCCACGCCACCTGGAAATCCTGGCGCTGCTCGCTCTGGAACCCGATGGGTTCACGCCCGAACAACTGCAGGCCGCGGTCTATGGCGACCGTCCGGTCTCCTCCAGCACCCTCAAGGCCGATGTGTCGCATCTGCGCCGCACCACCGGCGGCGAGATCAGCAACCGCCGCTACATGCTGACCGGCCCGGTCTCCTGCGATGCGGTCGACCTGCTGGCCGCAATCCAGGCCGGGGATACCACCTCGGCGGTCTGGCTGTACCGCGGACCACTGCTGCCCGCCTCGGATACCCCTGGTGTCCTGACCTGGCGCGACCATCTGGATGTCGGGGTCCGAACCGCCGTGCTGGCCAGCGATAGCGCCGACCACGCGGTGGCGTTCGGTGAGCGCTCCCCCGGCGATATCGAGGTGCACGAACATGCGTTGCGGCTGCTGCCCGACGACGATGTGCGCCGCGCCGTGGTCGTGGCCCGGTTGCATACCGCGCAGCGCGCCTGAGTTTTCCGTCGCCATCGCGGCGCCAACCTCGCACCAACCTTGTCGGGCGATAGTGGCCCCCGCAGAGATGATTCGCGAGGAGCGCCCACAGATGATCTACGCCAAACCAGGGTCGGCCACCGGCATCGTCAACTACGCCAGTCGCTATGACAACTTCATCGGAGGTGACTGGGCGGCTCCCGTCGAGGGCAGGTACTTCGACAACCCGTCACCGGTCGACGGCGAGATCTTCTGCTCGGTCGCGCGCTCCACCGCATCCGATATCGATATGGCCCTGGAAGCCGCGCACCGCGCAACCGACGAGTGGGCCGCCACCTCCCCGGCCGCGCGTGCGAACATCCTCAACAGGATCGCCGACCGGATCGAGCACAGCCTCGAACCCCTGGCCATCGCCGAAACCTGGGACAACGGCAAACCTGTCCGCGAGACCCTCGCCGCCGACCTACCTTTGGCGGTCGACCATTTCCGCTATTTCGCTGGGGCCATCCGCGCCCAAGAGGGCAGCATCGCCGAAATCGATGCCGATACGATCGCCTACCACTTCCATGAACCACTCGGCGTGGTCGGCCTGATCATTCCCTGGAACTTCCCGATCCTGATGGCCGCGTGGAAGCTGGCCCCGGCCCTGGCAGCGGGCAACTGCGTGGTGCTCAAGCCCGCGGAGCAGACTCCGGCCTCGATTCTGCTGGTGATCGAACTGATCGCGGATCTCCTACCGCCCGGAGTTCTCAACGTGGTCAACGGGTTCGGTGTCGAAGCGGGGAAGCCCCTGGCCGCCAGCCCGCGCGTGGCCAAGGTCGCCTTCACCGGTGAGACCACGACCGGCAGGCTCGTCATGCAGTACGCGAGCGAAAACATCATTCCGGTCAGTCTGGAGTTGGGCGGTAAGAGCCCCAATATCTTCCTGCCCGATGTCATGGCCGCCGACGACGAATTCCTGGACAAGGCCGTCGAGGGTTTCGTGATGTTCGCGCTCAACCAGGGCGAGGTGTGCACCTGCCCCTCGCGTGCGCTGATCCACTCGTCGATCTATGACGAATTCCTGGCCCGCTGCATCGAGCGGACCAAGGCCATCAGGGGCGGTAATCCGCTCGACGACAGCACCATGATCGGAGCCCAAGCCAGTAACGACCAATACGAAAAGATCTTGTCCTACATCGATATCGGCAGGCAGGAAGGCGCCCGCGTGCTCACCGGAGGGGAAATACGCAAGGTGGACGGACTGCCGGGTGGCTACTACCTGCAGCCGACGATTTTCGAGGGCACCAACACCATGCGGATCTTCCAGGAGGAGATCTTCGGCCCGGTGGTCGCGGTGACCCGGTTCGACACCGTGGACGAGGCAGTCCGGATCGCCAACGACACCCTCTACGGACTCGGCGCGGGCGTATGGACCAGGGATGTCACCACGGCATATCGGATGGGCCGGGCAATCAAGGCAGGGCGAGTATGGACCAATTGTTTCCACGCGTACCCCGCACATGCCGCCTTCGGCGGATACAAGAAATCCGGCATCGGCCGGGAAAACCACAAAATGATGCTCGACCACTACCAGCAGACCAAAAATTTGCTGGTCAGCTATTCACCGACAAAACTCGGACTCTTTTGATGCATGGCAGAGTAGCCCGCGTCGCGATCACCGAGCGGGCGCGAGAAGTGTTGCGCCGGTTGATCGACGAGCACGGCCCGGTGCTGTTCCACCAATCCGGCGGCTGCTGCGACGGCAGCTCACCGATGTGCTTCGGTGTGCGCGAATTCCGCATCGGCGGCGCGGATGTGCTGCTGGGTCGGCTGCCGTGGCATACCGAATTCTGGATCAGCGGCGAGCAGTACGAACACTGGAAAAACACTCATCTCACTGTCGACGTGGTGAGTGGACGCGGCAGCGGATTCTCGCTCGAGGCGCCCGAGGGCATGCGTTTCATCATCCGATCACGGCTGCTGACCGATGAGGAGACTACGGTGCTGGCAGCCGGGCCACCGCCGCGGAAGGGAGCCGATCGGATGGACTGACTGCCGCGAGCAGTCGCCTCGGCCTGATTCACGCCTGCGTAGGTGCGTCCGCGGGCGACAACCCGGTGTTCGGCCAGGGGGTTCCGCAGCCCCGGACCGACACCGCGAGGCCCCGCCGTCCCGCTGCAGACCGGGACGGCGGGGTCGGGGGCCGGGTCAGCGGCCGGGCAGGAACCGGAAGCTGCGGGCGAGGGTCATCAGCAGCCGCTGCCACTTATCCTGCGGAATCACCACTGGCGCATCGAGATTCATGAATCGCGTGACGACCACCGTCTGCGGTTCGGTGAACTTCAGCAGACCGTCCGGGCCATGCCTACGCCCGACACCGGAAATGCCCATACCGCCCATCGGCGCGGCGGTGGTGCCCCAGGCCGGTGCGTACCCCTCGTCGACGCAGACGGTGCCCGCATGCAACCGCTCGGCGATCCGCTCGCCCGCGGATTTGCTCTGCGCCCATACGCTCGCGTTCAGTCCGTACTCGGTGTCGTTGGCCAGCTCGATCGCCTGCTCGGCATTCTCGACCGGGTAGATCGAGACCAGCGGGCCGAAGGTTTCATTGCGACCGCATTCCATCTCGTCGGTGACATCGGCGAGGACGGTCGGTTCGAAGAACAGCGGCCCCAGATCCGGGCGCGCGGAACCGCCAGCGAGCACCTTCGCACCCTTGGAGGTCGCGTCGGCGACGTGTTTGGCGACGGTCTCCAATTGCGCCTCGGAGATCAGACTGCCGATATCGGCCGAATAGTCATAGGCGGCACCGAGTTTCGCGGCCTTGACGGCGGCGACGAACTTCTCGGTGAACTCCGCGGCGACCGCCTTCTCCACGTACAGCCGCTCGATCGAGATGCACAGCTGTCCGGCATTGGAGAAGCAGGCCCGCACCGCGGCCTTGGCGGCCCGATCCAATTTCGCGCCGCGGGTGACGATCATCGGGTTCTTGCCGCCGAGTTCGGCGGAGAAGCCGATGAGCCTGCGCCCGCACTGTTCGGCCAGTGTGCGCCCGGTCGCCGAGGATCCGGTGAACATCAGGTAGTCGCAGCTGTCGACGATCGCGGTGCCGACCACGGTGCCCGGACCGGGTACGACCGCGAGCAGGTCGCGGGGCAGCCCGGCCTGGTAGAGCAGCTCCGCGCTGGCCAGTGCGGAGAATGGGGTCTGGCTGTCCGGCTTGACGACCACCGCATTGCCCGCGAGCAGCGCCGGGATCGAATCGCCGATGGATAGCAGCATCGGATAGTTCCACGGCGCGATCACACCGACGACGCCCTTGGGCTGGTGGCGCACGCTCGCGCGATTGAGTACCGGGAATGCGCCGGGCACACGGTGCGCATCGAGCAGATCGGGCGCGACCCTGGCGAAGTAGCGGGCCGCGAAGATCAGGCCCAGGATCTCTTCCTGGGCGGCCCAGCGGGCCTTGCCGGTTTCGGCCTGGATCACGTCCATCAGGAATTCCCGCTGTTCGATGACCAGTTCCCGATACCGCTCGAGCACCTCGGCCCGGTCCTTGGCCGACCGCACGGCCCACCGGGCCTGTGCCGCCCTGGCCTTGCCGAATGCGACCGTCACGTCCTCGGCGCTGCCCACCGATACGGTGCCTAGTGGTTTGCCGGTGAAGGTCTCGGCGATTGTCTTGCGCGCACGCTCGGCGGGATCATTGATCGCGGCGAGCGCACTGAGACGGTCGAAGACTTCGGCATTCGGCGCGGACATCGGTGCCTCCTACTTGTCAGTAACCCCGGGATACACACAACATACGCCGCACGAGGTGCCCGCAGCAGCCACTACCCCGCGGTTGACGGAGATCGACGCGTATTCGGCCGGAACTGTCACCTTCCGCGGACCTGATTTGTCTCATGGATACCTCGCCCCCGACGAACTCAGGGAGGAATCATGAATGTCGCGTTGTGGATCGGACAGATCTTCCTAGCCATCGTGTTCACCGCATCCGGGCTCGCGAAATCCACGCAGCCCAAGGAGAAACTGGTCGAAATGGGCCAGACCGGCGTCGCGGTATTCCCGAAGCCGGTCGTGCGGCTGACCGCCTACAGCGAACTGCTCGGCGCCATCGGGATCATCGTGCCCTGGTGGACCGGGATCGCGCGGGTGCTCACCCCGCTTGCCGCGGTCGGTTTCGCCGTGGTGATGATCGGCGCGATCACCTCGCACGTGCGCCTGCGCGAACCCCGCAATATCGCGATCACCACGACGATCCTCATCATCGCCGTCCTGGTTGCCATCGGCCGTTTCGCTGGCCTGTGAACGCGGTGGCGATTCCGGCACCGAGGGCCTTCGCCAGCGCTCGATCACGATGAGGGGTTCCGGTAGTAATCAAATTGCCGAGTCCGAACAGCACCTCCTGCTCGCGCAGACCGGTCAGGATCTCTCCGGCCTCGGCTATCCTGCGCACGAATCACGTTGAGACGATCAGCTTCAGCGGTGACGGTGAGGCGGTAGATCAGCAGCGTCAGTAGAGCTCGACTCCGTCCCACAGATCCCGGACCGGGCACGGGTCGTCAACGACGGTGGGCTGGAGGGCCAGTCGCATGGTGGTCCTGCGGGTGGGTTCGTAATGCGGCCAGTTCACTCGCCCGGTGCTGGCGAACTGCACCCAGGTGTGGTGCACGATATCGGCCAGCTGCTGTGGTGGGTTCGGGCCGGTGATCCATTGCATCCGCCGATCGCGGAGTTGGTCGAAGACGAACGGGACCTCGAGGAAGTGGCATGATCCGAGTTGTCCATCGAATTGTGGGGAGCGCCAGGCGAATTCGTACATGTAGGTGGCCGCCGGTGCACTGGTGCGGGCGTCGGCGAGCCGGAGGCCGGGGATGGTGTAGTACCAGTCCGCCTGCAGGATCGCCAGCAATGCACCGGGATCGGCGCCCGGGTAGGCGGCGCGGTAGGCCGGTAGCGCCCGGTCGACGGGCAGCCGGTACATACGCATCGCAGTGGTCAATTCCTCCTCGGTGACCGAATCAAGGTTGCGGAACGGTACCAGCGACAGCCGTCCCTCCTCGCCGTTGTGTCCGAGCAGCACATCCACATCGGCACCTGCTCCGGCGGTGACGGCGTCGATGGGTTTGGCGGGCAGGGTGGCGCCGTCGAGCGTGGGCCGCCACATATTGATGCGGCATCCCGGCTCGCCGCCCCAGCGTTGCGGATCCGGTTGCTGCGCAAAGTCACCCATGACCGTGGTTTGCGCGGCGAGCACGCGCTCGACACCGGCTGCGGCGACGGCGTCGCGTGTCGGTTCCACGCCGAGCTTCGCGATGAGGCGCTGTCCGATCTCGTGGGCGGTGTCGGTGGAGTAACAGATATTGCCGGCACCGCTTTCCATGATCGCGCGCCGAAACAGCCCCGTGGCGCCCGGCATCGCCAGCAGTGTGCCCACGGCCATGGCGCCGGAGGACTGCCCGAAGATTGTGACGTTGCCGGGGGCGCCGCCGAAGGCCGCGATGTTGTCGTGCACCCATTCGAGCGCCGCAATCTGGTCCAGCAGACCGACATTCGCCACACCGTCGTCGAGGAACAGGAATCCCTCGGCACCCAGCCGGTAGTTCATCGCGACGAACACCACGCCGTCGCGGGCGAATGCGCTGCCGTCGTAGAGTCCGTTGCTGCCAGTATCGAAACCGCCACCGTAGATCCACACCAGTACCGGCAGGCGCGCCGAGCCGGGGTCGGGGGTCCAGATGTTCAGGTTAAGGTAGTCCGCGCCCGGAATCGGTGGCGCGGAGAAGTCCAGCGGCGGCGGGGTCGGCAGCTGCGGTGGCGTGGGGCCGAGGGCGAGCGCGTCACGCACCCCGGTCCACGACTGGACCGGGTGCGGCGGCAGATAGCGGTCCACACCCTGCGGTGGCGCGGCATAGGGCACACCCTTGAACACGTGCACACCTGCGGTCACGATGCCCCGCACTCGCCCGGCTCGCGTCGCGACGATTGATTCAGTTGTGCTGCCAGCACCGCAACCGGCGGCGGCCAATGCGGCGAACGCGGAGGTTGCGGCCGCGCCGCGAAGAAATGTTCTGCGGTTCAAGATTCTTCTTCCTTTCTTCCCGCCCAGCACGCGACGCCCATCGAGGAGCCCCTCTTCATTTCTCGGCTGTACCGACGATGTGGCGCGAAACGCGGCAGTCCCAGACCCGTCACACTCGGCGAGAGACGCCTCCGAAGCTGCCTCCGTGCACATGGACTACGAGTGGCAGGTCGATCCCCGTGCCGCCGCGCTCGAGCGAGGGCCGATACACCCGGACGGGGAGTTCGCGGCCGGGCAGCGGCACTTTCTGCCAGTGATCGTGGCGCCGGGATCCGGGCTCCCGAGGATCGCTCGCGCCGCCTCCGACGCCCGGAAACGGTTCTCCGCTTCACGGTAGGCGACCAGTTCCTCGACCGTGACGGTCGAATAGTTCGGCCCCACTAGCCGTTCGACGTCGACGGCTTCGCTCATGTCCGCTCCCTGATACGACTCTGATTCCCGATACCTACGATGTAGGTTTCGCAGCGACGGTATATCCTACGGTGTAGGTTTGACAAGAGGAGGGAGTAGAACGTGACCCGGCGCACACAGGGGACGTCGGCAGGGCTCAGCCGCGAGCGCATCGCGGCCGCCGCCGTCGCACTCGTCGACCGTGACGGCCTGGAGCGCTTCGGGGTGCGGCGGCTCGCCGACGAGCTCGGGGTCGACCCGATGTCGATCTACAACCACATCAAGGGCAAGGCGGCGCTGCTGGACGCGGTCTCCGAGGCTGTGCTCGCCGAGATGGCGATCAACGCCGAGGGCGCACCCGATACCTGGGAAGAGATTGCTCGCTGGACAGCGCACAACTACCGGGAGACCGCCTACCGGCACCCCCACGTGGTCCCATTGCTGGCAACCCGGCCGCAAAACTCGCCGCCGGCCCTCGCCACGCTGGAACAGCTGGTCATCGCAATGCGTACGGCCGGTCTGCCCGACCAGGTTATCTCGGACGCACCGCTGGTCTTGTTCGGCTTCCTCAACGGATATCTGCTGGCGGTCCTCAATGGCGGATCCGACAGTGCTGCAACCGTGCCCGCGATCGACCCCACGCTGTACCCCACGATGGCCGCCCTCGCACCCACCATGGCCGACTTTGGGTCCGTGGCGGAATTCGACCGGATGCTCGACGCCGTGCTCGGCGGAATTCGTGACCGGACCGCTTGGCAGGCAACCGAAGAACGCGCAGGCCACAACGTTGGGAAGGCGAAACCGCCCATCGTTAGTCGAGACTCCGGCTCACGAGCGGACCCAACCGAGTAGTTGCTCCATAGCGAACCATCACCGGACGCCCGATCAGAAGAGGATGTCGCGCACCCACAGCATCCGGTAGCCGGTGGGACCGAGCTGGACCAGCTCGGCGTCGATGTCGACCTCGATCGCGCCGAAGAAAGTTGATGTTCGCACTGTGCGCCGGCTGGATGTGGGCCAGCACCTCATCGGCAGCCAAGCCGAGCACCAACCGAGCCCATCCGCAGCTCGAACCAGCAACACGCCATCGCTGCTGGTCAAGCCATTGCCGTTGGTTTTCGCGCGATTACTACAGGGAACCCGATGCGGCGCAACAGTTCCAGCCGATCGCAGGCGGGAGTCAAATCCGGACCGGCGCCGTTTCGGAATGTCAAATCGGGTCCCGCTCACCGGGACGCGGGAAACGAAATGGTCACAACTGATTTAGGTTGGGTCGATGTTCAGAGCGAGGCTCGGGGTCCGAACGCGGATTCTGGCGATCGCGCTCGTCCCGAGCCTGACTCTGCTCGTGGTCGGCGTGGGATCGGCGGGATACCTGGTTGCCGAGGGAAATAAGGCCAAGAACTGGGCGTCGCAGAATCAGCAGGCGATTCCCTCGATCCGGGAATTGCTGGAGGCCGTCCAAAGTGAACGTCAGCTCACGCTGGCCGCGCTCACCGGCGACGAGACCGCGGCACCCGCACTCGGCGCGGCCCGGATCCGGCTGGACAGCGCACTGAAGGGCCTTGTCGCGGCTGGCGACAGATTGCGTGAGGTCGACGATTCCAAGATCGGCGACAATGCCGCCAACTTCATGACGCTCTCGACGTCGATGACCCAGGTGCGCACCGCAACCGATGCGGGCGCACTGCCCATCCCCGACGCGTACAACTTCTACAACCGGCTGCTCGATGTCATCTCTTTCGGCACCGAGATCGCCGAGCAGACCGCGCCGGATGCCGAGATCGGCGTGCATATCGCCGACGGTATGCGGATCTTCCTGGCGACCGAGGCGATGTCGCGCAGCAACGCGCTCGCGGCCGTGATCGTCAATGTGAACGGGCCGACCCCCATTTCGATCGAGGAGTTCCTGCACGAGAGCGGCTTCTACCACGCCGAAGTCGCCAATCTGGCGGGCGAGCTCGACCCGAAGCTGCAGGAGAGCCTGCACGCGCTGATGGCCGGTCAGGCCTGGCAGCAGTTGACGGCCATGGAAAACGCTGTGGCCCAGCGCAATATGACCGCGACGAGCACAACTTCCACCGGCACCAGCTCATCGAGCACGTCCAGTGGCACCGCCAAGCAGTCGACGCCGCCGCCACTGCCGTTGAGCCCGCAGGAGTGGCACAATGCCGCCGCCGAGGTGAACCGCGGACTGATCGACGTCTGGATCGCCCAGAACAAGAACTCGCAGAGACTCGCCGAGGACAAGGCCGCCGACGCCACCGAGACCTCCGCGTGGGCGGGCGGCGGTGTCGTGGCGGTCAGCCTGTTGGCATTTGTCATCGCGATCCTGCTGGCCAACCGAGTCATCCGCAGGCTCAAGCGACTTCGCGGCGAAACCCTGGCCCTGGCCGATGAGCGTCTGCCCGAGCTCATGCGGCGGCTGGGCGAGGGCGAACTCATCGATCCCGATGCCGAGGCAGCGAACCTGAACTATGGTTCCGACGAAATCGGCCAGGTGGCCAAGGCATTCCAGCATGCGCACGCCGCGGCCGTCGCGGGCGCGGTGAACGAGGCGCGCACCCGCGAGGGCGTGAAGGCGGTCTTCCTCAATATCGCCCACCGCAGCCAGATCGTGGTGCACCGGCAGTTGGAGATCCTGGACAAAGCCGAAGAGCGCCAAGAGGATCCGGCCCTGCTGGACACGCTGTTCCGGCTCGACCACCTGGCCACCCGGGAACGCCGCAATGCCGAGAACCTGATCATCCTGGGCGGCGGTCGGCCCGGCCGTCAGTGGCGCAATCCGGTGCCGCTGCTCGATCTGGTGCGCAGCGCGGTCGGCGAAACCCTGGACTATGCACGGGTTCGGGTGGCCCGGCTCCCGGAGGCGCAGGTACTCGGCGCGGTCGTGGCCGACCTCATCCACCTGCTCGCCGAACTGGTGGACAATGCGACCTCATTCTCGCCGCCGCAGTCGCGGGTCGAGCTGACCGGCAATGTGGTCGGCAAGGGTGTGGTCGTCGAAATCAGCGATCAGGGCATGGGTATGCCCGAGTCCGAGATCACCAGGGTCAACGAAATGCTGCGCCAGCCACCGGATTTCGGTGTCGCCGCACTGTCGGCGGATTCGCGTCTCGGACTGTTCGTCGTCGCGCAGCTGGCCGCCCGCCACGGTGTTTCGGTCCGGTTGACCGAATCCGATTACGGTGGCGTCCGCGCCATCGTGCTCATCCCGAAGTCCCTGCTCGCCGACGGAACAACCCCCGCGCTCACGTCGGGTGAGGAACCATCGGATTCGGTGCGCAGACGACGGCATCCGGTCCCCTTCGTCGACTCCTCGCCCTATGGCGGCGCCGAGTCCGATTCCGCGGTGCTCACCGCGCCGCCACTGGCTCCGCCCGCGGTAGCGCTCGAGACTCCGGCGGATCCGCCGCGGCCCGCGTTCGAGGCGCCGCAGCCATCGGCATCCGACACCAGGCCGGCGCTGCCGCGCCGCAACCGACAGGCCAGTATCGCACCACAATTGGCGCAGCAGGCCCCGGCGGAACCGGCTACCGAACAGCAGCCGGAGCGGGAGCGCTCGGCCGAGCAGGCCCGAGATCTGATGTCGGCCATCGAAAATGGGACCAGACAGGGCCGCCGCGCGGTCCCCGATTCCGCGATCCCCGATGTTGTGGTGCCCGAGGTAGCATCCACTGAGCATTACGGCGCATCCACTGCGCCTGCCGTCAATCCCTCGGATGAACAGGAAGGCAACGGTGACTTCTTCCAGCCCCGGTGATCTCAATTGGCTGCTCGATGATCTAGTCGATCGGCTGGCGGGCGTGCGTTATGCGGTGGTGCTGTCCACCGACGGCCTGCTGCTGGGCCGTTCCACCGCGATGACCCGCGAGGACGCCGAACATTTCGCCGCCATGTCCTCCACCCTCTACGGACTGGCCCGCAGCGCGGGCAGCCGTTTCGAGGGCGGCGGGGTCCGCCAGGCGGTGATCGAACTCGATCGCGCCGTACTGTTCGTGACTTCGGCCGGGGACAATGCCTGCCTGGCCCTGCAGGCGGCCGAAACCGCGAATCTCGGAATGGTCGCCTACGAAATGAACGTCACCGTGCAACGCGTCGGCACCTACCTATCGACCCCAGCGCGACTGCCATGACACGCAGCGGCGGGCAATGGTTCGATGAGGATGCCGGTCCGCTGGTCCGGCCCTATGCGCTGACCCGCGGGCGGGTCATGGGGGCAGGTCACGATCTGGACATGCTCACCGTGGTCGTCGTGGCCGATCGCGCGCCCACCCTGCGCCGCACCGAACCCGAATACGCGGACATCGTCGCGCTGTGCCGCGTTCCGCAGTCGGTCGCCGAGGTGGCTGCGCATGTGAAACTTCCCTTGGCGGTAACCAAGATCCTCGTCGGCGACCTGATCGGCGAGGGCCACTTGATCTTCCGGGCACCGGTACAGCCGGATGCGGGCCCCGGCGATCTCAACGTATTGCGAGCGGTACTGGATGGCATCCGAAAGCTTTGACCCGACCCGACCCGGTGCGACACCGCATCTGGCCGCCTCGGTCAAGATTCTCATCGCCGGTGGCTTCGGCGTCGGCAAAACGACCATGGTCTCATCAATCAGCGAGGTCGCGCCGCTGCGCACCGAGGAACTGATCACCGAGGTCAGCACCGGCATCGACGACCTATCCGGCGTCGAACAGAAGACCACCACCACGGTCGCACTGGACTTCGGTCGGATCACCATCGACAGCGAGTTGGTGCTCTACCTGTTCGGGACACCGGGCCAGGACCGATTCTGGTTCCTGTGGGATGAACTCTCACGTGGAGCACTCGGCGCGGTCGTCATCGCCGACACCCGCCGCCTCGGCAATTCCTTTGCCGCCGTAGACTTCTTCGAACGCCGTGGGCTGCCGTTCCTGGTCGCGGTCAACTGCTTCGACGGCGCACCGGTCTACACCGTCGACGAGGTCCGCGACGCTCTCGACCTCGACCCCCACATCCCCACACTGCTCTGCGACGCCCGCGACCGCGCCTCCTGCAAACAAGTACTACTCGAACTGGTGCAACACCTCATCGAACGCGCCGGACGGGCACCGGTTGCGACCTAGCGGTATTCGCAGCGGGGGCCGATGCAGCGGCCGGTGATGCCAGCGACCTCTCGGTCGTCGAGACAGCCGACGAGTCGGCGTTCGGTTTGTTCACCGAGTGCGGGTTCGAGGGTGATCAGCCAGATCCCCTCGTACTCCAGCGGACCTGCGACGATGTGCACATGATTCACGGTGCTCGCGCATTCCTGCCACAGGTCAGCGCGGGATCCTCCACGGGATCGAGGTCACGGGTCTGCGCGTCGAAACGGATTACCGCGCGGGTGTTGGCGGTATCGCGGTCGGTGTGGACTTCATCCTGAACGCCAAGGCCATGCCTGCGGCGATCGCGATCACCGTGAGCACGGTCGGAATGAGTAGGCGGCTCAGCATGATTCACCACCGCGCCAGCGGGCAGTAGCGGTCGTCACATTTCGACGGGTCGGCGATCTCAGATCTGGTGCAGCCAGGAAATGAAGAGCAGTACGCCGCCGACCGTCAACAGCAGCGATACCGGGAGTGGCCACCACGGCCCGTCCCGGCCGAGCAGCCGCCGGGTGAGTCGCACCTGCACGACGCCGAGTCCGGCTAGCAATAGACCCCACGCGGGCAGCAGGCCGATCCCGAGCAACGCGTGCACCGCCCAGGCTCCGGCCAAGGTCGGACCACCCCACGAGTGCTCCAGATCGTCGGCCGCTATCAGCGGGTAGACGGCCCCGCGCACCGCTGCGACGGTGGCCAGAAAGGCCAGAAACCAGGTCACCAGGCCGACTGCGACGGCAAGCATCGAATGCACAGTCGCACGCACCGCCAAGGCATCGCGCGGCGCGATGAAGATGGCGAGCATTCGGCGCGGAACGCGCAACCGGCTCGCGATGGGGCCGAGGGCGAGCACCGGCGCCGCCAACGCGTATGCGGCCCAACGCAACAGTGTGCGAACCGTGGTCATGACATCGACGGTATCCCTTCGGTGGGCACGCTAGCGCATCATGCCAATCGACCCGCGTCGACGAGATCGTCGAAGAGCAGTTGATCCACCGGTGGTACCAGTGCGCGGTCGGTGTAGGAGAACCAGGCGACCTCTTCGATTTCACTGCTGGCCGCGAGCGTGCCGCGATAGTCGGCGGTGTAGCAACTCATTCGGACGATCACATCGGTGGCGGGTCCGTGCAGCGCGGCCTCGTAGGTCCCGAAGTGGGCGACGGTTTCCGGGACCAGCGCGACGGTCAGTTCCTCCTCGATCTCGCGCAACAGCGTCTGCAGATCGGATTCCGTGCCCTCGCGCTTGCCGCCCGGAATATAGAAGATGTCCTTGCCCTTCGGGCGCGCGCACAGAATGCGCCCGCCCTCGATGCGCACCCACGCGACCGTGTCGATCAGCTTCTCCACTCGCCCATCCGCCACCGCCGCAGCCTAATGGACGTGGCACTCAGTGGGTGTGCTGGAGGCTGGCGGGGAGTATCGAGTGCCCGCCCGCGCCAGGGCCGTCGACAGGGCGCAGATCGGACCCCTGCACGTGCTCGCCGCATTCGGCGCAGACCGGTTCGACCACCGTGGTCTTGCCGCAGCTTTTATGGACCGCCTGCACCGGCGGACCGTCGGGCGCAGCCCATTCGTCGCCCCATTGCCGCATGGCGTTCACGACGAGCCACAGCGAGCGTCCCTTGGGCGTGAGCCGATAGTCGTAGCGGACCGGATTCTCCTGGTAGGGGACCTTGACCATGATGTCGTGCGCGACCAGGTGCTCCAGGCGCTGGGTGAGCACATTGCGCGCGATGCCCAGACGCGCGCGGAAGTCGTCGAAGCGGGTCACGCCGAAGAGCGCGTCACGCACGATCAGCAGCGTCCACCACTCGCCCACCACCTCCAGGCATTGGGCGACCGAGCAGTTCATCTCGTCGAAGCTGGTCCTGCGCATGGGCCCAGCATAGTCGGTTGCTTGAAAGAACTCACTGACCTATGGTTCGTTTCATGATGCAACTCACTAGTCGGCTGGGTGACGAGTTCGCCTTGGCCGAGACCGACTACCGCATCTGGCGGGCCCAGATCGATAAGACCTGGCGCGGCTGGACCGGCCCGCACGGTGGTGTTATCGCGGGACTCCTGGTCGAGGTCGCGCGGCGCGCGGGCGGCGACGACCTCCCGGTGCGTGCGCTGGATCTGCGGTTCCTCGGCCGACCGGCGGACGGGGTGCTCACCTTCCGGACGACTTCGCATCCGGTGGGACGCAGCACCGCGGTCGTCGAGGTAATGGCCGATCAAGAGGGCAAATCCGTCGCATCCGCGGCGGTCACCTTCGGCCGGACCACGCCCACCCGGGTACCTGATCTCCTGCCGACCACCGCGCCGCAGGTGCCCGCGCCCGATGACTGTGCGCCGTTCCGGCTGCCACCGGAAATCGTGCCCGTTGGAGCGCATTTCGAGATCCGCCCGGCCGCGGGGCCGCTGCCGCTCACCGGCGCGGATGAGGCGTGGATGTGCGCGTGGATCTCGCTGGTGCCGCGGCTGCCGACCGATGCCGCGACGCTCGCGGTGCTCGCGGACGCGCTACCGCCCGCCTTCTTCCCCACCCTGACCATGCCGGTCGCCGTGCCGACGGTGGCGTTCTCGATGCATCTGCACACCGACCTGACCCGGCCGACCCATCAGCCGGCCCTCATCCGCGCGACCAATGCCAGCACCGGCGGCGGTTGGTCGGTGGACGACATCGATATCTGGGATCGCGGCGGCGCGCTACTGGCCTCGGCCCGCCAGACCCGCCGAGTGCTCGGCTGAATCGGAGACATAGTCGTGAGTTCCCTTGTCACATCGAAGGATCGGCCCATCGATTCCCGGGTGGTGCTGGCCATCGTCTCGGTCGGCATTCTGCTGTCGAGCCTGGATCTGTTCATCGTCAATGTCGCACTGCCGGATATGGCCCGCGATTTCGGCGATACCCAACTCTCGGGCCTGTCGTGGGTGCTCAATGCCTACGCGATCGTCTTCGCCGCGCTGCTGGTGCCCGCCGGGCGACTCGGCGATCGCGGCAGCAACCGGGCCACATTCCTGATCGGGCTCGCCATCTTCGTACTGGGGTCGGGGCTCTGCTCGACGGCCTGGAATGTGCAGTCGCTGGTGGCGTTTCGGGTGTTGCAGGCGGTCGGCGCGGCGATGCTGACGCCGTCCTCGCTGGGGCTGGTGCTGGCCGCCACCCCGCCCGAACGGCGTCCGATGGCCGTACGGCTGTGGGTGGCCTTCGGCGGTCTCGGCGCCGCGCTCGGCCCGGTGATCGGCGGGTTGCTCGTCGAAATCGATTGGCGCTGGGTATTTCTGGTGAATGTGCCGATCGGATCGGCAGCGCTCGCGGTCGGGCTGCGGCTGCTGCCACAGGTGTGCGGGGACGGCGGCGCACTGCCCGATGTCTTCGGTGCGGTCATGCTGATCGGCTCGATCGGGGCACTGATCCTGGCGTTGGTGAAGGGTGCGGATTGGGGATGGACGTCGGCGGGGGTGCTCATCTCCTTCGCGGTCGCGGTGGTGTTCGCAGTCGCGTTCAGGATTTCCTCGGCACGTCACCACAGTCCGGTAGTGGATCCGGCGCTGCTGCGTGCGCCGAATTTTGTACTGATGGCGGGCAATTCGCTGTTCTTCCAGATCGCGTTCGCGGGGATGCTGCTCTCAGTGGTGCTGTGGGCGCAGAACGTGTGGGGCTGGTCGGCGCTGAAGACCGGCTTGGCTATCGCGCCCGGACCACTGGTGGTGCCGCTCGTCGCGATACTCGCGGGCCGGTTCATCGGCCGCGTCGGCGCGGGTCCGGTGATCGCCGCGGGCGGGGTGTTGTTCGCGGCGGGCATGGTGTGGTGGGCCCGGGCCATCACCCTGGAACCCGACTATGTGGGCGGACTGCTCGGCGGCATGGTAGTCAGCGGCCTCGGCGTCGGCCTCACACTGCCGACCGCCTTCGCCGCGGGCAGCGCGGGTCTGCCGCCACAGCGCTTCGCCACCGGCTCGGCAGTCCTGAGCATGTCACGCCAACTGGGCCTCGCCATCGGTGTCGCCATCCTGGTCGCAACCCTCGGCTCCCCCACCGGACCACAGGCCACCCTCGACGCATTCCACCGCAGCTGGTACGTCACCGCGGCCGCCGCGGTGCTGGCCGGACTCATCGGCCTCGGCGCACGCATGCCAAAACCGGCTGCCGCACAACAGAATTCGGTGAGCGAGCACGTCACCGCCTGACACCCCGACCGATGCTCGCCCATCTTCGAGATGGGCGAGCACCGGACTGTTTCAACGGTCGAGTCGCAAGACCTCGCATCTGCGGCCACAGCGGGAGCGGCTGCTGGCGCTGCTGACGGCGACAGTGTCACGTTGCGGGCCAAGGCCGTCGGCTACGGAGTCGGGAATACCGGCGTCGCGGCACCGAACTATTCAGATCTGGACAGTGGCCGTGTGGAGGCTGACCAGCTACCGAGCAGCCGGAGAGCGTGTTCGGAGGGGCTGTCGGGTTCTGCGGTGTAGAGGTAGAGGGCTTGGTCGGGGTCGTCGGGGAGAGTGAGTGACTCGTAAGCCAGGGTGAGCTCGCCGACGAGGGGGTGGCGGTAGAGCTTGAGGCCGTGGGTGTACTGCAGGACGTCGTGATCGGCCCACCACTGGCGGAAGTCCTCGTCCCGCACGGAGAGCTCGCCGACCAGTTCGTTCAGGCGCGAGTCGTGCCGATGGCGGCCCGCGTACAGCCGCAGGGCCGCGACCGTGCCACGGGCGGCGGTCTCCCAGTCGGCGAGCAGGTCGTGGGCGGTGGGGTCGAGGAAAACGAACCGGGCGAGGTTGCGATCGCGGCTCGGCAGGGCGTCGAAGTCGGTGTACAGGGCCTTGGCGAGCGGGTTGGCGCCCAGAACGTCAAGCCGGTGTCCGAGGATCATCGCCGGGGTGTCGGTCAGGGCGTCCAGGACCCGCAGCAGTCCGGGCCGCACCCGCTGGGGCGGCGCGGGACGCCGACGGCCGAACCCCGGCCTGGGTTCGGCCAGGTCGAACAGGTGGGCCCGCTCGGCGGGATCGAGCCGCAAGGCGCGGGCCACAGCCTCCAGCACCGACGCCGAGGCGTTCGGGGTACGGCCACGCTCCAGACGGACGTAGTAGTCGACGCTGACCCCGGCCAGCTGTGCGACCTCCTCGCGGCGCAGGCCCGGCACCCGACGCCGACCGGCGTGCGAACCAAGGCCCACCTCGTCGGGGCTGATCCGAGCCCTGCGAGAGCGCAGGAAGTCCCGCAGCTCCAGGTTGGGTCCGCGCTCCGGTGACGTGCTCATCCCTTCAGACTAGGGCGGTGCACGGGGCCGAGTGCCCCATGAGAGGGGGTCTGTCGGACCCCCGGTGAACCCGGCCCCCTCTGGTGGTACGAGCGGGGCCCCGATCCGTGATCTCTTGGACTGCGACACCACCCACCACCTCGGAGGTTCCCATGACCAAGCCCCTGATCGTCATCACCGGAGCCAGCTCTGGCATCGGCGCCGCCACCGCCCGCCTGCTCTCCTCGCAGGGGCACCCGCTGCTGCTGCTCGCTCGACGGCTCGACAAGCTGGAGGAACTCGCCCTGCCGAACACCCTGTGCCACAAGGTCGACGTCACCGACCGCGGCGCCGTCGCGGAGGCCGTGCGCGAGGCGGAGCAGCGGTTCGGCCCGGCCGACGCGATCGTCAACAACGCCGGAGTCATGCTGCTGGGCCGCATCGCCGACCAGCCGGTCGACGAGTGGGAACGGATGATCGACCTCAACATCAAGGGTGTCCTCTATGGCACCCGGGCGGTGCTGCCCGGCATGATCGCCCGGGGCACCGGCACGATCATTAATGTCAGCTCCATCGCCGGCCGCAAGACCTTCCCCAACCACACCGCGTACGTGGGCACGAAGTTCGCGGTCCACGCCATGTCGGAGAACGTGCGCGAGGAGGTCGCCTCCTCGGGCGTGCGCGTGGTGACCATCGCTCCCGGCGCGGTGGAGACCGAACTGCTCTCCCACACCAGCGACGAGCAGATCAAGACCGACTACGAGGCGTGGAAGAAGTCCGCCGGCGGCGCACTGGCCCCACAGGCCGTGGCCGAGGCCATCGCCTACGCCTACCAGCAGCCGCCCAACGTCACCATCCGCGAGATCGTCCTCGCCGCCACCGGCCAGGAAGCCTGAACCAGGCGACAACTCTCAGGATGACACTCCGTAACAGGTGGCGATCTCGGCGGCGCGGTTGCGCAGTGCGGTGCGCAACCACTGCGGGGCCAGTGCTTCCGCATTCGTGGCGAGCTGCCACAGCGCCCATTCGGCGTGTCTCGGATCTTGGAAGGTCACCTCCAGCCGCAGCCAGCCGTCGGCGTCGACTTCTTCGGCACGGACGGCCAGCGCGGTGCCCACCAGTTCCTCCCGCCGTGCGGGGTTCACCCGTACCAGCACCGTGACTTGATCGCCGCCGGTCCGAAAGTGCGTGCTGCGTTCCTGCCAGGCCCGGTCCAGATCGACCCGGTTCGGTCGCTGTGCGGGTTGAGGGAGTTCCTCGGCGGCCAAGACCCGGGACAGCCGGTAGGTGCGGTCCGCGCCAGACCTCGTGGCCAGCAAGTAGCCCTGGTCGCGGACGGTGACCAGGCCGATCGGGTCCACCGTGCGCCACTTCGGGGTCTGGTCCACCGCCGCGTAGTGGATGCGCAGCTTGTGTCCGGCGAAAACCGCACGCCGGACCTCGGTCGCAATGGTGTCTGGCACCTCCTCACCGAACAGTCGGCGCGAGAACAGGTCGGTCTCCGGGTCGATGAGCAACCGCTGGGCCGCGCCGGTCGCGGTGGCCCGATAGCTTTCGGGTAGCGCGTCGACCACCTTGCGCATGGCCGAAGCGAGCGCCGAGCCGAGGCCGAATGCCTGTGCGCCGCGCCGTGATCCCGCGACCAGCAGGGCAAGTGCCTCGTCGTGATTCAGTCCGATCAGCTCGGTCTGGAAACCGGGCAACAATGCGAAACCGCCGTGCCGGCCGCGTTCGGCGTAGACCGGGACGCCGGCAGCGGACAGCGCCTCGATGTCGCGCAGCACGGTGCGGGTGGATACCTCCAGTTCGCGGGCCAGCGCCGCCGCGGACATCCGACCGTGCTGGCGCAGCAGCAGCACCAGCGAGACCAACCGGTCGGCGCGCATATGGAACCTTTGCAGAAATACACGACACAGGATGTCGTAATTCGTTGGGAGCCTTATCAGTATGACGAACAAGAAAGTGGCCACTGAGCCGAACGACCTGGGCAGGTACTTCATCGAGCACGCAAACGCGGGCGACGTCGACGGGCTGGTGGCGTTGTACGAGCCGAACGCCGTGCTGGCGTTCCCACCGGGCAACCTCGCGACCGGACATGCGGAGATCCGCAAGGTGTACGAGCAGTTCGTCGCGGCCGCGCCGGTGCTGTCGCCGGGTAGGCAGCATCCAGCGCTGGTTAGCGGCGACCTGGCGCTGACAGCGTCCACGCTGACCACCGGCGAGGTGACCGTCGAGATCGCCCGTCGGCAGCCGGACGGGTCGTGGCTATGGGCCGTGGACCAGCCCGCACTAGTGCCGTAGCGGGGCGGCGGTGGGCCGGCGTGACCGAGCCCACCGCCGCGCAGCGCCGTGTGGACGTGCGGCGCGCGCCGCGTCGGTACCGGCGCCTCGGCTTCCGCCACGCCACCCAGCCGGCCGGGTGCTGCGATGAGGCGCATCGCGACGATCGGCGTCTACGGCCGGAGCCTCAACAGCATTGCGGCCGATCTTTGCCGGCGGGCAGACCAACTCGAAAACCGCTGACCTGACCGCACTCAACTCGGCAATCGTGTTGCGTCTGCGGCAGCAGCGGCCGACGTGGTTCCGCTTCTGGGCTGGGTCAGCTGGTCGTTTTCGGCCGTAGGGCATCGAGCATGAGGTCGAGTACCCGCTCGGTTTGCTCGGAGGAATCGCCCGCCGTGGTGAGCAGAATTCCGAGGAGCATCACCGTGATGTCCTCCGGTTCGACATCGCCACGCAGTGAGCCGGCTTCGGCTCCACGGGCCAGGATTGTGGCAATGGCTGCGGTGATGCGTTCCCGGGTTGCCGGTACCGCGATCCGGCCCGAGGCCCAACCGGCGCGAAGGGTGTCGGCCATGCCGCGCTTGGTCGCGACGAAGGCGGCGTATTTCCCCATCCACGCACGCAGCGCCGCATCCGGGGGCCGCTGCTGCAGCAGGACCGCGACGCTGTCGGTGACATCGTCGAGTTCGGCGGCGTACACGGCTTCGGCCAGGGCTTCACGGGTGGGGAAATGGCGATACAGGGTGCCGATGCCGACACCGGCGCCGTGAGCGATGCCCTCCAATGTCGCGGTCTCGCCGGCATCGGCGAATGCGGCCCTGGCAACCTCGACGAGTTTGTTGCGATTGCGCTGTGCGTCGGCACGGGGGGCGCGAGGCTTGTTCCCAGGGGACGTCGGACTCAATTCGGAGGCACCTCCGGTATAGTTGAAAAAGCGGAGCATCCTCCGCTTCACCTATCGTCTCATGTGGGAGGGCTCCCATGACCGCGAACACCACGTCCCTCACCAAGCTCGCTCCCTCGGGCGTGCCGCGCCCCGGTGGGGCCGGGACGCTCGGCGACCACACCGTGTCGCGCATCGGATACGGCGCGATGCAGCTCGAACGCCTGCACGCCGACCGCGCCGCCGCGATCGCGGTGCTGCGCCGTGCGTGGGAACTCGGGGTCGATCACGTCGATACCGCCCAGTTCTACGGCGACGGCTTCGTCAACGGGCTCATCCGGGACGCATTCGGCCCCGAGGACGGCGTCGTGGTCGTCAGCAAGGTCGGCGCCGACCCCGACCCAGGTGCCGATATCCCGCTGCGGCCGGCTCAGCGACCCGAACAACTGCGGGCCAGCGTCGAGGACAATCTCGGCTCCCTCGGCCTCGATCGGATCCCGGTGGTGAACCTGCGCCGCCTCGATGCCGGGCCGGGCCTGCGGGCCTCCGGCGACCAGGTCGTCGACCTCGACGATCAACTCGCGACCCTGATCACGCTGCGCGATGAGGGCAAGATCGGCGCGATCGGGCTCAGCGGCATCACCCTCGATGGCCTGCGCCGGGCCCTTCCGGCCCGGATCGCATGCGTCCAGAACGCCTACAGTCTCGTCTCCCGCGGCGACGAGGGCATGTTGCAACTCTGCGCGGCCGAACGGATCGCGTGGGTCCCGTTCTTCCCGCTCGGCGGCGCCTTCCCTGCCATGCCGAAGGTCACCGACGATCCGGTCGTCGCCGCCGCGGCGCAATCCCTCGGCTGCACCCCCGCACAGGTCGGCCTCGCGTGGCTGCTGCACCACGCACCGAACGTAATGCTCATACCCGGCACCGCCCACATCCGTCATCTCGAAGCCAACATCGCCGCCGCGACGATCGCCCCGCACGACACCGTCATGGCCGCACTCGACACGATCCCGTCGACCTCCGCCGATATTCCGCTCGGTTGAGCACACCTGTTGGGATGCAACCGGCCCGGCCGCGCGGGTACCGCTTCGGGCGGGCCGACCCCGACGATGACTTGGCCGACGACGAGTTCGACCGCGACGACGGTGGTAAGAACGCTCCCTACCCTGAACCGGATATCACGTAATCAGCGTGAGCGAGCAGTTCATCAGGTCGGATTCAGCTGTCACGTACTCGTCGTAACAGCAGTCCGAGGGGTGTCAGCGTGCGGCTGGCGACTTCAGGAAGGGGGCCGGAGCAGCTACGCCGGAGGCAATATGCCGAACACCAACTCGGCGGTGCGATCAGTCGGTGATATAGCGCGTTGCCCGCTCCGGCAGGACCCCTGCTCGGACGAGTTCCTCGTAGATCCGCTGCTGCTCATCGTCGAGATTCGAGTACAGCATGTCGTACGCCAGGTCTTCCTCGGCGAGCACCGCAACCGGATCCCAGTCGTCACCGAGCGCCGCGACGACGGCGCTGCGCCGCCGTGCCTCGTCCAGCGTGAGATCGTAAGCAAAGTCAACATTGTGGTCGGCCATTTGGGCATCTCCAACCAGGTTCTTTCCAAAAACGAAGTGACGACGATGCCCAACCACGCCTTCTCGGGCAATGACCTGCGTCACGTTCTACGGTTGGCCTTCATCACATTTGATGCCCGTGCGCGGACTGGGACCATGGAGTAGATGCGTCCACACAATCGCCACGACACAGTCCACCGCTGAAGTCGGTCACAGCCACGCTATAGCCGCGCCACCAACAGAGCGGAACTCGTCAATGGCCGTCGATGGCGCTGTTGTTGCCCTCGTTGCTATTCCCCCGAGGCGAACATCCGTGCACCGATCGAACGCGAACTGGATCGTACGCCGACAACGAGCCCCGCTGTTCGGCATAAGCGCGTGTTCACGAGATCAACTGCTGGCCAACGTTTGTCCCCGATCGACCGCGCGGGTCACGGCCTAAGCGGTCACTCGCTCTGATTGCAGTCGGCGCGCTGTTGCTGTTCTCGCATTTTTGCAGTCGGAATGGATCGGGGCCCAGGCGTCCGACTCGGCGACCGATCGCAATCAGGGTGAACGGCGGTGTGCATTCATTCGTCGCTGACGCGGATGATCGTCTTGCCGGGGCTGTGCCTGCCGGGACTGAAGGCGTCGGGTGCCTCGGCGAGGGGGTCGGACGGCACCGACGGCCGGCTTGATGCGGCCGTCGCGCAGGCGCGTGGCAAGCTCGGTGAGTTGGGTCCGGTCGGGTTCGACGACGAAGAAGACCGCGCGTCCGTTGTCGGGCTGGATAGTGGGCGGCATGGCAATGGTGACCAGGGTTCCGCCGGCGCGTACCAGGGCGGTCGAGCGATCCAGGACGTCTCCGCCGATCACGTCGAATACCACATCGACCGCGCCGACCTGCTCCAGCGGTTCAGTGTCCAGGGCCAGGAAGGTGTGCGCGCCGAACGTGAGCGCGCGGTCGCGGTCGCGCGCCCGGCCGGTGCCGATGACTCGGGCCCCGGCCTCGCGCGCGAGTTGCACCGCGATCGAGCCGACACCGCCGGCGGCGCCGTGGATCAGGGCGGTCTGACCGGTGGTGAGGCGGGCGTGGTCGAATAGGCCCTGCCAGGCGGTCAGCCCCGAGATCGGCAGCGCGGCGGCCACGGTGTGGTCGATATCTGCGGGCAAGGGAGCGAGGTTGCGGGCTTCCACCGCGGTGTATTCGGCCAGTGTGCCGTTGCGGGTCCAGTCGGCCAGACCGAAGACCCGCTGCCCGACGGTCAAACCCGTAGTGCCGTACCCCAGTTCGACAATCACTCCCGATAATTCGTGCCCGGGCACGCTCGGAGTCCGATCCCGACCGGCGCGGTCGGTCCAGGTGCCGGGCCAGTCCAGCTCGCCCGGGGTGAACCCGGCGGCGTGTACTTTCACGATCACGTCGTTCTCGGCGGCGTGGGGGTAAGGCAGGTCGTGGGTCAGGCTCATCCCGGCGACGCCGGCGTCACGGTTTCCAACAATGATGGCCTGCATGGTTGGTCCTTCGTTGTCGTGTGTCGCGACGTGGAGGCGAGGCATAACGTTGGGCAGCCTGCCGCATTCGGCGCTAACCGATCGGCAGCGCGCTCAGGATCGGGTTGTAGGCCCAATTCAACATGCGCTCGGCGTCTTCCTTTGCGGCAATGCCGCTGTCGGGTGAGCTGTGCAGGACCACACCGATCAGCGGTATTCCTGCCCTGACCGTCTCGAACAGCAGACAGGTCCCCGCAGCGTCGGTGGATCCGGTTTTGATGCCGACAGTGCCGGGATAGTCGCGCAGCAGCGAGTTCGTGGTCCGCCAGAGGTGATCGCGGTTGTCCGGTCCGGCGGGCAGGTGATAGCTCTGCGACCTAACGATGTCGCGGAACACCGGCAGGCTCATCGCGCGCAGGCCGAGGGCCACCAGGTCCGCCGGCGTGGAGTAGGTGGAGTCGTCGGTGGGGGCGGGCAGCCCGCTGGGGTCGGTGAAATATGTTCCCGCCAGGCCCATTTGACGCGCGGTGTCGTTCATTTTGGCGATGAAGCCGTCTTGGCCGGGCCCGTATGCCTCGGCAAGGGCATAGGCGGCGTCGCAGCCGGACGGCAGCATCATCGCGTAGAGGAGCTGTCGCGCGGTGAGCACCTCGCCGGGGACCAGGCCTGCGTTGCTTCCGCCGTACTTGGTGCCGTAGGCGATGATTTCCTGCGGCACGGTAATGGTCCGGTCGAGGTCGCCGGCGTTGATCACGACCAGTGCCGTCATCACCTTCGTGATGCTGGCTATCGGGACGGGGGTGTTCGGCTGTCGCGACCACAGCACCGTGCCGGTGATTCCGTCTGCCAGCGCTGCTCCCGACGCCTGCACTGCGTCCGGCTCAGGAGTCAGCCAGGGCAACTGAATATGGGCCTCGCTCGCGGCGGGGGCGGCCGCGAGACCATGACCGGCTACCACGACAAGCGCCGCGGCGACGGCAGTCTGCAACAATCGGGCAAATGTCCGCATTGCCACATTCTGCAGTGTGTCCCAGTCAATAAGCAGGATTTCAGCGACCGAATTGCCGCGTTTCTCCGACGACAGCATGCAGTTGGCTAATTCAGGACGTTCTCGGCCCGACGCTTCTCGCGTGCGCTCCCGGCAGGAGCGGGCGCCTACATTGTTGTGCGACATCCTCCACGACTGGGACGTCGAGCACGCCCACCGCATCCTCGCTCGATGCGTCGAGGCCGCACGTCCAACCGGCCGCGTTCTCGTCATAGAACCAGCAGGAGGACGGCGAGCCAGCACCGATCAAGAGGCACAACATAAGTCGGGCCTTATGCCACGTGCACGGCGAATCCGCTGTGGCTCGTGGCAGCCGCGACGTGATCGGCGGCGGCCTTCAGTTCGAGGGTCGGCGGCAAGGATCCGTCGAAAGTGGTGACGGACAGGTCGTTGCCGCTGATCTCCCAGGTACCCGCTATACGACCGCCGATGACAAGGATCGGCGAGATCCACCCTGCCGCCCGGCTTACTCGCGCGCGGTGCTCGGCGGGCAGCAGTTCGGTATCGGCGGTGCCGGGGCCGAGCACGTATTGGTCGAAGGCGCCCAGTAGATGGACCGAGGTGTCCAGCGGCTCGGTGGCGCCGAGTTCATCGGCGTGTTCGGTGAGCACATAGGCGCGGCGGCCCGCGATATCGACCTCGGTCAACGCGTCCCCCAATTCCGAAAACCACCGACGCACCGTCGTTTTCCCGAGACTGTTGCGACTGAGCCAGGCGTCGAATCTTTCCGGAGTGGCCGGGCCGTACGCGCCGAGGTAGGCCGTGATGGCCACCGGTGCGGCCGCATCCGGATCGGGCAGGCCGCGCCAGCCGCGAATGAGATGGGACGGACTGGAGAACGTAACCCGATTGCCCTGCGCCGGACCGTGACACAGCGCCCCCTGCCAGGCCAGCGGCTTGAGCAGCGCACCCCAGCCGGAGCGCAACTCTGCACCGAGTCGGTGGAAGGCGGGATCGGCGACCAGTGCGTCGACCAGTTCCTCCCGGCTGAGCACGACACCATCGAGCACCTGCGACACCGCATCGGCCAATGCCGCGACCTCCGCCGGGGATGCCCCGAACGTGCGCTGCCAGGCGGGCTTTTCCCAGGTGCGGGCCGAGCCGATCAACGAAAGGACCGCCGCCGCCAGGTCCGGGGCGAGCGCATGCAGAGTGCCGCGCATGGCCCAGGTCTTCATCAGCGTGCCCGCGGCCAACTCCGGTAGTAGCGCGCCGGGTTCGGGTTTGCAGCGCCGTAGCGCGACCGCGAGATCGGCCGACGCGGTCACCTGAGCCTGCACGCCGCACAGTCGCTCGACAATGTTTGAGATCCCGATATCGACCGGTTTCGTGACGTATTGCCTGCGCAGTCTCCAGGCGAAAACCTGATCCCAGGTGACGTGCACCTACTTCCCCTCCTCCGATTCGGCGGACCGGCACGCGGCGGACTGAGCCCAGCGCCGGATTCATGCCAGCGCCGGATTCATCCCACCTGATTCATCCCAGCACTGTGGTGCAGAACAGTACTCCGACGGCGATTTCGAGTAGACCGACTACCGTTGCCGCGATTACGGCGAGCAAGGCCGTCCGGTTGGTCGCACGTTGCACCGGGCCGACCGGCGCCGCCAAGCGCTCGGCCCGCGCCAATACCGCGGTGGCCGCAGCGCTGAGCGCACCCGCCGGGACCGGACCGGTCGCGCCGACGATCGCGAGCAGGCCGCCGAGCAGTGGTTCCGCGCCGTGTCTGCGCGCGGCCGTATCGTCGGCGCACATCTCCAGCAGCCGACCGATTTCGCCGACGCCGTCGGTCACCAGACGCACACCGGGCAACGTGATCGCGATGGCGCGCAGCAAGCCGATCAGCGTGCCGTGGCGGCCGCTCAGATGCGCGTGTTCGTGCGCTAGCACCGCGGCGAGTTGGTCGCGGGTCAGCGCGTCGACCGCCGCGCTGGTGACGACAATGGTGTCGGGGCGTCCGGCCACGCAATAGGCTTGGCGCACCGGCGAATCCAGTACCACCGCACTCACGCCCGGCACTCGGCGACCGACCATCCGCACGGCGCGCCCGTGCGCGCGGGTGGTGCGCCGCAAGCGCAGCATGGCGCGCGCGGTATGTACCAGCATGCCGATAACGGCGATGGCGACCAGTGCCGCGAGTGTCAGGGTGCCGAATTGGGCGATCAAGCCGCCGTGCAGGTGGACGGGCGTGGACAGCACCGCGTAGGAGTCACGCAGGGTGTCGGCGGGATGCTGACAGAAGGTGGCGAATTCGATGACCAGCAGTCCGGCCGCCATTGCCCACGCGCCGAGCGCGCCCGCGATCGCGACCAGCCACGCGAGCGCCCCCAGCCTCGGGGCGGCGCCGCGGCGGGTGAGTCTGCGCAGCACGGTCGGGCCGAAGGTGGCCACCATACTGCCGTAGATCATCAGGCTCACCGCTATGTTCACGGCGCCTCGGGGGTCTTGCGCGAGGTCAGCCGACGCAGCGCGGCGCGCAGCCCGGCCGACTCCTCTTCACTTATCCGATCGACGAAATGGCTGAGCACCAGATCCGAACGGCCGCCCGAGCCGAGCGCCTCGAGCATGAGTCGGGCACTGTGCTCCTCGCGGGTGAGGGTGGGCCAGTATCGGTAGGCCTTGCCCGCGCGTTCGCGCGCCAGCCAACCCTTGCGGTGCAGATTGTCCATGGTCGACATGACCGTGGTGTAGGCGATGCCGCGTTCGGCGGCCAGTTCGTCGAAGATTTCGCGGACCGTTGTGGTCTCCGCGTCCCGATCCCAAATGCGGTCCATGATCACCGCCTCCAAGTCCCCGAAACCACGCACGATGCCGACTCCCTCATCATTACTGGACACCCTCTGACGTCCCAGGGTAGCTGTCCGGGCTTGTTGCTACGTAGCCATACCGTAGATTCGCTCGCTAGGCTGTAGACCTCGGCTCGAGGAGGCAGGCGTTGGTCGATGACCTGGTAACCGGCGAATTCGCCATCGACGGGCTCGTCCGCACCTGCGCCGTGCGCCCACCGCGTGAGCAGCACGCGCCATTAGTGGTGGTTCTGCACGGCAATATGTCCGGAAATCCGGCGGCGGCGGCCAGACCGATCATGTACGACTGGACCAGTTTCGCGGCGCATGCCGACGATTCGGGCATCGCGGTCGCCTATCCCGACGGGCACGGCGGCTGCTGGGCCGACGGGCGGGGCGTCACGACCGCTGACCTGGCGGGCGTGGACGATGTGTCGTTTCTGCGCGCGGTGATCGATCGGTGCGCCGACCAATTCGGCACCGCACCAGATCGGACCATTGTGGTCGGTATGTCCAACGGCGCGTTCATGTCTCACCGATTCGCACTGGGGGCCGCCGACCTGGTGCCGGTATTCGCCGCGGTCGCCGGTGGCTTCCCTGCGGCATTACGCGATATCCGGCCCAGCCATGCCGTATCGGCGATGCTCGTCAATGGCGATGCCGACCCCATCCAACCGATCACCGGCGGCTTTTCGCGCCACCGCGGACCCGACGGTGAACCGCGCGGCCGCGCACTCGGACTGATCGAGACCGCCCAGCACTGGCGGACACTCAACCGCTGTGGGAACAACCAGCCCACGATCACCACCGAGACCTCGAGCCGACAGACCGTGACCGGCGGCGCCGGAGGCACCCAGGTGACGGCCTGGACAGTATTCGGCGGCGGGCACACCTGGCCGGGCACGCCGGTGCCGCCCGAATGGGCCGACCGCCCGGGTACGGGCGTGACCATGGAATTCGATGCCGCCGAGGAAATCCTTCGCTTCGCCCGCCCCCTCCTCGCACCGGCCGAAGACCGCAAACTCTGATGCGTTTCGGCACGCCAGCCCGTCGCGCTCAGCGCGAACCCGGTATTCGCGCAACTGTGCCGGCGCGGCGTGTATCAGGGAATGCTGGTGTGGGAGGTCTACCTTCGCTACCAACGCACGCGCTGAATGAACGGTCAGTTCGGGCAGGTCGGCGTATCCCGCGGCAACCTCGTCAGCTCCTCGCGGTACCCGCGGACAGCCTTGCGGACGCAGGCGAGCGTGCTTTGATCGCCAATGGCCGGCCACAATCCCACGAGCTCGGCATCGCGTCGGTGCATGGTCCTTTTGTCCTCGGTCGGGTCTATGGCGATGAGGCGGTCGATGACCGTATCCAGCAGGGGGTGGTTGCATTGGGGATTGGGTTCGGTAGCGGCCTTGATGGCGATGGACAACAGAACCAGCTGATCGAGCTCGGACAGGATCCCTACGGCGTGGCTGTCGAGCACGCGCTGTAGCCCCTCGACGTCGGCCGTGTGGATGAATGCGGAGAACGCCTGGTCGCCGAACGGACTGATTCGTTCGGCACGGGTGACTGTCGGCGCGGGTCGCCACCCCTCGCGACGAGCGACACCCGCGACCAGTAGCTTCGCGAGTTCGGCCAGGTCGTCACGATCGCGAGCGATCCCGTAATGCCTCCACTCGGTGAAAAAGCCCCGGGCATCGCCGCGAGCCGCGAGTACGGTGCCGATATCGCGATAAGCGCGCCAGCGGAATTCATTCTCGAGCTGTCCAGCTAAAAGGCGGGCGCCTTCCAGATCACCAGCGATGATGCGGTTCAGTACGAACTGCCGGCGAAAACCGCACCACTCGCGCAGGAAGGGGGCAAGGTCCTCGACCTCAGCCGTGGTCAGTGCCCCCACCGCGATCAGTGCACAGGTCGCATCTGCAAACTCGAAAAGCCCACAGCCCGGCAGACCGAGCAGACGGACCGTTTCGCGATAACTCTCGATCGGGCCCAAGGCTCGTGTGACCGTAGGCGGCCCGTCCCCTTCGTCCGGGAGCCGGGCCTCGAGCTCCCGCAGAACCTGGTCACGAGCGGGAGCCATGGCGGCAGGGACCGGATACGGCCGACGAAACGCCGCTTTACGCTCGGCGGCCGTGGTCGGCGCGGTGAACCCAGCGACGAGAACGTTCCTCAGGGATTCGTGCCCATTCGTCATGACAACATCCTGCACTGCCGCCACCGGCCGCGCGGTTCGCAAACGTACTGCGATGCCCCATATCGCGTGCCCTACCGTTACCACCTGGGAGGACGGTAGCGCCTGTGGCAACCTCGCCTGGGCGGTACACGAAGTGCCCCCGTTATCCGGGGCAAGCGAAAAGGCGGGAACGCATGGCGGCGACCATGACCCGGATCCGAACCATCGCGCACCCTGCGCGAGTCGGCCGCGGAATTCCTGGACACGATGTGCTAAGCGAACACTCTCCGCGCCTACAACATTGCCGTCGTCAAGACCGCCGAAGAGCTCGACGGACGCCGGCCGGCTCGCTGATGCCGAGTCGAATGTGTTAACCGCACGCGAGGTGTGTTTCTGGACAGCACCGCGCGAGCGGTCCCACGACTCGGACCTGCCCTCACGCTATGTCGCCGGACATCCCTACGGTGTCCGACCGAGCATGGTGAGATAGGTATCGAGCTGGGCCGCGCCGGTGAGAAGGTTACGGCTGCGCGTGGTCAGCCGGTCCTGCCAGGAGTCGAGGAAGGCGCTCAACGCGTCCGTCCCGCCCGCCTCGCGCAGCGACTCGATGAACTGCGCGACCTGGTGCAGCAGGTACCCGCCTCGGCGCAGCTGTCGTGCGATCTCGGCGTCGCGCACACAGTCCGGTCCGTATTCGCGGTACCCCGTTGCCCGGTCGCGTTCGGGGCGCAAGATGCCCTCGGCCTCCCAGGTGCGCAGCGTCGCCGGGTGCACGCCGAGTCGACGCGCGAGTTCACCCACGGTCAGCGGTCGACCGTGGACCGGGGGCGGTGTCGTGGCGGACAGGCTGCCCAGGGCCGTTGCGACTTCGGTGCGGGTATCGCGTTCGGCGAGCAGCGCGACGTGCGCGGCATCGATGAGCCGGTAGGCGGACTCGGTGTCGCCCTGGTTCGTCGCCCGCATGATTTCCATTGCCTGCCGGTGCCCGTGGCCACCGCGTAACGCAAGAAAGGCGCGCAGGGCCTGCGCGTGCAGGGGCGTGTAGCGCCGGTAGCCGGTCTCGCTGCGCTCGGTCGGCGGAAGAATGCCCGCGTCGTCGTAGTTGCGGATCGCCTGCGCGGACAACCCGTGTTCCCGGGCCAGGTCGATGGGTCGCAGATTGCACCTCCGATTGAGGCTTTGATCGCTGGATCTCAGGTAGAAGTCGCAGAAGTTTCACTGGAATCTTCAACGATACTGTCAAGGGCAGTTCCTTCTGAAGAGAGGTGTTCATGTCCGCTGCCACATCGCTGCATGAGGTCGGCCGCCAACTCGACGACCCGGCCAGCCTTGGCCGTGCCATCGACGAACTGCTCGCCGCGCGGTCCGAGCCGCCGACCCTGCTCGCCCTCGGCGAGCCGACCCACGGGATCGAGGCATTCCCGTTGCTGCGCAACGAACTCCTCGGTCACCTCATCGAACGCGGGTACCGGTCGATCGGGTTGGAGACCGATGTCTTCGCCGCGTCCGTTGTCGACGACTACGTGGCCGGGGCAACGGCGAATATCGACGAGGTGCTCGCTACCGGGTTCAGCCACGGTTTCGGCGCCGTGCCGGGCAACCGTGAACTGGTCGAATGGCTCCGGGCCCATAATGCCGACCGCTCGCCGCAGGACCGGATTCGCTTCTACGGCTTCGACGCGCCGGTGGAGTACTCCGGTGCGCCGAGTCCGCGACGTGCACTGTCCTCGACCACCGACTATCTGCCCGCGGCGCTCCGCCCCGCATCGGTCCGCGACCTCGACGCGCTGCTCGGCGAGGACGCGGACTGGACGAACGAGGCGGCCATGTTCGACCCGGCCGCATCGGTCGGCGATTCCGACCGCGCTCGCGTCCTGCGCATCGTCGCCGACGACCTCGCCAGCGCACTGCGCCGCGCCGCGCCCGCCCTGCGTCCGGCCGACCCGACCGGCTACGACCATGCCGTCGCGCACGCGCGCACCGCCCAGGGCCTACTGCGCTATCACGCGGCCATGGCCAGCCCCGCATCCGATCGCATCGAAACTCTGATCAGCCTGCGCACCGAGATGATGGCCGAGAACCTACTCGCAATCGTTGCCCAGGAGCGGCACCGCGGTCCGAGCCTGGTGTTCGCGCACAACGCGCACCTGCAGCGTGCGCAGTCCCTCATACCGGACGGCGAGCACGACCTGAGCCGGGGCAGCGCTGGCGCGCTCGTCGGAATCACCCTCGGCGAGCGTTATGTGTTCCTGGCAACCGACGCGAACCCCCACAGCGATCCGGACACCCTCCAGGGTGTGTTGGCGGCGGCGACCAGCCGCCGCGCCCTGTTCCCGACACCGGCATTGCGCGCCGCGCTTGCCCCGTCGATCGGAGCGGGCGAACCCATCCTGCCGGGCCACATCCCGCTCACCCCGGCGGACTTGGACGGCGTCGACGCGGTCATATTCGTCGCCGATACCGACGGAAAACGGCATCAGTACTGGTAGCCGCTTTTGATACGGAGGTGCCACGGGAATTTCGGCAGAGCCGTACCGAAGCGTCGTCCCTCTCGGCACGTTATGTGACACCTACGGCTTGGCCGGGGCCCCGGAGTCCGGCACCCCTGCGTAGTCGGGCAGCTCGGCGCCGTTGATCGCACGCTCGACCAGCTCGGTGAACCATTCACTGCCGAAATCGATGTTCGGCTCGGCGTCCGGCCCGGGGACGTCGCGGCTGCGCGCGTTCAACCGGCCGATCTCCTGGTTGGCCTCGACGAACGAGCGCATCCGCCCCTCGTAGCCGGCGAACCCGGCCTCCGGGTCCCACCCCGCGGCGGCCAGCTCTCCGGCCAGCAGGTAGGCGCCGACCAGGGCCAGCCCGGTGCCCTGCCCAGACATCGGCGACGAGCTGAACGCCGCGTCCCCGAGCAGCACCACCCGTCCGCTCGACCAGCGGTCCATCACCACCTGGGCGACCTGGTCAAGGTAGAAGTCCGGGGTGTCGTCCAGGTGCGCGAGGATGCGTGGGGTCAACCAGCCCAGGCCGGCCATCCGCGCGCGCAGCAGGCGCTTCTGGGCCGCGACGTCACGGTAGTCGACGTCGAGGTCGGCCGCGGGGAAGGAAAACATGGCCATCGCCCGGGTGGCGTCCTGGATCGGCCGCAGGCCGGCAGAGCGCCCGGACTCCTGGTAGTCGATCAGCCAGCGGTCCAGCCCGAACTCGTTGGGCACACTGTAGAAGGCCAGCACGTGCCCGAGGTGGCGGACGAACCGCTCGCGCGGCCCGAAGACCATCGCACGCAGCGCCGAGTGCAGCCCGTCCGCCCCGACCACCAGGTCGAAGCGCCGCCGGTCGCCACCCTCGAAGGCCACGTCGACCCCGTCCGCATCCTGGGTGAGCTCGGCGATCCGGTCGCCGAAGACGTACTCGACACCGTCGCGGGTGTCGTCGTGGAGCACTCGGGACAGGTCCCCACGCAGGATCTCGATCTCCGAGATGTACCCGTCGCCGCCGTCGTCGTCCGCGCGGTAGGTCTCCAGCACGTTCCCGTCCGCGTCCACGGTGTACGCGCCAGCGGTCTCGGTGCAGGCCGCGCGCACCGCCTCGTCCAGCCCCATCCGCCGGATGACCTCCTTGGCCACCCCGCGCGCGTCCACCGCCTGCCCACCGGGACGCAGCTCGGGGGCCCGCTCCACCACGGTCACCTGGGCCCCCCGCCGGCGCAGCCAGTGGGCCAGCGCGGGCCCCGCGATGCTCGCCCCCGCCACCAACACCCTGGTACCACTCACTGCGCCTCCTGCTCACCCGTCCGGATCACTGTCCGGATCGTTTACTCCTGCTCTGACCCACCGCTGTCGGTGTATCCAGAGGTATCGACGACGGATCCACACAAAATTCATCGGTGCAGCCGAGATCGTGTCCACGCTCCTGCGAACACCCTGAACTCGGCATGAGGGTGCATCGAAGCGGTGCTGCCGGGACCGTGCAGCTACTGCGAAACAACTGGACGGCCATGCGCAACCTGGCTCCACGGTCTATAGGACCATCGCGCTGGACACCGGTCTATGCGAACATATGTTCGTGTCCGAGTTCGTTCGCCCGCCGCAGCCCCAGGTCAACGGTGCTCGCGCCCGGTCGGGGCGGCCGCGGATCCAGGCGCGGGCCGAGGCGTCGATTCTGCATGCGGACCTCGACTCGTTCTACGCCTCGGTTGAACAGCGGGACAACCCTCGGCTGCGCGGGCGTCCGGTCATAGTCGGCGGCGGGGTGGTGCTCGCGGCCAGTTATGAGGCGAAGGCGTTCGGGGTGCGCACGCCGATGAATGGTGGTGCCGCGCTGCGGCTTTGCCCGCATGCCGTAGTCGTGCCGCCGCGCATGTCGGCCTACGCCGAGGCGAGTAGGGCCGTCTTCGAGGTCTTCCACAACACCACACCGGTGGTCGAGGGCATCTCCATCGACGAGGCTTTTCTCGATGTGGGCGGGCTGCGGCGGATCGCGGGCGAACCCATCGAGATCGGGCGGCGGCTGCGGGCTGCGGTGCGCGATCAGGTCGGGCTGCCGATTTCGGTCGGCATCGCGCGCACCAAATTCCTCGCGAAGGTGGCCAGCGCGGTCGCCAAACCCGACGGATTGCGGCTGGTGCCACCGGAATTCGAACTCGACTTCCTGCATCCGCTGCCGGTCGAACGACTCTGGGGCGTCGGCGAGGTCACCTCCCGCACCCTGCACGAACACGGCATTACCCGGATCGGCCAACTTGCCGAACTCGGTGAGGCGCCGCTGCGCTCGATCCTCGGACCCGCTGCCGCCCGGCACCTGTACGCACTGTCGTGGGCCCGTGATCCGCGCCGCGTCGAAACCGGCGTCCGCCGCCGCTCCATCGGTGCCCAACGCGCACTCGGCAGGAGGTATCGCCCGCCCGACGAGATCGAGGCCTACTTACACGGCCTGACCGACCGCCTCGGCCGCCGACTGCGTGCGGCCGAGCGCGTCTGCCGAACTGTGGTGCTGCGCATGCGTTTCGACGATTTCACCCGCGCCACCCGCTCACACACCCTGCCCGAGGCGACCGACCACACCGAGACGATCCTGCAGGCTGCCCGCGCCCTGCTCGGCACCGCGATGCCCATGATCCAGGAGCGCGGCCTCACCCTGATCGGCCTGGCCCTGACCAATCTCGACAATGCCGATGCCGTCCAACTCACCCTGCCCCTGGAACCCCGCGCCACCAACACTCTGGACGCCACCCTCGACGACCTGCGCCGCCGCTTCGGCTCCGCCGCCGTCACCCGCGCCGCCCTCATCGGCCGCGGCGAAGGTCTCTCAGTTCCGTTGCTACCGGACTGATTCGGATCGGTCGACTGGGCGCACGCACACATGGTGGGCGCAAATGCGGTGGCCAGGTCCAGCCGACCGAGCGCCCGAACAGGCACGCCCACACCGTGTATTCTCCATGCGGGCCGGTTCGGCGGGGGGGTGAGCATCGAACTTCGGAAACCGCGGAAGAACAGGCCCGCAGCCATGCCGCGAACCCGAGGAGTTCCCGATGCCCTACGCGATACTCGGCCTGATCACCCTGGCCCTGTGGGTCTACTGCCTGGTCGACATCGTCACCTGCCCGGACGCGGGCATCCGCCATCTCCCCAAAATGGGCTGGCTCATCATCGTCATCCTGGCGCCGACCGTGGGCGCGCTGCTGTGGTTGTTCGCGGGCCGCCCTCTCGATGAGGCCCGCCCGCGCTCAACCACCCGCTATGCCGAATACGACCGCCCCGGCCGCCACGTTCCGCAGAATCCGGACGATGACGAAGCCTTCCTCCGCGGCCTGCGCGAACGCGCCGAATCCCAACGCCGCGAGGCCCGCCGCCAGGAGGAAGAGCGCCAGCGCGACCTGGATCGGCGCCACGAACAGGGCGAGCTGTAATCATCAGCGGCGCACCGGAATCTACAGACGCTCGATAATGGTGGCGTTGGCCAGGCCGCCCGCTTCGCACATGGTCATCAGCCCGTAGCGGCCGCCGGACTGTTCGAGGTGGTTGACCATGGTCGACAGAATGCGGGTGCCGGAGGCGCCGAGCGGATGGCCCAGGGCGATGGCACCACCGCGGGGGTTGAGTTTGGCGGGGTCGGCATCGAGGTCGTGCTGCCAGACCAGCGGGACGGGGGCGAAGGCCTCGTTCACTTCGTAGGTGTCGATCTCGTCGATGGTGAGACCGGCCTTGGCGAGCGCCTTGCGGGTGGCGGGGATGACGGCGGTGAGCATGAGCAGCGGGTCGTCACCGGTGACCGCGAAGGAGTGGAAGCGGGCACGCGGGCGCAGCCCGAGGGCGTTGGCCTTGTCTTCGCTCATGATCAGCGCGGCGGAGGCGCCATCGGTGAGCGGTGAGGAATTGCCGGGAGTGATCGACCATTCGATCTCCGGGAAGCGCGCCTTGAATTCGTCATCGGCGAAGGCGGGGCGCAGGCCGGCCAGCCCTTCGGGGGTGGTGGCCGGGCGGATGGTCTCATCGGCGGTCAGGGTACCCGCGGGGACGAGTTCGTTGTCGAAGCCACCGGCCGCGGCGGTTTCGGCGGCGAGCCGATGCGAGCGGGCGGCGAACGCGTCGAGGGTCTCCCGGTCCAGCTTCCAGCGCTGGGTGATGATCTCCGCCGCAATACCCTGTCCGATCAGGCCTTCCGGGAAGCGGTGGGCCAGCGGGGCACGGTTGGCGTCCTTGCCCTGGGCATTGGAGAACATCGGCACCCGGCTCATCGACTCGACGCCGCAGGCGATCGCGATGTCATAGGCCCCGGCGATCACACCCTGCGCCGCGAAATGCGCGGCCTGCTGGCTGGATCCGCACTGCCGGTCGACGGTGGTCGCGGGCACCGACTCCGGGAACCCGGCCGCCAGCACCGCCGTGCGCGAAATATTGAACGCCTGCTCGCCGCTCTGGGTGACGCAACCGCCGATCACATCGTCGACGAGTGCTGGATCAATGCCCGTGCGCTCGATCAGCGTCCCCAGCACCCCCGCCAGCAGTGTCGCCGGGTGCACATCGGAAAGTCCACCACCGGTTTTCCCTTTACCGGAGGGGGTGCGGACAACGTCGACGATGACTGCGGATGTCATGACGGCTCCTTGCTGTGTCGGCGATTCGACAATGCGAACGATGATTAACTTAGGACACTGTACGTCGAACCGCCGCACGCCCGCGATCCCCGGGTTCGCTCGCTACATATCCGGGGCACCGACCTGCCTCCCGGCCCGGCTTCACCTCGACGCGCCGCGCACACTCCGATTCCTGCCCAACGGCACCCGAACCGTCAGCAGTCTCGATCAGCGAAAACGCTTGGGGCGCTTGTCCATCAGGCGCAGGATGAGCGGGGTGAAGATGAGTTGCATGGCCAGCTCCATCTTTCCGCCGGGGACAACGATGCAGTTGGGGCGGGACATGAAGGAGTCGTGCAGCATCGACAGCAGGTAGGGGAAGTCGATGACCTTCGGATCGGCGAAACGGATGACGACGAAGCTCTCGTCGGCGGTGGGGATGGTGCGGGCGATGAAGGGATTGGAGGTGTCCACGGTGGGGACGCGCTGGAAGTTGACGTAGGTGTGCGAGAACTGGGGGCAGATGTACTTCACGTAGTCGGGCATGCGGCGCAGGATCGTATCGATTACAGCCTCACTGGAATAGCCACGTTCGGTCTTATCGCGGATCACCTTCTGGATCCATTCGAGATTGACGATCGGCACCACCCCGACCAGCAGATCCGCGTATTGCGCGACGTTCACCGTATCGGTGACGGCGGCGCCGTGCAGTCCCTCGTAGAACAGCAGATCGCTACCGGGAGCCAGGTCCTCCCAAGGCGTGAACGTGCCCGCGGGTTGCCCATAGGGTTTCGCCTCGAACTCGTCGTGGAGATATTTGCGCACCGAGCCGACGCCGGTTTCACCATAATCGCGGAACAGTGTCTCGAGCTCCTCGAGCAGATTCGCCTCCTCGCCGAAATGTGAGAAGGTGCGATTGTGGTTCTGTTCCGCCTCGGCCATCGCGAGTTTCATCTCGTTGCGGTCGTAGCGGTGGAACGAATCACCTTCCACGATCACCGCAGTGATGCCTTCGCGGCGGAATATCTCCTGGAAGGTCCGCGTGACACTGGTCGTTCCCGCACCGGATGATCCGGTGATGGCGACGACGGGATGTTTGACCGACATGGCGTCTCCTCGATTGCCGGACAATGTTCATGTGTGGGCAGTCAGCGCCCGGCCGGACGGAACAGCGACCGGGAACCGAACAGTGAGCTGTCGAAGCTGGGCCCTTCCTCGGGCTCGCGGTGATAGCGCTCGATCCGCTCGACCTCATTGCGCGAACCGAAGATCAGCGGCACCTGCTGGTGCACCTGCTCCGGCGGCACCTCCAGCACCCGATCGCCGCCCGTGGTCGCCCATCCCCCGGCCTGTTCGACGATGTAGGCGATCGGATTGGCGCCGTACAGCAGCGAGACCCGCCCCGGCCGCCGGGTGTCATACGGGTACAGATACACCCCGCCACGGGTCAGAATGTGAAAGGTATCCGCGACCAACGATGCGACCCAGCGCATATTGAAATCCCGCCCGCGTGGCCCGTCCACCCCGTCGAGGCATTCGTGCACATACCGGCGCACCGGCCGCTCCCAGAAGCGCTCATTGGCCGCATTGATCGCGAAACCCGAAGTGTCCTCGGGAATTCGCATTCGCGGATGGGTCAGCACGAACGCCCCGATCTCCCGATCGAGGGTGAATCCGTCGACACCGCTGCCGGTGGTGAGTACCAGCATTGTCGCCGGTCCGTACAGGGTGAATCCGGCACAGACCTGGCGCACCCCCGGTTGCAGGAAGTCATCGGCGCTCGGCGGGCCGCCATCCGAGGCCCGCAATATGCTGAAAATCGTTCCGACAGGCAGATTTACATCGATATTGGAAGATCCGTCCAACGGATCGAAGGCAAGTAGATATTTGCCGCGCCGGTGCGTGTCGGGCACCGGGTGGACATCGGTCATCTGCTCGGACAGCAGCGCCGACAGATGCCCCGTCCATTGGGTCTCGGCCACCATGATGTCATTGGCGATAGCGTCGAGCTTGCGGTGCACTGTCGGCGGCAGGTTGTCGGGTTCGGCGGCGCCGAGGGAGCCGACAATGGCTCCCCTGGTCACCTGGTTGGCGATGATCTTCGTCGCGGTCGCGACGACATTCACCAGAGCGGAGAATTCACCGGACGATCCGGGATGCCGGTGTTCCTCCTCGATCGTGTATCGGGTGAGGGTCTTCAGTCCTTCTGGCATGAGTTCTCGATCTCGTCACGCGGGCGCCCTGGCGGTCGGCCCATCCGGCTGCTGTTCTGCTCGGTCGGATCGGCGGCACTCGCGGGGCCCTGCGTGGTCACGCAAGCTACCGCCTCCGGGTTCGTCGTTCGCGCCGCCGAACACACTGCTGCCGTAGACATCCCGGTCGGTCAGCGTGATCAGATCGGCCTTGGTGAGCGGTCGCCGCAGCTCGACCAGCCGCTTGGCCTGCCGTAACCGGCAGCGGTCCAGGGCATTGCGCACGCTGCGCGCATTGGAGAATCGAGGTCTGCTCATCCGCAGTGCGAGATATTCGCCGAAGGCAGCCGATCCGGTGTCGTCGAAGCGGAAGTTGTCGCGCGCCACCATGAGTTCGGCGATGCGCACCAATTCGTCGTGGGTGTAGTCGCTGAATTCCAGATGATGGGCCACCCGCGAGGACAGTCCTGGGTTGGCCGAGAAGAATTTCTCCATCCGATCCGGATAGCCCGCGAAGATCACCACCAGGCTGGTGCGTTCGCTTTCCATTTCCTGCAGCAGGATTTCGATGACTTCCTGACCGTAATCGCGTTCGTTCTCCGGGCGGAACAGGTAGTACGCCTCATCGATGAACAGCACTCCCCCGGCCGCCTTGGCGAGGGCTTCCTTGGTTTTGGGTGCGGTGTGCCCGATGAACTGGCCGACCAGATCATCGCGAGTCACCGTGTGCACCTTGGGTTTGCGGATATAGCCGAGCGCGTGCAGCATCTGCGCCATCCGCAATGCGACTGTGGTCTTACCGGTGCCAGGGCCGCCGGTGAAGCTCATGTGCATGGTGGGCCGGGACGCTTGCAGGCCGAACCGCGCCCGGGCCCGGTCGATGAGCAGCAGCGCTGCGATCTCGCGCACCCGCCGCTTCACATTCGCCAATCCGACGAGTTCGGCGTCGAGCCTGCTCAATACGTCCTCGACGTCGTTGCCCGCGATATCGGTGGTCAGATCCAGCACGGCGTCCTCGGCCAGCACCTCGCCGTCCGGTGGTGCGTCCGCGGGCACGGCCCGCACCGGCCTGCCGTCGTCGACGGCGGGCCGGTGCAATCGGAAACCGCTTGCCGCGCCAGACCGTTCAGCCGCCATAGCGGGCACCCGGCCGTTCGTCGGCGGCATACGGCCGCAGTCCGTAGATCTGCCGCCGGTCCGGGCCCTCGGTGCGGGTCAGCAGGAAGCCGGGTTCATCGGCGGGGCGCTGCACCAGGAAGCTCAATGCGGTGGTCTGCCTGCCGTAGCGGGCATCGTAGGCGAGTACCCGAATGTAGTGCCGCGGAAAATTATTGCGGCAGGCGTCGATCTCGGCGAGCACGCCGTCGGGCTCGTCGAGATCGAACAGCGGCAACCCCCACATTTCCCAGTAGGCGTTGCGGGGGTGCGGATCATCGGTGTACTCGATGGACACCGGCCAATTGTTGAGCAATGCGTACCGCACCTGGGCCGCGATTTCGGCATCGGTGAACTCGGGCAGGTAGGAGAAGGTGCCATGACGCAGATACATGGGAAGGTCCTGTCGTTCAGCGGCTGGCCGTCGGCACGGCATCCGGTGCGTCGGTGGAGGTGTAGTCGAAGGTGACATCGCCCCAGGTCGAGAGCGCGACATCGAGCGGGCGGCAGATCTCGGCGGCCTTGCGCAGCACCTCCGGCCCCTCCTTCAGCAGGTCGCGACCCTCGTTGCGGGCCTTGACAATCGCCTCCAACGCCACCCGATTGGCCTCCGCGCCCGCGGCGATGCCGAGCGGATGTCCGATGGTGCCGCCGCCGAACTGCAACACCACGTCATCGCCGAAAAGGTCGAGCAGCTGGTGCATCTGCCCCGCGTGGATACCGCCGGAAGCGACCGGCATGACCCCACCCAGACTCGCCCACTCCTGATCGAAGAAGATGCCATTGCCCGGGTTGGTAGGAATGTGGTTCTCCCGCAACGTATCGTAGAAACCCCTGGTCGTTGCCGGATCGCCCTCCAGCTTGCCGACCACGGTGCCCGCGTGCAGATGATCGACGCCGATCAGCCTGCACCACTTCGCCAGCACCCGGAAGCTCACACCATGGGTCTTCTGCCGGGTGTAGGTGGAGTGCCCCGCGCGATGCAGGTGCAGCAGCACACCGTTGCGCCGCGCCCAGTGCGACATCGACTGCATGGCGGTGAATCCGACGGTGAGGTCCATCATGATCACGACGCTGCCCAGTTCCTTGGCGAACTCGGCGCGCTCGTACATCTCCTCCATCGTTGCCGCGGTGACATTGAGGTAGTGGCCCTTGATCTCCCCGGTTTCGGCCACCGCGCGGTTGACGCCCTCCATGGCGAACAGATACCGGTCGCGCCAGCGCATGAACGGCTGGGAGTTGATGTTCTCATCGTCTTTGGTGAAATCCAGGCCGCCCTTGCACGCCTCGTAGATCACCCGCCCGTAATTGCGCGCGGACAGACCGAGTTTCGGCTTCACCGTCGCACCGAGCAGCGGCCTGCCGTATTTGTTCAGATACTCGCGTTCCATGACGGTGCCGTGCGGCGGACCCTGGAAGGTCTTGACGTAGGCCACCGGAATACGCATATCTTCCAGGCGCAATGCCAGCAGCGGTTTGAATCCGAAGACATTGCCGATGATCGAGGAGGTGAGGTTGGTGATCGACCCCTCCTCGAACAGGTCGAGATCGTAGGCGATATAGGCGAAGTACTCCCCTTGGCGGCCGGGCACCTCATCGATGTGATAGCACTTGGCCTGGTAGCGATCGTGCGCCGTGAGTCGGTCGGTCCATACGACGGTCCAAGTGGCCGTTGAGGATTCACCCGCAACTGCGGCCGCGGCCTCGATCGGGTCAACGCCCTTTTGCGGGGTGACGCGGAATACGGCCAGGACATCGGTATCTTTGGGGACGTAGTCCGGCGCGTAGTAGCCCATCGAAGCGTAGGAGTGCACACCCGGATCCCAGCGGTTCGGTTCGGTTACCTCGGTCATCATTCCTCCGCTCCGGGTGAACGCCTGATGAGTTCAAGGATGACCGGGGTGTTAACGACAAACAATTTGATTGTTTCTCGGAATACTCAAGGGATTCATAGGGTTTGATACCGTCGAATTGTGGGTATGGTGAGTGCGGCTCGGATGGAAACATTCCTGGCCGTGGCCCGACAGGGCAGCATCCGCCGCGCGGCCACCCAGCTGCACATCACCGAGGCCGCGGTGTCCGCGGCCGTTGCCCATATCGAAAAGCAGCTCGGCGCGAAGCTCATCGCGAAGTCCGGACGCGGCATCGCGCTCACCGAGGCGGGGCGCATCTATTCCGAATACTGCCGCACTATCCTCGGCCTGATGAAGGAGGCCTCCGCGGCCGTTCGTCGCGCGGAAACCGGCAAGCTCCGGATCGGCGTCGTCGCCACCGCGGGTGAGTACGTGCTGCTGCGACTGCTCGCATCCTTTCGCAATCGCTATCCGGATATCGAACTCAGCCTGTCGGTACACCCACGCGACGTGCTGTTCCTCGAATTGCACCACCACGAAACCGATCTCGTCATCGCGGGCCGCCCACCCCGCGACACCGGACTGGTCATCCGGGCCCGCCGCCCCAGTCAGCTCGTCGTCGTCGGCGCCCCCGGCTGCCCGGATCCGCTGCACAGCACCTGGCTGCTGCGCGGCCGCGGATCCGGCACCCGCGACGCCACACTCAGCCTCATCGACCGCCTCGAAATCGCCCCGCCCACGCTTACTCTGGGTAGCCACGGCGCTGTCCTCGCCGCCGCCCGCGAGGGCCTCGGCGTCACCCTCATCCACAGTGACGCCCTCGCCCAGGACCTGGAATCCGGTCTGCTGCAAGTACTCCCGGTGGACGGCACCCCGATGGATCGACCCTGGCACGCCATCACCACCCGCGCCCCCACCCCGACAACGCGACTGTTCCTCGCCCACATCCTCGACCCCGCCGAGGTGGGCCCGCACGCCTTCCACGCTGGTTAGCCGCACCGGCGGATACCCGCCCAGGACGGTGCTCGGGGGGGTACCGGGCAGGCAGCGCCTGCCGACGAACGGGAGACTCGGGCAACGTCCTTGCTGTAGAACGCCTTCCGGAATTATGGGGTACTGTCTGCGGGCCCCGGCCGCTCGCGGCTGCTCGGGACAGTGTTGTCGTACTCCGGAATCGAGGCAAGTGCATGAATCACAAGCTCTGGTTGCTCGGGCGATCCGCCACCGTCGGTACTCATATATTGGGCGAGAAGATCACCCGACCGAAGGCGCGGTCCATCGACGATGTCCCGGTTTCCGGCGAAAGAATCGCTCCCGAGTGGCTGACGGCTGTCCTATGTCGCGATGTTCCCGGTGCCGAGGTGCTCTCGTTCGACACGTCCAACGGCAGCCGCGGCACCTCCACCCGGGTCGCGATCCGGGTCGACTACAACGACGTGGGCACTCAGGCGGGATTGCCCACGGAACTGTTCGCGAAGACGACCACGGCCTTCAGCCAGCGCATACTGCTCGGCGGCGGACAGATGATCGACGGGGAGACCCGCTTCTTCCGGGACTTTCGGCCGCGACTCGACATGGAGGCCCCGATCGGCTACTGGGGCGCCTCCGACCCGTCGTCGTGGCGGTCGATCGCGCTCATGGAGGATATCGTCGCGACGCGCGGTGCCGTGTTCAGCGAGCCGACTGCTCCCATCGCCCGTGACCAGATGGAAGATCTGATCCGCAATCTCGCTCGGCTGCACGGCACGTTCTGGGAGGACTCGGCTATTTCGGTCCTGAACACCCCGGCCTACATGCTCGACGTTTATCTCGCCGCGATCGATATGAAGAAGCGCTGTGAGGTAGGCCTGCGCCGGGCGGAAGAGGTCGTTCCCGAAGCCTTGCACGGGCAGAGCGAACGGTTGTGGGCGGGTGTCGAGCGGGCCATCGCCATCGCGACCGATGACGTTCCCGCGACCTTGTTGCACGGCGACCCGCACATCGGGCAAACCTACCTGACTCGCGACGGGCGGATGGGGTATGTCGACTGGCAAGTCGTGATGCGTGGCGGGTGGGCGCACGATTTCGCCTATGCCGTCAACTCCGGATGTGAGCCCGAGGACCGTCGTGCATGGGACCGCGAACTGTTGAAGGCGTACCTGGACGAGCTCGGACACGCCGGCGGTGAGGTGCCGTCGTTCGACGACGCGTGGCTGCTCTATCGGCAGCAGTCCATGTTCGCCTATGCGGCATGGGCTTTCACGATCGGCCGTGCGGCGTATCAACCGAAAATGCAATCGACCGAAACATGTTTGACGCTGTTGAAGCGCATCACCACCGCGATCGACGATCACGATTCGTTGGGAGCCCTCGGCGTCTAGTCCGGTCGGGCGGGGTTCGGTACCTGCGGAGTGTCGGGTATCGCACCCGACCGTCGCCCGGGTAGTACCTGCCTCGGCAGTCCATGCGCATCGCATACGAACAGTCTGGAGTTTCTTGTTGAGTACGCCGCAGTCCCAGGTGCGCCCACAGTCGTGCCCGGTCATCCACGGCTCGCCGATCGCTTCCGACGGCCCGCGAATACCGCTGCACTCGCCGGAGTTCGCCGCCGATCCGCACCATGTATATCGTGAAATGCGAAGACAGTATGGCTCTTTGGCGCCGGTCGAATTGGCGCCGGGCGTACCCGCCACGCTGGTAATCGGCTACAGCACCGCGGTGCGAATCCTCAACGATCCCGATCACTTCCCCGCCGACCCGCGCGCCTGGCAGACGACGGTCCCCGCCGACTGTCCGATCCTTCCGCTCCTGGAGTGGCGTCCCATGGCCAGCAGAAGCACCGGGACGGACTTCGTGCGTTATCGGCAGGCGATCACCGCGAGCATCGACGCCGTGGACCTCTACGCCATGCACGACATCGTGGAGAATATCGCGACCCCCCTGATCAACAGCTTCTGCCAGGTGGGCCGCGCGGAGCTGATCAGCCAGTACGTGTACCCGCTGGTGTTCGAAGTCGTCAATTCCATGCTCGGCTGCCCACCGGAGATCGGGCAGCAGGTCGCCGCCGGCACGGCCGCGCTGCTCGAGGGGGTCGATGCCGAAAAAGGCAGCCAGATGCTCGGCGCGGCACTGATGAATCTGGTTACCCTCAAACGAACGGAGCCCGGAAACGACATCACCTCGGTCCTGCAACAGCATCCGGCCGCTCTGGATGACGTGGAGGTCTCGCATCACGTGTCGCAGGTCTACGGCACGGGCATCGAGTTCGAACTGAACCTCATCGTCAATACTCTCCTGCTGATCCTCACCGACGAACGTTTCGGTGACAGTGTCCTGGGCGGGAATCTGTCCTCTCGGGAGGCCTTGGATGAGGTGTTGTTCGATGACCCGCCGCTGGCGAACCTACTGATCACCTACCCTCGCCAGCCGATCCTCGTCGACGGCGTGTGGCTGCCCGCCAATCAGCCGGTCGTCATCAGCATGGCCGCCTGCAACAACGACCCTGCCATCCGCACCGATGACCTGACAGGTAACCGCTCCCACCTGGCTTGGGGCATCGGCCCACACGCCTGCCCCGCGCAATCCCTTGCCTATTTGATCGCTCAGGATGCCATCGACCAGCTCCTCGATGCCCTGCCCGAAATCCGGCTCGACAAGCGGGACGGCACGCCGATCTGGCGGCCGGGGCCCTTCCACCGGGCACTGACGGAACTGCCGGTCACCTTTCCGCCCGCCTCTCCGTTGAACGCGAACATCGAACCCGTACGTCCACCCGACCCGCACACAGCCAGAGGCTAGTGGGTGCGGCCGTACCCCTACATCGGCCGATGTAGGGGTACGGCGCTACGACTACGAGCGAGCCCACCGCTCGTACCGGTCGATCGAGTCCGCTTCAGGCTGCGGGAAGGGGTGGGCGGTGGAGTCCGGGGGGCACGACACCCGGACTCCACCCGACTGGCGATCGACTGATCGCGCAGGCTGTCAGCCGAAATTCGCCGTTGCGATGATTGTGGCCCAAATACCGGCTCAACAGCATGTTTCCCTGTTACGAGCCCGTGAAATTCGTATTCCCAGACGGCCCGATTTCCGTCCAGGTTCTATCGGAGGGCATCGCCACACCTGACCATGCCCGACGAGGGCGCGCGGCTGTGCCAGACTGGCGCGCATGACCGGTGGGGAAGGGTTGATCACCAATGTGTCCGATACCGCGCGGTGGGTGGCCGCCTACCGGGCCACCGAGACGGCGCGGGCGGACGCACTCTTCCGTGATCCACTCGCGCAACGGCTGGCCGGGGAGCGCGGCCATGCCATCGTCGCGGCCGCGCCGCGCATGCTGCGCGGCGGGTGGGCGGTGGTCACCCGGACCAAACTCATCGATGACCTGATCGCGACCGCCATCGGCGAGGGCTGTGACCGGGTGCTCAATCTCGCGGCCGGACTGGACACCCGCCCCTATCGCCTGGACCTGCCCGCCGATTTCGTCTGGGTGGAGGCCGATCTACCCGCACTGACCACCGAGAAGGACGCCGCTCTCGCGGACGAGAAGCCGCGCTGCACCCTGATCCGCCGCGGCGTCGACCTCGCCGATCCGTCCGCGCTGGCGCAGTTCCTGGACGCGGCACTCGGCCCGCTGGGACCCGAAAACTCCCCCGCCACAAAGGCTTTGGTGCTCACCGAAGGCTTGCTCATGTATCTCGACGAGGAAACGGTCCGGACCATGGCCGCCGCCCTCACCCGGCCGGAGATCAGCTGGTGGGTCATGGACATCACCATGGCGATGAGGCGCCTACGCGCCAGTTCGATGTTCGTGAACGCGCCACTGAAATTCGAACCGAGCCATGGCATCGCCTACTTCGAGGAGCTCGGCTGGCAGCCTCGCGAGGTCGAACATCTGCTCGTGCGCGCCCGCAAGTTCCACCGCGCCCCGTGGTACCTGCGTCCCTTCACCTACCTCCCCCAGCCCAACCCACGCAAACCGGGCCGCAATCCCTGGTCGGGAATTGTTCGCTACCAGCGCGGCTAGCACACGGCTCAGAACTGGCTGTGCGGGGAGTCGAAGGTGAGGACGCGACCGCCGAGCAGGATCTGGCAGCCCGCGACCAGGGTGGTCGGGTGGTTCGGCATCGCCCGGATCCACTCCTGATGCCCGGGCATCCTGATGTAGGTACCGTTGGCCGACCCCTGGTCGATCGCGGTCACCTCCCACTCGACCAGCCGAATCTCCACATGCGCCCGCGACATTCCTCCCGACCGGTCCGGCAACCGAATCGGTCGCGCACCGCGCCGCACCGCCGCCGCATGCTCGGGTTCCCGCCCGAGAACGATGTCATTGTCGAGTACGAACGACGTTCCGTCATCGAGCATGAGCAACCCGAGCGGCGGGCGAATCCCCTCGGTCAACACACAGGTCAACTGATCCATCCGAATCCCGCACACCGCGCAGAACGACACCCGCGGATCATTCAGATGCTGTCGCGAACACATGAACCCCCGAACAACAACCCCGCCGTCATCGGGCATCACCACCGGTACCACCCCGCGGGTACGAACCGGCACTGGAATCGGCACATTCGGCACCAAGGTATCGGTGTCGAACTCCGGATCGCGCCGGGACTCCGCACTCGGGCCAGCGCCGTCATCCACCTCAGCACTCTTGCGAAGCCCAACCGGTTGTCCCACCGGGACACTCGATGACGGATTCGGCGAGTCCCCCACCCCGCGGTCCACATCGTCGGATTCCACCGAACGAGAAGCAGCTACGCCCGACTTCCGTGCAGCCGGTGCACGATCCGCCGCAGGCGCGCCGAACCATAGCACCGCCCCGGCCCCTGGCACGGTGCCCGCTTCGAGCCCCGCGATACCGCGCCCCGGTAGCGCGCTCGGCCCGTCCTCGTCCACGAACAACCCCACCCCCACATCGGGTGCCGGAATCACCACCCGATCCACGGTGAATCCGGCATCCCTGCCGTGCAGCACCTCCGCGCGATCCGAACTCTCCAGCACCGCCGTCACCCCGCCGTGCAGAAACAATGCCACCCCGTCCGCACTCGGGGTGATCACCCCGAACTCCACCTGATCCTCGTTGTCAAGATTCATCAACCACGTGGTGGCAAGGCGTGCGAATATGCGCCCGGTGCGGGGTTTCTCCTCGGCAACGGCCTCCCGCGCCAGCCCGAGCAGCGCCGTCATCGTCCGACCCGCGGGCGATTCGGAACTCGCCGCGATATCGGCGCGGTGGGCGACCACAACGACCACCCCATCGGCATTCGCGATCAGATGCGTACCACCCGGCAGCACCTCGAGCTGCGGATTGATCACAGGAATCGACCACCCCGGAACCGCCACCTGTGGAACACCAACCGCATCGGCCCGTTGACAATGAGCCAGAACACGATCCAGGTGACGGTGAACTGGATGAGGAATGCCGTCAGCGATGGGTGCAGCGCGCGCGGGAGCACGATGGTCGTGTGGTCTACGAGGACCCACATCAGCGCCGCCTCGTTGACGATCGTCCAGAAGCCGAACAGTGTCGGCCAGTCCTTCTCCCACCGGAACTGCTGTAGGAAATGGTAGAGCAGCTCCCACAGCACACCCACGAGCACGGTCGTGAGCAGCACCGACAACGTCACGCGATACGCCTGACCCAGGGACAGCGATCCGGTCGGCAAAACCGGGGTAATGATCACCGCGACAAGGAATCCGAGGATGCCGAGTGCGAGTATGCGGGTCTGGATTCGCCCGTTCAAGGTGAGCAGCATTGGTTCAGATCTTCTTGTCCGTCGCCCACAACCACCATTGCCGTGACGAGCGCAGCGGTCCCATGCGTTGGCAGAAGCCCAGCGCCGCAAGATCGTCCGCGATCTCCTGCGCCGCGATCTGCAAGCCGAGGAAGGTATCCACCCCAGGAAACGGACCACCCAGCGTCGCGCTACCCGATGCATAGATGCGTCCGCTGCCGCTTCGCGTGCCGATCAATTCGAAGGTGGTCGCCACATCCATCCGCCCCACCGGATTGCGTCCGGCCCCAGCGTGATCCAGCAGATCTGCCAGCAAGCGATGTTCGCGCACATCGGCCTCCAACCCGGTGCAGTCGATGATGTAGTCCGCGGCGGTATCGAAGGGCTGGGTCGGTGGCGGAAACGGCAGCGGCGCGCTCGGATCCGGCACGATGGTCGTGATCACCCCATCCCGCCCGGGCGCGGGCCGCAGATCGCGCGCCGTGCCCGCCAGCACCTGGTACCAGCCCTGCTTGCGACCGCGCCGCAATTGCTCCTGCCAACCGTCGCGGATGGGGGTGCTGGTGCCGCCCATCTCCTGGTAGGCCCGCGCGCGCCGTTCACCTTGCAGCGTGCGCATTTTCGCCTTGAGCTGCCCGCCCCACACCGACTTCGGATAGTTGAATCCCTGATAGGACCAGCCGTCACCGGACCTGCGGCGGTTGAAGAGGTTCGAGCCCTGCGTCTTACCCACATAGTGGCGGAACAGATGCAGAATCCGGGTATCGAGTTGAAGCTGGTCGCGATCGTCGATAATCCGCTGCAACACCCGGCTGGCCACGATCCCGCTACCGCGAATCATCACCGTGCACGGCCGGCGCTGCAGGGCCTGGTAGACGTGCTCATGCGGTTCGTAAGCATTGACCACCCGCGTCGGATCGCGATACTTCTCCCGATATTCCTGCAGATCGGGCAGCAACTTCAGCCCCGGATACCCAACGGCCACATGGACATACGTACTGCGGAACGCGATCCGCTTGGTCGGTGTCGCACCGGCGGGCGGGGTGAGGATGGTGAAATATCCACCGCCGTGCCGCTTGCGCACCATGCGTACCTGCCCTTTGTGCAACGATCCCGCATACCCGATCCGATGGAACTCGCGCTCCATCGAAGCGAACGCCTGCCCCGCCCTCGGCGTGTAGTAATTGGCGAAGATCGGCTCGGTGAACACATTCCACAGGGGCCGGATCGTTTTCTCCGCCAACGCCTCACGCACCGCATAGGACGGAAACCCCCAGATATTGTCCGGCGTCGACGCCGAATCACTGCGCAACCGCTCCCCGCGCGGAATCTGCGACACCCGTGTCAGATACTCATACGACGACCATGGCACCTCCTGCGGTCCGAGCACCGCCATCGACGCCACCGCGACACCGTAGATCCGCAGGGTGTCATAGGTGACGAAGGACCCGATGCCACTGCCGATCGTCACGAACGCAACGTCCACCACCGGAATCCCCGCCCGGCCCACCATCTCATCGGTCCACACGTCGGTTTCGACGAGTTCCTGGGTGATATCTCCCCGCATTTTCGGGATGCTACCGGCCGGAACTTAGCAATGGCTTTCGATTGCCTTACCCGACGCGCACCACCGATCTGCGCCAACCTGCCACGCCGCGCCCCCTCGCGGACGTACCATCCCTGCGTGGCCGACGCGATTCGTTCCACCCCGCTGCGGGTTCTCGTCTACAGCAACGACGCCGATACCCGGCGCCAAGTGATGCTGGCACTGGGCAGACATCCGCACCCCGAACTACCCGCCTTCGAGTACCTCGAGGTGGCGACCGCCCCCGTGGTCATCGAGCAGATGGACGCGGGCGGTATCGACCTGGCCATCCTGGACGGGGAATCCGCCCCGGCGGGCGGCCTCGGCATCGCCAAACAGCTCAAGGACGAGATCGACCAGTGCCCACCGGTTCTGGTGCTGACCGGTCGCCCCGACGACGCCTGGCTCGCGAACTGGTCACGCGCCGAGGCCGCGGTGTCGCATCCGATCGATCCGATCCGGCTGACCGAGGCCGTTGTCGCGCTGCTGCGCAATCGCACCGCGGCCTGACCGAATTTCGCTGGTCAGCCCCGATAGCCACATCGTGCCTGCGTCATAAGACGCGGGCACTTGAATGTCACGTGACGGGCAATCGCCTAGCGATCCGCGGACCGGATTACCGCCGATTCAGTCATAAATAGCAGTCCCGTTTTCGATCAAACACCCCATTCGAATACACGGTCGACCCGTCGCGTCAGTTGTAGGCTGTGCCGTAGCTCACATGGGCGCGAGCCTCGATATGACAGACCCGCGCGGTGCGAGCAGGCCATGAGGCGAGTCTGACCGAGGCGGACAACGACGTCAGCCCGCCTCGGAAGCTGCCGTCATTCCGACGCCGACCAGCACCATCCCGGCGCCGTCGGGGGATATGACGCCCAACCGCCAGCTATAGCTCGCAAGGAGGGGAAGTGCAGTCGTGAATATCGAGATGCCCACTCTGGTCCTCGGCGCGGTCGCCGCCGCGTTCGCGGTTTTCTCCATCATCCTCTCGGCCCTCGTCGGCCCGAAACGACACAACCGGGCCAAACAGGAGGCCTACGAGTGCGGCATCGAACCGACACCGCACGCCGTCGCGGGTGGGCCGGGAAATGTTACCGGACAACGCTTTCCGGTGAAGTACTACCTCACCGCCATGCTGTTCATCATTTTCGACATCGAGATCGTGTTCCTCTACCCGTGGGCCGTCCACTTCGATGCGCTCGGTCTCTTCGGTCTCGCCGCGATGGCGCTGTTCATCTTCAACGTCTCCGTGGCCTACGCCTACGAATGGCGGCGCGGCGGTCTCAGCTGGGACTGATCGCCCGTATGGCCATGGCATACCGAGCAATACGCCGCCAGCGACATACGCACAGTGGAAGTGAGAGTTAGTCGAACATGGGTCTCGAGGAAAAACTGCCCAGCGGCTTCCTGCTGAGCACGGTCGAAGATTTCGCCGGATACCTGCGCAAGGGCTCACTGTGGCCCGCCACCTTCGGTCTGGCCTGCTGCGCCATCGAGATGATGGCCACCGGTGCCGGACGTTTCGATATCGCCCGCTTCGGCATGGAGGCGTTCCGCGCCTCACCGCGGCAGGCCGATCTGATGATCGTCGCGGGCCGGGTCAGCCAGAAGATGGCACCGGTACTGCGTCAGGTCTACGACCAGATGACCGAACCGAAATGGGTGCTGGCCATGGGCGTTTGCGCGTCCTCGGGCGGCATGTTCAACAATTACGCCATCGTGCAGGGCGTGGACCACGTGGTGCCGGTCGACATCTACCTGCCCGGGTGCCCGCCCCGCCCGGAAATGCTGTTGAACGCCATCCTGACCCTGCACGCGAAGATTCAGGAGATGCCGCTCGGCGTCAATCGCGAAGAGGCCATCCGCGCCGCCGAAGCGGCCGCGCTGGCGTCCACGCCGACCATCCGGATGGAGGGTCTGCTGCGATGACCTTCGATACCCCCGACAACACCGAGACCAGGACACCGCACGAGTTCATCGATGCCGCGGCCACTGCCGGTCCGGAAGGCACACCGCCGGAAGCGGATTCGCCACCGGCCGAGGTGATCGGTGTGCGACGCGGCATGTTCGGCGTCAGCGGGACCGGCGACACCTCCGGGTACGGCCGTCTGGTCCGCCCAGTGACACTGCCGGGCAGCACCCCCGCGCCCTACGGCGGCTATTTCGACGAGATCGTCGGCGAACTCCATGCCGCCCTCGGCGCGGTCGATACCCGCTGGGAGAGCGCCATCGAGAAGGTGATCGTCTTTCGCGGCGAACTCACCCTGCACGTGCGCCGCGAACACCTCGTCACCGTCGCCATGGCATTGCGTGATACCGCCGCCCTGCGTTTCGAGCTGTGCCTCGGCGTGAACGGCGTGCACTATCCCGAGGACGCGGGCCGCGAATTGCATGCGGTGTATCACCTCATGTCGATCACGCACAACCGGCGCCTGCGCATCGAGGTGTCCGCACCGGACGCCGACCCGCATATCCCGTCGCTGTTCAGCGTGTATCCGACCACCGACTGGCATGAGCGGGAAACCTATGACTTCTTCGGCATCCTCTTCGACGGCCACCCCTCGCTGACACGCATCGCGATGCCCGACGACTGGCGTGGCCACCCCCAGCGCAAGGACTACCCGCTCGGCGGGATCCCGGTCGAGTACAAGGGCGCGCGCATTCCGCCGCCCGACGAGCGGAGGGCGTACAAGTAATGAACGACATCGACACCCGGCCCGGCGTCAACAACGACACCGGGCCCGACCCCGCTGGCAAGCCGAAGCCGGAACCGACCGTGGTGACGGTGGCCGGCCAGGACTGGGACGCGGTCACCGAAAACCTCGACGGCGCGGGCGAAGAACGCATTGTCGTCAATATGGGCCCACAGCATCCGTCCACACATGGCGTGCTCCGGCTCATTCTCGAGATCGAGGGCGAAACGGTCACCGAGGCCCGCTGCGGCATCGGCTACCTGCACACCGGCATCGAGAAGAATCTCGAATTCCGCAACTGGGCGCAGGGCACCACCTTCGTGACGCGGATGGACTACCTCTCGCCCTTCTTCAACGAGACGGCGTACTGCCTGGGCGTCGAGCGACTGCTCGATATCGAGGATCAGATTCCCGAGCGCGCCACCATCGTTCGCGTCATGCTCATGGAACTCAACCGGATCTCCTCACATCTGGTGGCGCTGGCGACCGGTGGCATGGAATTGGGCGCACTCACTCCGATGCTGTTCGGTTTCCGGGAACGCGAACTGATCCTGGACGTCTTCGAGACCATCACCGGCCTGCGCATGAACCACGCGTACATCCGCCCCGGCGGCCTGGCCCAGGATCTGCCCGATGACGGCGTCACCAAAGTCCGTGAACTGCTTACTCTTTTGCCCAAGCGACTGCGCGATATGGACCGTCTGCTCACCCAGAACCCGATCTGGAAGGCGCGCACCCAGAACATCGGCTACCTCGATCTCACCGGCTGCATGGCGCTGGGCATCACCGGCCCGGTACTGCGCTCCACCGGTCTGCCGCACGATCTGCGCAAGGCCGCGCCGTACTGCGGTTACGAGAACTACGAATTCGACGTTCCCACCACCACCGGCTGTGACTGCTACGGCCGCTACTGGATTCGGGTGGCGGAGATGAAGGAGTCACTCAAGATCGTCGAGCAGTGCCTGGACAAACTGCGGCCCGGCCCGGTGATGGTGGACGACAAGAAGATCGCCTGGCCCGCCGATCTGCAGCTGGGCCCGGACGGACTCGGCAACTCCCCCAAGCACATCGGCCGCATCATGGGCACATCCATGGAGGGACTCATCCACCACTTCAAACTCGTCACCGAGGGCATCCGGGTTCCCGCGGGTCAGGTGTATGTGGCCGTCGAATCGCCGCGCGGCGAACTCGGCGTGCACATGGTCAGCGATGGCGGCACCCGCCCGTATCGCGTGCACTATCGTGACCCCTCGTTCACGAATCTACAAGCGGTGGCGGCGATGTGCGAGGGCGGGATGGTCGCCGACGTCATCGCCTCCGTCGCCAGCATCGACCCGGTCATGGGCGGAGTAGACCGATGAGCACAGCATCGCATAGCGATTCGATGAGGGGTGGTGGCCGGGTGACGGGTGGGCCCGAGATCTTGCTGAAGCTTTCCACCCGGCCGCAGCCGTTCGCACCGTATGTGCGCGAACGGCTCGAGATCGATGCGAAAGAGATCATCGCCCGCTATCCGGAGCCGCGCTCCGCACTGTTGCCGCTGCTGCATCTGGTGCAGGCCGAGGAGGGCTGCGTCACCGGCACCGGGATCGAATTCTGCGCCGACCAACTCGGCTTGACCGGTGCGGAGGTCACCGCGGTGGCCACCTTCTACTCGATGTACCGGCGCACCCCCACCGGCGACTACCACGTCGGTGTCTGCACGAACACCCTGTGTGCGGTGATGGGGGGCGACGCCATCCTCGATGCCCTGCGGCAGCGCCTCGGTATCGGACACGGCGAGACCACCCCGGACGGGGCGATCACCCTCGAGCACATCGAGTGCAATGCCGCATGCGATTTCGCGCCGGTGGTCATGGTCAACTGGGAGTTCTTCGACAACCAGACCCCGGAATCGGCTGCTGCACTGGTGGATTCGCTGCGCAGGGGAGAGCAGGTGACGCCGACGCGCGGCGCCCCGCTGTGCACCTTCAAGCAGACCGCGCGCATTCTGGCCGGATTCCCGGACGAGCGCCCCGGCGTCCTCGACGGCGCGGCGGGTGAGGCGACGCTGGCCGGGCTGCGGGTCGCGCGGGAACAGAATATGCAAGCGCCGGAACCGAATTCGGAGGATGTGTGATGACACTGACTCCCGTACTCACCCGGTACTGGGATGACCCACAGTCGTGGACCATCGAGCACTACCGGCGCCACGACGGCTATCAGGCGCTGCGCAAAGCCCTGCGCATGCAACCCGATCAGATCATCCAGACAGTGAAGGACGCGGGCCTGCGCGGACGCGGCGGCGCGGGGTTCCCGACCGGCATGAAGTGGAGCTTCATCCCGCAGGGGGCGGGACCGGACGGGGTGACCAAACCGCACTACCTGGTGGTCAATGCCGACGAGTCGGAACCCGGTACCTGCAAGGACATTCCGCTCATGTTGGCCACCCCGCACACCCTCATCGAGGGCGTGATCATCGCGGCCTATGCGATCCGGGCGGCACACGCGTTCATCTATGTGCGCGGCGAGGTGATTCCGGTGCTGCGGCGGCTGCAGGCCGCGGTCGCACAGGCGTACGCGGCCGGATTCCTCGGCAAGAACATTCTCGGCTCGGGCTACGACCTGGAACTGATCGTGCACGCCGGAGCCGGTGCCTATATCTGTGGTGAGGAAACCGCACTGCTGGATTCGCTCGAGGGGCGGCGCGGCCAGCCCCGGCTGCGGCCGCCGTTCCCGGCCGTCGCGGGCCTGTACGCGTGCCCGACGGTGGTCAACAATGTGGAATCCATTGCCAGCGTGGCGCCGATCATCCTCAACGGCACCACCTGGTTCCGGTCCATGGGCAGCGAGAAGTCCCCGGGCTTCACGCTGTACTCGCTGTCGGGTCATATCGCCCGGCCGGGCCAATACGAAGCGCCACTGGGCATTACGCTGCGCGAACTGCTCGGCTATGCCGGTGGCGTGCGGGCCGGACATCAGGTGAAGTTCTGGACGCCGGGCGGTTCGTCGACACCGCTGTTCACCGACGAACACCTCGACGTGCCGCTGGACTACGAGGGCGTCGCGGGCGCCGGATCCATGTTGGGCACCAAGGCACTACAGATCTTCGACGACACCACCTGCGTCGTGCGCGCGGTACTGCGCTGGACCGAGTTCTACGCCCACGAATCCTGCGGCAAATGCACCCCCTGTCGCGAGGGCACGTACTGGCTCGTCCAACTGCTCACCCGCATCGAGGCGGGCCGGGGCACCACATCGGATATCGAGAAGCTCCTCGATATCAGCGACACCATCAACGGCAAGTCGTTCTGCGCACTCGGCGACGGCGCGGCCAGCCCGATCATCTCCTCGCTGAAGTACTTCCGCCAGGAATACCTCGACCATCTGCGGCTCGACGGCTGCCCGTTCGATCCCGCGCGATCCACCGCCTGGGCCGAAGGAGTCAAATGAGTACAGCATCGCGTAGCGATTCCGTGGGGGGCGGCGGTCGGGTGACGGGTGGGCGTACAGCATCGCGTAGCGATTCCGTGCGGGATGGCGGTCGGGCGACGGGTGGGCCAGCCACGGTGAACACCAATACCAGTGGGCTGGTTCCGGCCGATCTGGTCACCGTCACCATCGATGACACCGAGGTCAGTGTCCCCCCGGGCACCCTGCTGATCCGGGCCGCCGAACTGATCGGCATCCAGATCCCGCGCTTCTGCGACCATCCACTACTCGACCCGGTCGGCGCATGCCGTCAGTGTCTGGTCGAGGTCGAGGGTCAGCGCAAGCCGGTCGCCTCCTGCACGATGGCCGCCGCCGACGGCATGGTCGTGCGCACACAGCTGACCTCACCCGCCGCGGATAAGGCGCAGGAGGGGGTGATGGAGCTGCTGCTCATCAACCATCCCCTCGACTGCCCGGTCTGCGATAAGGGCGGCGAATGCCCGCTGCAGAACCAGGCGATGTCCAGCGGTCGGCCCGAGACCCGATTCGACGGTGTGAAGCGCACCTACCCCAAGCCGATTCCGCTCTCGACCGCGGTGCTGCTGGACCGGGAACGCTGTGTACTCTGCGCCCGCTGCACCCGCTTCTCCCAGCAGGTCGCCGGCGATCCGTTCATCGAACTGATGGACCGCGGCGCACTAGAGCAGGTCGGCACCGCACAGGCCGAACCGTTCGACTCCTACTTCTCCGGCAATACCGTGCAGATCTGCCCGGTCGGCGCGCTCACCGGCACCAGCTACCGGTTCCGGGCCCGCCCCTTCGACCTGGTCTCCAGCCCGAGCGTCTGTGAGCACTGCGCATCGGGTTGCGCGCAGCGCACCGACCACCGGCGGGGAAAGGTGTTGCGCCGCTTGGCCGGTGACGATCCGCAGGTCAATGAGGAGTGGAACTGCGATAAGGGCCGCTGGGCATTCACCTACGCGACCGAACGCGACCGGCTGACCACACCGCTGGTACGCGGCTGGGACGGCAAGCTCGCGCCCGCATCCTGGTCCGAGGCGCTGGCCGCGGCCGCCGAGGGGCTGGCATCGGCCGTCGGCAATGCGGGCGTCCTGGTCGGCGGTCGCGTCACCGAGGAAGACGCCTACGCCTACGCCAAATTCGCTCGAATCGCCCTCGGCACCAATGACATCGACTTCCGCGCCCGGGTGCATTCGGTCGAGGAGGCGGACTTTCTGGCGGCCCGGGTAGCCGGACAGGGCGTCTCCGTCGACTACGACGCGCTGGAGAATGCGCCGGTCGTGCTGCTCGCCGGACTCGAGCCGGAAGAGGAGTCGCCGATCATCTATCTGCGGCTGCGCAAGGCCGCACGCAAGCGCGGCATGCCGATCTTCTCGCTCGCCGCCTACTCTTCGCGCGGACTGGACCGGATGTCGGGCACCTTGCTGCAGGCCGTGCCCGGTACCGAACCCCAGCTGCTCGATGCCCTGCGCACCGGTGAGATCGCAATGGATTCCGCCGCTTTGGCGACCGCCGCGCAGCTGCTGCGTCAGCCCGGCGCGGTGGTTCTGGTCGGTGAGCGGATGGCCGGAATTCCGGGTGCGTTGTCGGCAGCGGTCCGCCTCGCCGACGACACCGGCGCCGCGCTGGCCTGGGTGCCGCGGCGTGCGGGTGAGCGCGGTGCGATCGAGGCGGGTGCCTTGCCGGGACTGCTGCCCGGTGGGCGCCCGGTGGTGGATCCCCGTGCGCGCCAACAGGTTCGCGCGATCTGGAATGTCCCGGACCTGCCGGTCACCGTCGGTCGCGATACCGCCGCCATCCTGGAGGCCGCCCCGACTTTGGGCGCGCTGGTCATCGGCGGGGTCGATATTGCCGATCTGCCGGATTCACAGGCCGCGCTCGACGCGATCGATGCCGCCCGGTTCGTGGTCAGCCTGGAGTTGCGGCGCAGTGCCGTCTCCGAGCGCGCCGATGTCGTCTTCCCGGTGGCCTCGGCAATGCAGAAGTCCGGCACGTTCCGCACGTGGGAGGGCAGGCCGCGGCAATTCGATGCCGCACTCGGTGATTCGATGGTGCGCCGCGAAGCCGCACCGCTGTCGGATCAACGGGTACTGCAGGCGATCGCGGACGAGATGAAGGTGGCGCTCGGGCTCCCCGATACCGCGGCCGCGCGCGCCGAACTCGCCGAACTCGGCGCCTGGGACGGCCCGCCGGTCGCCGCGCCCGCCCATCTGCCGCATCCGGTTCCCCAGACGACTCCGGGCACCGCCATCCTGTCCAGCTGGCGAATGCTGCTGGATCAGGGGCGCATGCAGGACGGCGAGCCGAATCTGGCGGGCGTCGCGCGCCCGCCGGTGGTGCGCCTGTCCTCCGCAACCGCCGCCGAAATCGGTGCGGTCGACGATGACCAGATCGTCATCGCCACCGAGCGCGGCGCCATCACGCTGCCGCTGCTGATCACCGATCTGCCCGATCGCGTGGCATGGCTGCCGTTGAACTCGCCGGGCTGCTCGGTCAACGAACAGCTCGCCACCCAGCCGGGCGGTGTGGTGCAGCTGCATCGCGCCGACGAAAGGATGAAGGAACACCGCCATGAGTGATCTCTCTCTTTTCGGCCACGACCCGCTGTGGCTTGTCATCGGGAAATCCCTGGCGATCTTCGCCTTCCTGCTGCTCACGCCGATGATGGCGGTGTATCTGGAACGCAAGATCGTGGCGTGGATGCAGATGCGCGTCGGCCCGAACCGGGTCGGTCCCAAAGGCACGCTGCAGGCCGTCGCCGACGGCGTGAAGATGGCGTTGAAGGAAGATATCGTTCCGGCGATCGTCGATAAGCCGATTTTCATTCTGGCGCCGGTGATTTCGGTGGTGCCCGCATTCATGGCGTTCGCGGTCATCCCGTTGGGGCCGGAGGTCTCGATCCTCGGTCATCGGACCGCGTTGCAGCTCACCGATCTGCCGGTGGCGGTGCTCTATATCCTCGCCATCACCTCGATCGGCGTATACGGCATCGTGCTGGCGGGCTGGTCGTCCGGTTCGACGTATCCGCTGCTGGGCGGGTTGCGTTCGACCGCGCAGGTGATCTCCTATGAGATCGCGATGGCGCTGTGCTTCGCGACGGTATTCCTGCTCGGCGGCACCATGGCCACCTCCGGCATCGTCAAGGCGCAGGAGGGCACCTGGTATGTCTTCCTGCTGCTGCCGTCGTTCCTGATCTACTGCGTATCGATGGTCGGTGAGACCAACCGGGCCCCGTTCGACCTGCCCGAGGCGGAGGGCGAACTGGTCGGTGGCTTCCACACCGAGTACTCCTCGCTCAAATTCGCCATGTTCATGATGGCCGAATACATCAATATGGCAACGGTTTCCGCGCTGGCCACCACGCTGTTCCTCGGCGGTTGGCATGCGCCGTTCCCGATCAATCTGTGGGACGGTGCTAATTCCGGTTGGTGGCCGGTGCTGTGGTTCACGGCCAAGATGTGGACGTTCCTGTTCGTGTTCATCTGGTTGCGCGGCACACTGCCCCGCCTGCGCTACGACCAGTTCATGAATCTCGGCTGGAAGCTGCTGATTCCGACTTCGCTGCTGTGGGTGATGCTGGTCGCCACCGCCCGGGTGCTGCAGAACGAGGGCTATAAAGTACAGACGCCGTTCCTGGTGATCGGCGGGCTGATCATCTCCGGACTGATGGTGCTGATGTTCCTGCAGGCCGGACGCAGGCAGGGGGTGCCGCCGACGGCCGAGGAACCCAGCCGAGACGAGTCGGGCACAGCGGGCACGGTCTTCCTCGGCTTCCCGACGCCACCACTTCCGGATCCCGCGACGCGGCGTCCGGAACCGAAGCCCGGTCTGTTCGAGCCGCTGGCGGGATTCGCGGTCACCCTGCTCACCATGTTCAAGAAGCCCAATACCGAGTCCTATCCGGAACAGAAGGTGCCGACCGCGCCGCGCTATCACGGCCGTCATCAGCTCAATCGCTATCCCGATGGTCTGGAGAAGTGCATCGGCTGTGAGTTGTGCGCGTGGGCCTGCCCCGCCGATGCGATCTATGTCGAGGGCGCGGATAACACCGAGACCGCCCGCTTTTCGCCCGGTGAACGCTACGGGCAGGTCTATCAGATCAACTATCTGCGCTGCATCGGCTGCGGATTGTGCATCGAGGCATGCCCGACCAGGGCGCTGACCATGACCAACGACTACGAGATGACCGATGACAACCGCGCCGATCTGATCTACGAGAAGGATCGGCTCCTCGCCCCGCTGCAGCCAGGGATGACCGCACCGCCGCATGCGATGTATCCCGGTGCGACGGAGGGTGACTACTACCGCGGTGATATCCCGGGCGGTGAAAGCGGTTCGGATACACCGGATTCCGGCACCACCAGGGAGCCTGCCGCCGCGGGCGCGGAAGGAGGCGCACGGTGACCGAATTGATACTGGCCGCCGAACCACTGACCCACACCTCCACCGGTGAGGCCGTCCAATTCTGGATCCTCGGCCCACTCGCGGTGATCGGGGCGCTCGGCATGGTGTTCGCGGGCAAGGCAGTCCATTCGGCGATCTGCCTGGCAGCGACGATGATCGTGCTCGCCACCTTCTACATGGCACAGGACGCGCTGTTCCTCGGTGTCGTGCAGATCGTCGTCTATACCGGCGCGGTCATGATGCTGTTCCTGTTCGTGCTCATGCTGGTCGGCGTCGACTCCCCGGAATCGCTCGGGGAAACGCTGCGCGGACAGCGCCTCGCCGCGGGCACCGTCGGCCTCGGCTTCGGGATGCTGCTGATCAGCGGTATCGCGAACGGCATTCGCAACTCCGGAATCACTTATCCGGCAAAGGGCTTCGCGTATCAGGAGGTGATCGCGCAGCTCGCCGAGCTGATTTTCGTCCGGTACGTGTGGGCCTTCGAACTCACCGGCGCATTGCTCATCACCGCGACCATCGGCGCGATGATCCTCGCGCACCGGGAGAACTTCGGGCCGCGCCTGGATCAGAAGGAACTCTCGCGCCGCCGGTTCCGCAGTGCCTACGACCCCACCCGCCCCTCGGATCGGGCCACCCCGCTGCCGACGCCCGGCGTGTACGCCCGGCACAACGCGGTCGATATTCCGGCGCGGCTGCCGGACGGTTCGTTCGAGGAGTTGTCGGTCAGCACGATCCTGCGGCACCGCCGCACCAGGGCGCTCGAAGAGGCCGCCGTCATCTCGGTCGGCGCCACTCCGACATTCGCTGTCGAGGCCCCCTACGAACCCGAAAATCTCACGGACGTCGACGATTCGACGCAGGCTGACGAGGAAGGCAAGCGGTGAATCCTGAGAACTACCTGTTCCTGTCCGCCCTGCTGTTCACCATCGGCGCGGCCGGTGTGCTGCTGCGGCGCAATGCCATTGTGGTGTTCATGTGCATCGAGCTGATGCTCAATGCGGTGAACCTCGCCTTCGTCACCTTCGCCCGGCTGCACTCGAATCTGGACGGCCAGGTGTTCGCGTTCTTCACCATGGTGGTGGCCGCGGCCGAAGTCGTGGTCGGGCTCGCCATCATCATGACCATCTTCCGCACCCGCCGTTCGACCTCGGTCGACGACGCCAACCTGCTGAAGTTCTGACGTGGATACCGCAACGCTCTGGGTGCTGCCCGCACTGCCGCTGGCCGGTGCCGTCGTATTGCTGCTGCTCGGACGCTACAGCGACAAGTGGGGGCATCTGCTCGGCTGCGCCACCGCGCTGGCCTCGTTCGGCTTCGCCGTCGTGGCGTTCTTCGATATGCGCGGCCGCGATGACGCCGCTCGCGCGATCCACAACGATCTGTTCAGCTGGGTTCCGGTCGACGGACTGCAGGTGGACTTCAGCCTCCAATTGGACCAGCTGTCAGTGTGTTTCGCACTGCTGATCACCGGGGTCGGATCGCTGATCCACATCTACTCCGTCGGCTACATGGGCCATGATCCGGGACGGCGGCGCTTCTTCGCCTACCTGAATCTGTTCCTCGCGGCCATGCTGCTGCTGGTGCTGGCGAACAACTACCTGGTGCTCTACCTCGGCTGGGAGGGCGTCGGCCTGGCGTCCTACCTGCTGATCGGATTCTGGTACCACAAGCCGACCGCGGCGACCGCGGCCAAGAAGGCGTTCGTGGTCAACCGGGTCGGTGATATGGGCCTGGCCCTTGCGATGTTCACCATGTTCGCGACCTTCGGCTCGATCGACTTCGGCGCGGTATTCGCGACCGCGCCGAAGACGAGCGAGGGCACGCTCACCGCTATCGGGCTGCTGCTGCTACTCGCCGCCTGCGGTAAGTCCGCGCAGGTGCCGCTGCAGTCCTGGCTCGGGGACGCAATGGAGGGTCCGACCCCGGTGTCCGCGCTCATCCACGCGGCCACCATGGTGACCGCCGGTGTGTACCTGATCGCGCGCTCCGGGCCGATCTTCGATCTGGCGCCCAATGCGCGGCTCGGGGTGGTGTTGGTCGGTGCGGTGACGCTGCTGTTCGGCGCGATCGTCGGTTGCGCGAAGGACGACATCAAGAAGGCGCTAGCGGCGTCCACCATGAGCCAGATCGGTTATATGGTGCTAGCCGCGGGTCTGGGCCCGGCCGGATACGCCGTCGCCATCATGCATCTGCTCACCCACGGCTTCTTCAAGGCCGGGCTGTTCCTCGGGGCCGGATCGGTGATGCATGCGATGGACGACGAGACCGATATGCGCCGCTACGGCGGCCTGCGCAAACTGCTGCCGATCACCTACATCACCTTCGGGCTCGGCTATCTGGCGATTATCGGAGTGCCGCCGTTCGCCGGATTCTTCTCCAAGGATCGGATCATCGAGGCGGCGTTCAACCAAGGCGGCGCAAGCGGTTTCGCCTTGGGGACGGTGACCCTGGTCGGTGCGGGGCTGACCGCGTTCTACATGACGCGGGTGATGATCCTGACCTTCTTCGGCGAACGCCGCTGGAAGGCTGATACCCATCCGCACGAGTCACCGGCGGTGATGACCGGGCCGATGATTCTGCTCGCCATCGGATCGGTCGCCGCGGGTGCGGTTTTCGTCCTCGGGTCGTCACTGCAGAACTGGCTCGAACCCGTTGTCGGGGCACATCACGGCGAGGAGGTCGTGCCCGCGGGCGTGGTGACCGCGCTGGCGCTGCTGGTGGTCGCGGTCGGTATCGGCTTCGCCTACTACCAGTACGCGCAGCGCGAAGTGCCCGAGACCGCACCGGAAGCGGTATCGGCGCTGACCATCGCGGCTCGCAATGACCTCTACGGCGATGCGTTCAATGAACGCGTATTCATGCGCCCGGGGGCGGATCTGACCCGGGCGCTGGTCTTCCTCGACAATCGCGGCATCGACGGCATCGTCAACGGAACCGCCGCGCTGATCGGCAGACTGTCCACGCGGATCCGGCGGGTGCAGTCCGGATTCGTACGGTCCTACGCCCTGTCCATGTTCACCGGCGCGGCCCTGGTCGCGGCAGCACTTTTGGCGGTGAGGCTCTGGTGAGTTATCCCCGGTTGATCGCGCGGTTGCGTCCGGATGCGGCGGTGCTCGTACCCGATGTGTCCATGTTCACCGGCGCGGCCCTGGTGGCCGCGGCCCTGCTGGCAGTGAGGCTCTGGTGAGTGACTTTCCCTGGTTGACCACGCTGTGGGTGTTGCCGGTCGTCGGCGCGGTGGCGGTGCTGATGCTGCCTGCGTCCCGGCGCACCCTCGCCCGCGGGCTGGCGTTCGGTGTCGCGTTGGCGGTGCTGGTGCTCGGCATCGTACTGGCGGTGCGCTTCGAACCCGGTGGGGCGCAATATCAGTTTGTCGAGTCCCATGAGTGGATTCCGGCCTTCGGCGCGGGCTATACGCTCGGGTTGGACGGGATCGCCTTGGTGCTGATCCTGCTCACCGGGGCGCTGGTGCCCCTGCTGATCCTGGCTGGTTGGAACGACGAACGTGAGGTCGGCAGCGGACGCCGGGTGTCGCACACCTATGTCGCGCTGACGCTGCTCGTCGAGGCGATGGTGCTGATTTCGTTCGTCTCGCTGGACATTCTGCTGTTCTACGTATTCTTCGAGGCGATGCTCATCCCGATGTATTTCCTCATCGGCGGATTCGGGCCGCGCAGTGCGGATCTCGCGCATCGCCAACAGCGTTCGCGGGCGGCAGTGAAGTTCCTGCTGTACAACCTGTTCGGCGGTCTGATCATGTTGGCGGCGGTGATCGGGTTGTATGTGCTCACCGCGCGGCAGGGGCTCGGGTCCGGATCGTCGGGCACCTTCGACTTCCGCACGGTCGTCGCGGCGGCCAATGCCGGACAGCTCGGTGCGGGTCCGGCGGTGCTCAACGCGCTGTTCCTCGGATTCATGTTCGCCTTCGCGGTCAAGGCACCGCTGTGGCCGCTGCACACCTGGCTGCCGGACGCGGCGGTCGCGGCGACGCCATCGAGTGCGGTGCTGATGATGGCGGTGGTGGACAAGGTCGGCACCTTCGGCATGCTGCGGTACTGCCTGCTGCTGTTCCCGGATGCTTCGGGAACCTATGCGCCCCTTGTCGTTACGCTCGCGGTGATCGGCATCATCTACGGTGCGCTGCTGGCCATCGGGCAGACCGATGTGATGCGCCTGATCGCCTACACCTCGATCTCGCACTTCGGCTTCATCATCCTCGGCATCTTCGCGATGACCAGTCAGGGCCAGACCGGCGCCACGCTGTATATGGTCAACCACGGCATCTCGACGGCCGCGCTGTTCTTGATCGCAGGATTCCTGGTGTCGCGCAGGGGAACTCGTGTGATCGCCGCCTACGGCGGGGTGCAGAAGGTGGCGCCGGTGCTCGCGGGCACCTTCATGATCGCCGGTCTCGCCACGCTGTCGCTGCCCGGTCTCGCGCCGTTCATCAGCGAATTCCTGGTGCTGTTGGGCACCTTCACCCGCTACGGGTTCGCGGCGGTGGTCGCGACCGCGGCGCTGGTGCTGGCCGCGCTGTATGTGCTGTGGATGTACCAGCGGATGATGACCGGTCCGGTCAAGGAGGGCAACGAGCGGCTCTACGATCTGGTCCCGCGCGAGTTGGCCGTGGTGGTGCCATTGATCGCCGCGCTGCTGTTCCTCGGCGTCTATCCGAAACCGGTACTGGACTTCATCAATCCCGCGGTGGGCCAGACGCTCACCACCATCGGCGTCCACGATCCCGCGCCGAAGACGCCCGCGATCCCCGAAGCCGGACCCGCCGGGGCCGATCACGGAGGTGCCCACAAATGACAGTGCTGCTCGCGGCCAGTGTGCCCGCGCCGAGCATCGAATACGCCAAGCTGTCGCCAATGCTGATCGTCTTCGGCGCCGCGGTGATCGGGGTGCTCGTGGAGGCGTTCGCGCCGCGTCGCCACCGCTACGCCATCCAAGTGCCCCTGGGGCTGGCCGGATTGGTTGCGGCGCTGGTGGCGGTGGTGCGGTTGTCGGGGACCGAGGCGACCGCGATGGTCGGTGCGGTCGCGATCGATGGCGTGACCCTGTACCTGCAGGGCACGATTCTGGTGGTGTCGATTTTGGCGCTGCTGTTCATGGCCGAGCGCGGTGCGGAGCCCCGGCCGCAGGGCCGCTCGGGACCAGGGACCTGGAGTCTGGCCGCGGCCACTGTCGGTAGCGGAGTGGACGCGTTCACCCCGCAGGCCTCCGCGGTCCCGGGCAGTGCGAGCGAAATGGCCGCGGTCCGTGCGGGTATCGCGACTACCGAGGTGTTTCCGCTGGCCATGCTCGCGATCGGCGGACTGCTGCTGTTCCCGGCGTCGAATGATCTGCTCACCATGTTCGTCGCGTTGGAGGTGCTGTCGCTGCCGCTGTATCTGCTGTGCGGGCTGGCGCGGCGCAAGCGACTGCTCTCCCAAGAGGCGGCGCTGAAATACTTTCTGCTCGGGGCGTTTTCGTCCGCGTTCTTCCTCTATGGGGTTGCGCTGCTGTACGGGCAGGCGGGCACGGTCAAGCTCGGTGGTATCGCCGAGGCGATAAAGCAGCATCCACAGAACACCACCCTGGCGCTGCTCGGTGTGGCGATGCTGGCGGTCGGCTTGTTGTTCAAGATCGGCGCGGTGCCGTTCCAGTCCTGGGTGCCGGACGTGTACCAGGGCGCGCCGAGTGCGGTCACCGGATTCATGGCCGCTGCGACCAAGATCGCTGCCGTCGGCGCGTTGCTGCGAATCCTGCAGATCGCCGTTCCCGGTCTGCGCGACGACTGGCGGCCGGTTCTCGCCGCGGTCGCCATCGCGACCATGGTCATCGGTGCGGTCATGGCCATTACCCAGACCGACGTCAAGCGCATGCTCGCCTACTCCTCGGTCGCGCACGCCGGTTTCATCCTCATCGGCCTGGTCGCGGCGAACGAGGCGGGTACCTCGGCCATCCTGTTCTATCTGCTGGCCTACGGTCTCGGCACGCTCGGCGCCTTCGCAGTCGTCAGCCTGGTCCGCGACACCACAGGTGATGAAGCCACCGCCATGTCGCAATGGGCCGGTCTCGGTCGCCGATCCCCATGGCTGGCAACGGTTTTCGCGCTCTTCCTGCTCTCCTTCGCCGGTCTGCCGCTGACCGGTGGTTTCGTCGCCAAGTTCGCCGTCTTCCAAGCCGCGGCCTCCGGTGATGCCACCTACCTGGTGATCATCGGTGTCATTTCCAGTGCCATTGCCGCCTTCTTCTACATTCGCGTCATCGTCCTGATGTTCTTCACCGACCCACCCGCCGACGCCCCCACGGTCGCCGCCCCATTCCTGACCACCACGGTGGTTGCCTTCACCGCGGGTGCCACGGTTCTGTTGGGCATCCTCCCCCAGATGCTCCTCGATTTGGCCGACCGCGCAGCGACTTTCGTCCGCTGAGCCCATCCGACCAGAACACCGCCGAAACCCTTCATGGGTCCGGCGGTGTTCTGGTTCTTTAGAGACCCTTACCTGCGGTGCCGTGAGCGAACCTCAGCTCGTTCGGGTGAGGTGAACGGTGAGTTCGGCGGAACCTGCGGTACCGCGGTAACCGTCGGTGAGGTTGGTGACCAGAGTGATATCGTTGGCCAGTGTTTCGCGGCCGATGAACTCTCGGTGGTGCTTCACCGCGTCCAGTACATCGTCGGGGGCCGCGATGGTCAGTGCGATTCGGTCGGAGATGTCCAGACCGGCGTCGCGGCGGGCTTGCTGGGCGACGCGGATGACATCGCGGGCGATGCCCTCGACAGCGAGTTCGGGGGTGATGTGGGTGTCGAGGGCAATGGTGGTTCCGCGCTGGGTTTCAACGATCCACCCACTGCGCGGGGTTTCGGTGATCGACACGTCGTCGCTGGTGATCTCGAGTGGTTCGCCGTTGTCATCGATGGTGGCCGTGCCGTGTTTGCGTAGTTGCGCGACCAGGTTCGAGGCCTCGGCGGCTCGGATGGCGTCGGCGACGGCGGGGGTTTGTTTGCCATAGCGTTGGCCGAGGGTACGGAAGTTCGGTTTCACCGCGATATCGGTGAGGGAACCGGTCGTATCGAGCTCATCGATCGTTTTGACGTTCAGTTCATCGGCGATGACTTCGATCAGCTCCGGCGGGAGCTGAATATGTGGTGGCAGGCCGAGAAATGCCCGAGCCAATGGCTGTCGGATGCGGATGCCGCTGGTTTTGCGGGCTGCGCGCCCGCCCTCGACGGCAGCGCGAGCGATCGCGACCTGTTCGGACAGGGTGGCGTCGACCAGTGTGCTGTCGGCGATCGGCCAGTCGGTGAGGTGCACGGATTCGACGGCGGCGGGGTCACCGGGGCGGATAACCGTTTGCCAGATCTCCTCGGTGATGAACGGCATGATCGGCGCGAGCAGGCGGGTCAGTACCTCCAGGCATTCGTAGAGAGTCGACAGCGCATCCTGCTCGCCGTCCCAGAAGCGGGAGCGGCTGCGGCGCACGTACCAGTTGGACAGATCGTCGATGAATCCGGCCAGCAGCCGACCCGCGCCAGCGGTGTCGTAGCCGTCGAGTTTTTCGTCGACCACGCTGGTCAGGGTGTGCAGTTCGCCGAGTATCCAGCGGTCGAGGATGGCGCGATCGGTTGTCGCGCGGGCGGTTTCGGGTCGCCAGTCGGTGTGGCTGGCGTAGAGGGTGAAGAAGGCCGCGGTGTTCCAGTAGGTCAGCAGCACGCGCCGGGTGATGTCCTCGAGCGGGCCCGGGCCGACGCGGCGTGGTGACCATGGGGAGCCGGAGCAGGCCATGAACCAGCGCAGCGCGTCGGCCCCGTGGGTGTCCATCAGTGGGATCGGGGCGAGGATATTGCCCAGGTGCTTGCTCATCTTGCGGCCGTCTTCGGCCATGATGTGCCCAAGGCACACCACGTTTTCGTATGGGGAGCGGTCGAAGACCAGGGTGCCGATGGCCATGAGAGTGTAGAACCAGCCGCGGGTCTGGTCGATCGCCTCGCAGATGTATTGCGCGGGAAAGCGTTTCGCGAACGCTTCGACACTGCCGGGAGCGTACGGGTAGCCGAGGGAGGCGAATGGCATCGCGCCGGAGTCGTACCAGGCGTCGATTACTTCCGGCACTCGCGTCGCGGTCCGGGCGCAGTCGGGACAGGGGAAGGTGACAGCGTCGATGTAGGGCCGGTGCGGATCCAGATCCGATAGCTCACGTCCGGCGAGTCGACCGAGTTCGGTGCGGGATCCGATCGCGGTGATATGCCCGGAGTCGCAGCGCCACAACGGCAGTGGGGTTCCCCAATAGCGGGAGCGCGATACGGCCCAGTCGATATTGTTGGCCAGCCAGTCGCCGAAACGCCCATCCTTGATGTGGTCTGGGAACCAGGTGGTGCGTTCGTTCTCCCGTTGCATCGCGCTCCGGACGCTGGTGGTGCGGATGTACCACGACGGCTGTGCGTAGTACATCAGCGGCGTGTGACACCGCCAGCAGTGCGGGTAGGAGTGCTCATACCGCTGGTAATCGAGTAGCAGTCCGCGCTTGGTGAGGTCGTCGACGAGGATTGGGTCGGCGGCTTTGAAGAACAGTCCTCCGACCAGGGCGACGGTATCGAGGAACTTCCCGTCGGGGGCGATCGGGTTGACCACCGGCAGGTCATTGGCCCGGCATACCGCCAGGTCGTCGGCACCGAACGCAGGAGCCTGGTGCACCAGCCCGGTGCCGTCGGTGGTGGTCACGTAGTCGGCCACCACCACTCGGTGCGCGTCGGGGATCTCGACCAAATCGAACGGCCGTCGATAGCGCAGCCCGGCCAGCTCACGGCCGGTGAACCGGGACAGCGGCTCGGCCTGGTCCCCGAGCACCGCCGCCATCAGCAATTCGGCCACCACGAACAGACCGGCGGGGGTGCGGGCCAGCACGTAGGTGACGTCCGGGTGCACGGCGACGGCGGTGTTGGCGACCAGCGTCCACGGAGTCGTGGTCCAGATCAGCAGGTGCACATCGTCGTATCCGGCCAGCGGCTCGGTCAGCGGAAGCCGCACGTATACCGAGGGATCGGTGACGGTCTCGTAGCCTTGGGCGACCTCGTGATCCGAGAGCGCAGTACCGCAGCGCGGACAATACGGAGTCACCCGGAAGTCCTCGACCAGTCGGCCGTCACCGTGGATCTTCTGCAGCGACCACCACACGCTGTCCACATATTCCGGGGACATGGTGGTGTAGGGGTGATCCAGGTCGATCCAGTACCCCATCCGGCGGGTGAGCTGTTCGAATTCATCGACGTGCCGCAGCACCGATTCCCGGCAGCGTGCGTTGAACACGTCGATGCCGATCTTCTCGATATCGGGTTTGCCCGACAGCGCGAGTTCCTTTTCCACGGCCAGCTCGACCGGCAGCCCGTGACAGTCCCATCCGGCTTGCCGCGGCACCGAGTACCCCTTCATCGTGCGATACCGCGGAAAGATGTCCTTGAAGACCCGCGCCTCGACGTGGTGGGTGCCCGGGGAGCCGTTCGCCGTGGGCGGGCCCTCGTAGAAGACCCAGCCAGCGGCCTCGCGGGTGCGTTCGGTGCTGCGGCGGAACACATCTTTGGCGCGCCACCAGTCGATGATCCTGGCATCGACCTCCGGCAGGTCCACCCGCGTCGGCAACGCGGCGAACGGCGACACCACAGCCTCATCCGTCATGGAATCAGATCCCTCGTTTCGTCAACCCGCATGAGAACAGCCTGCTCATGCGGGGACGAAATACCCTGGCGCCAGGGAACTCCGCGGTACCACCCCGCTTGCACCGGTCGATACCGATGCCTCTTCGTTCGCCACTGTGACGTGCGGCCGACGTCCGGTTCTACTAGGGGCGGACCCTGTTCTTCCGGAAGCTCCCCGGTGATGGCCGGATCAATGCTGCTGCGGCGACTGTAACAAGCGTTGTCGGCCGCGCGCGAGATCTTTTCGGGCTCACGACCTTCGAACAGGTCGGGGCGCAGGACATTCGCCTATCGCGGACCGGATTTCGCAGGTTCCTTTCGCCTGAGTCTGGCGCTCAGGTGCGATCGGGTGAATGCCGTATTGAGGCGGTCGAGTAGAGGGGTGGGCGGATCGACGCCCTGTAGCGCCTCGGTGAGCAACCGGATCGGTTCTGTGCACGAGGTGTAGCGGGCACCGGGGTCCTTTTCGAGCGACCGGTGCAGGATCGCGTCGACCTCGGGCGGGATCCAGTGTTGGCGCGCGGAAATTTCGGGGGGCGGGTCGTGCAGTTGGGCCTCCGCGGTGGCCATGAGATTCCCGCGGGGGAACGGCGGGCGGCCGGTGAGCAGTTCGATGGCCGAGCTGACCAGTGCGTACTGGTCCGTCGCTGGGCACACCGCACCCGCCCGCAGCAGTTCCGGCGCGGCGAACGGCACCGAGACGACGACGAAGCCATTGGTGGCCAGCGGCGGTTCGGGCCGGTGCAGCCAGCGGGCCTGATCGAAATCCGAAAGTTTCACCGTCGCGGCATCATCCGCACCGACCAGCACATTCGCCGGTTTGACGTCGAGATGGACCACATCGTTGGCGTGCACAAAATCCAGTCCCGCCGCGACATCGGTCAGCATGCGCAGCACCCGCGGCAGGTCCGGACGTCGATGTGGCATCCGCACCAGTGTCGACCCGGTCGAGCCCGCGACGTATTCGTGCGCCGACCACAGCCTGCCGTCGGTTTCGCCGTGTGTGTACATCCGCACGATATTGGGATGTCGCAGTACCGACAGAATGTCGAACTCGTGCACGAATCGCGCACGCGCCTCGGGCGACCGGCTGTCCTCCGGCCCCAGCACCTTCAGAGATACCGGTCGCGACCGTTCCAGATCCTCGGCCAGATACACATCGCTGCTACCGCCATGGCCGAGCCGGGCCTGCACAACAAATCCAGCAAACTGGTCATTCGGCTCGAGTACCACGGCCTCACCATAGTTCGCCGATATCCGGCATCGACGGCGCAACCCACCGCTGCTGGGAAGAGATGCCCCGACGGTGAGTGCACCCGATGCGGAGCTGGCTTACGAAGTTGCCGCGAGCACCTCACGGAGCCGACCGGCGAATGCGGCTGGATCCTCGACGAATCCGGTGTGTCCGCCCGGGAATATGGTCGGCGTGACGCCGATCGCCGTGCCGAGGGCGCGGGACGTGCGGTCGCAGAGCTGATCGGTCGAATCGGCGCCGATACCGATGATGATGCGAGCCGGAGTCGATTGCAGCACAGCGCTGTTCGGCGCCCAGGTAACGGTGCCGTGGAGTTCGTGACCGAACCAGTAGCGCTCGCTGGCAAGTTGGCGTGGTTCGCGCTCGCCGCCGAACATCTGCTGCAGCACCGGTTCCGGCATCTGGATGTTGGCGTTGGCCATGAACTTGCGCCAGGCGCCGACCACATCGCCGGTGCGGTAGGTGGCGATCATGTCCTCGGTGTTGGCGCGCACTCGGTCGCGGTCGTCGAGCAGTTCGCCGAGCGGGGGCTCGTGGGCGATCACGGTGGTGACCAGGTCGGGCCGGGATTCGGCCAGTGCCAGCACACTCGCGGCGCCGCCGCTGGATCCGAAGACCACCGCGGGACCGATACCGAGGTGGGCGATGAGCCGGGCGAGGTCGTCGGCGCGCAGCTGCGGAGTCGAGTCCTGCTCCGGATCGTCGAGCACACTGTCCTGGTGCCCGCGCGGGTCGGTGGTGAGGACGGTGTGGTCGGCAGCGAGCAACTCGGCCAGCGGAGCGAAGGCCGCCGCGTCCATCGGTGCGCCGACCAGCACGACCAGCGGTCCGTTACCGCGTACGTCGTAATGCAGCTGCGCACCGGGCACGTCAAGGGTACGTGCGGCGGCGGTCGAAGTCGGGGTCATCAAGGTCTCCTCGAGCAGTAGTGACGGTTGTTCGTGAATGTGGACCGCCCCGCCGCACCGAACTAATCGGTCGCCCACCAACTTTCTTGCGCAACCCTCGTGTCATCCACCGTGTGCACTCCCCCTGCGCTGTACAGCAACTCCGGCGAGACGCCACACTCCCCCTGCGACGCAACACTGCATCCGAACTCCAGCGGCCGCTCCGCCCCAGCTCGAGTTGAGCCGGGCGCGGCATGGCGATTGCCAAAGCTAGGCACCTTAGGTTATAACCTAAGTATCCTAGTTTGAGAGAGAGGGGCTATGTCGCCACGTGCCGGACTCACCGCCGAGCGGATCACGCAGGCAGCGGCCGAACTGGCCGACGAGGTCGGGTTCGACAACATCACCGTGGCGGCGCTGGCCCGGAAGTTCGGCGTGAAGGATGCGAGCCTCTACTCCCACATCAGGAATCTCGAAGATTTACGCAATCGGGTGGCCATGCTGGCCGCCGACGAGAAGACCGGCCGTATCGCCGCGGCGGTGGCCGGACGCGCCGGACGCGATGCCCTCGCCGCATTCGCCGACGAGTGGCGGCGCTACGCATTGGCACATCCGGGCCGTTATGCCGCCACGCAGATGCCGATGGATCCGAGCGTGGCCGCCGGATGGGCCGGTGGGCGGCGCGCGATCGATCTGACCTATGGGATGCTGCGCGCCTACGGTCTCGGCGAACCCGATATCACCGATGCGGTTCGCCTGTTGCGCAGCACATTTCACGGATTCACTACCCTGGAGGCGAGTGGCGGGTTCGGCCACTCCCGGCCGACCACCGCCTCCTGGGACCGGATTGTCGACGCTTTGCACATCACTCTCACCCATTGGCCGTCGACCGACGAGAAAGCGAAAACCCAGTGAGAACAGAAACATTGGCCGTGCCGGGCGCCACGCTGTATTACGAGGTGCGGGGCAGCGGCCCGGTGCTGCTCCTGCTGCCCGGCAGCGGCGGCGATGCCGGAATCTTCGATCCGGTCGCCGATACCCTCGCCGAGCACTTCACCGTGGTCGCCGCCGATCCGCGCGGTTACTCCCGCAGCGTCCTGGACGATCCCGAACCCGTGGACCAGCGGATGGAGGTATTCAGCGACGATGCCCATCGCCTGCTCGAACACCTCACGCCCGCAGGCGAATACGCCTATGTCACCGGTATCAGCGGTGGCGCGGTCGTGGCACTGGACCTACTCGCCCGCCATCCCGACCGACTGCGGTTGGTGGTCGCTCATGAGCCGCCGTGCTTCGCGATCCTCCCCGATGCGGACGCGCACCGGGCGATGGTCGAGGAGGTGATCGAACTCTGCAACGAGCAGGGCCCCGCCGCCGCTGGCGCGCGCTTCATACAGGCCGTGGGTGTCAGGTCCAAGCCGCTGCCCGACCCGGCGGAGGTCCCGGCCCGCACCGCCGAAATGCTCGGCCGTCTCATGGCCAACACTGCGGTGATGTTCGCCCACGAACTGCGCCAGGTCACCGCCTACCGCCCCGATATGGCCGCACTCGCCACCGTCCGGGATCGCCTCGTACTGGCCGCGGGCCGCGAAACCCGTGGCCAACTCCCGTACCGCACCGCCGAAACCATCGCGAGCGAATTGCAGCACCCGCTGGTCGAATTTCCGGGCGGCCACAGCGGAGTCCGCGAAACCCCAACCGAATTCGCCCGCACCCTGCTCGAAACGCTGACGGCCAGCGCCGCCGAACGCTGAACCCAGCCCTGCTGTGCCGTCGCTTCCGGTCGGCCGTGATCGGTTGGGCAGCAACACCATTCGAGCTAGTCCGGGTTGATGTTGGTTCGAGTTGAGGGGCGCCGCTGTACGACGTCCCTCAACCGATAGGACGCAAGGTGTCGGCGGCGTGTCGGTGAGCCAAAGCGACTCGAAAGCCTTTATGCGGCGACCTCATAGATGATTTCGAGGCCATCTTCGTCGTCCCATTGCTCCCCGATCTGAACGAAGCCGTATTGCGATGCCAGCCGGGAAGACGCAAGGTTGTCGGGGCTGATGCTGACGCGAACCATTCGGACCCCCGGCTCCCACGCGGCACGCTGCAGCAAACAATCCAAGGCCGCACGGGCATAACCACGCCGGCGCAGAGCCGGATCGACGGCATATCCGATCTCTACCCTTCCCGATGAGTCGGGCGCCGCGTGGAACCCGGCCATACCAACAGCCAGTTGCTTGGGCACATCCCAGATCACACCGGTGACCCAACCCGCACTGGCCGGATCACGCAACGCCTGCTCGCTGCGCCGCTGCCATGTCCGCCGCGAAACCGGATCCACGAAATACGTTGTCAGCGATACCGGACTCACCTTGTTCGCCGTTGCGAGATCCCCTGCCGCGAGCGCCCGGAATGCCGGACCGTTCAGGTGCACGACACGAACACGTGGCCGAACAGCAGACACAGCACTTCTCCCTCGATCGGCGCGCGCACCACCATAAACATCCGTCCACCGCATTATCCCGGCCGGTGTCGACCGTGTCCGAGGACAAGTGCAGATGTCCGATCCACCGTCGTTCAGCGATACTCAATCCCGCTGCGCCGGAGCATATTCCGGCCGACGCCAGGCCGGAACCGACATATACGTCGCGGCCCGCAAAACCCACTCCACCGGCCCATACGCATGTCGACGCAACCACCGGTCGCTGAGCACGATCTGCACCGCATAGGTCACCAGCGCAATCCCGATAACGCCTGCCGGTGGCACATCATCGGCCAGCGCGAACCCGTAGCCGGTGTAGACCACCATCAACACCACCGACTGCAGAATGTAGTTCGATGCCGCCATCCGTCCGGCCGGGGCGAGCAGCGCGAGATACCGTGCGGTGCGCGCCGATTCGGTCAGCATGATGATCCCGGCGATATACGCGAAAGTCATCAAAGGGTTCACCAATTCCTGGATCCCGGCCCAGTACGACGGCGGCTCGAGCCAATCCATCACATTCGCGAAGGTCACCGCCGAGACCGGCAGCCCAACCGCAAGTCCGCCCACCAACACCCGAGGTGCCCAGCGGCGCAGTGTCTCCCGATCGGTGAACAATTGGCGTTTACCTGCCGCCATCCCGATCAGAAACAATCCGAGCGCCGGAACACCCTGGGTGAACCAAATGAGGACCATCCACTCCGGCGCCTGGGACAGCTGCATCGCGAAGGTGTCACCGACGCTGCCGGTATATCCCTCGCGCAACGCCACCACGTCGAACAGATCAGCAAGCGCAATGACATCGCCGGAATTCGGCAGAAACGACCATACCGACCACACGCCGTACAGCACTGCCCCGCCGATCATCGCGCGCCGCGGCCCCACCCACCGCAGCAGAATCAAAATCAGGCACAGGAACGCGTACAGCGTCAGAATGTCGCCGATCCACAGCAGAAATACATGCGCCAGCCCGATCACCATCAGCGCGGCACATCGACGCAGCAACCTCGGATTCGCCGAGACCCCGGCCCGCTGCGCCGAGGCGATCTGCAGGGTGAACGAATACCCGAACAGAAACGCGAACAATAGATAGAACCGGCCCTCGAACAGCGCCTCCACCACCGCGTTCACCATATGGTCGGCCGTGCCGTCGAAGCCGAGTCGCGGATCGTCGTCGGTCCCGGCGAACGACCAGATCAGCGTGGCGAAATTGACATTCACGATCAGGATCCCGAACAGCGCGCATCCCCGCAGAATGTCGACCTCGGCGATCCGTCGACCGGATGCCGCAGCGGACAGCACCGATTCGGACATGATCCGAAGGTAAGCGACCACACCGAACCGGTCGTCCTCCCATCGGCCGATTCCCACCCTGATCCGATCCACCCCGAACCGCTACCTCCGGCGTATTGACATCACGCCAGGTCGGCGACCTCCAGATGGATCTGCCGCTCGACGGCGATCTCGACCAGGAAGCCACGCTCCCCACCCACCGAGGCCGTCCTGTGGAATGCCGCCACCGCTACCTCCCCGACCCGCAACCGCTGGCCGGTGAAATCGCGCTGCCCCAGAATGATCGGCTGTGCCCGCTCGAACTCCAATTCGCTGACATCATCGGGCAGCGGGAGTCCGAGCAGGTCGGTGACGGTGCCAGGGATGAGCCGGACCGCGACGATCTGATCGAAACTCGGACGCCGCACGATCCGGTGCGCCAGATACATCTTGCCCGCCCGCCCGAAGCACAGATGCGTCAGCAGCTCGGCAGTGCGCAATCGATGCGGATCGAGCTGGGCGAAGGATACGACGTTGCGCACCGTCACCTCGACATCGCGCGCGATCACCGTGCCGCGGCGATCCAGATGTCCGCGAATCAGGTTGCCCCGGAACTCAGTTCGCGGATGTTGCGCGTCCGGACCGAGGTCGGCCAGCGACAGCCCCGCCGGAGCGAAGGCGTGGCAGCCGACAAATCCGGCGCGTCGATCGGCGCCGAGCGCCCCGCGGCCGCGTTCATCCAGTTCGACGTCGAGCAGCACCTGAAAGTCATACGGCGCGAAAAACATCGGCCGATGCGAGAGATAACAGTCGGTGCCGGTCCCGAACACCACCATCCCGTGCGTACCCACCGTGGGCGCCGACCGGCATGGACCCGCATGCACGGCCGTCTTGGTGAACATCCCACTCATGAGGAGGCTCCTTTCCTCCATCCCCGACCCCAGCCTGGCTCGAGCGCACCCCACTGCCACGAGTGTCCGGCTACTCGAATCCCCCGCCCCCGCTACTCGACCTCCCGGATCCGATATGTCCCCTTCGTTCTCCACGATCCCCCGATTACCCCGACTGGGCAATCGGTCATGATCCGGACATATCGGTCGCCGGTAAATGCCCTGGCAAACGGCCTGCGGACCAGGACTAGTTGTAGGTCTTGGTGACGCCGTCGAGCAGGTGCTCGAGGGTGTCGTTGGTGGGGGTGTCGATCATGTCGATCAGATCGGCGGCCACCGCGACGTGGTTGTCGGCGGTGACCTTGGCGAACTGAGTGGGATCGCTGGTGCGGAAGCCGTGCTCGGCGGCCAAACGCTGCAGGTCCGGGTCGGTGGCGAGTAGGCGGCCGATGCGGTCGCCGGATGCGGTCAGCGGCACCAGGGTGTGCTGGGAGAGCACGGTCGGGGACGGGTAGGTCAGCACCATGCCCGGCTTGATCTGCCCGCGCACGGTCGCCTCGACGAACTGCGCCTCGTAGATCCAGACCATCGGCGTCGGACCCATACCCGCCGAGAGGTATTCGCGGAACGGGCCCTCGGTGGAGTTCTCGGTGTACCCCTGCCGCACGAACAGTCGCGAAACCGTGGGCAGCACGGCCTGCTCGGCGGCCGGACCCTGCACGATGGTGTTGTCGTTGGCGACGTGGCTGGCAATGGCCAGGTACATGGCCGCGGAGTTGGAGGTGCGCGGATCGGTGGTGGAAACCAGGATGTTCTTGTGCACCGGGTACACGGTGTTGCCGGGAAGCTTGTCCCACTCCGTGTCGGTGCGCACGAGTTCGAGATAGCGGGCCATATCGAAGGTCGGCACCGGCCCCGGACGCAGCACACCGGCCGCGGTCAGCAGGTCCGCGATCGGCTGGAAGGTCGCGATCGCCATGGGCGAGGAGAACGGCGTGTACTTGGTGCTGATATTGCGTGCCCGCTGGATCCGATCGGCGGCTGGCGCACTGGACGGGAAGGCGAAGTCGTACTTCCCGAGGTCGACCGAGGTCGCGATCTGCCGCGATCCCGCCGGATCGACCGCCACCTTGACACCCTTGCGGGCCAGCGCCTCCACGACGCGCGGATCCTCGAAGAATGCCATCTTCTCCGAACCGACCACCCCGTGCACTGTGGTCACCCCAGGCGCTGCCGCACCGGCCGCGGCCGGTGCGTCGGGCTGCCGCACGGCGAATCCGACCACAAGTGCGAGGACCAGGACCACCACGGCGGCGGCGAGTGCCAGCAGCCGCTTATCGGCGACGAGCTTGCCCGCACCCGAGGCCACGATCGCGCGGATCCCCTGCGCCTGCGTCCCCGAATCTCCCTGAACAGCAACAGGTTCCGTCCCAGGCTCCGCTGCGGATGCGCTTTCACCCGCCACGGCCGCCGCCAATTCCCTGCGGGCGATCCGCTCGATGAGAATCGGCACGAATTCCCGCACCGGATGCCCCTCGAAGCGCTGCCGCGCCGTACCCACCACGGTCTCAACCTGATCGGGCGGATAGTCATCGACCAGGCGATCGGTCAACCGCTGGATGGCCTGCTCTTCGCGGACAGTAACGACACCCACCACAGTCTCCTCGGCGTCCCTTCGGTTTTCCGGTCACGACGGCACTCACCCCTGCCCGCGCCGCCGAACCCTACCCAAATTCTCCGCCACCCCGACACCAGCGCCACCCCCATCACTGGCGAGCGAATCCGATTTCGACTGTGCCAGTGGACATCTGCCACGGACCGCTACCCACTGCCTCTGCGCAGGTCAGCGCGAAATCACCGGGCGATGGCCCGCTCGTGCCAGGGCGGGACCGACCCCCAACCGTTCAGAACTCCGACCCGAACTAGCGCCGAAAGTTCAACGGGCTATTCACCTTTCGCCACCCAGCGTTGTCCGCATGTTTCCACCACACCCTGGGACCGCCCTGCCGTGGCAGCAACAACGGACGTGCACGGCTAGCGGAGCTGTTCATGCCTGGCTCGATTCTCTGGTGCATGAGACGGCAGAGCATGTACATGAGCGGCTAGGGCACCACGACAAGCTTCCCGGTGGCTCGGTTGTTCTCCATGTACCGGTGAGCCGCAACGATGTCGTTCAGGCCGAAGACATGGTCGACGTTGGGTCGATAGACGCCTGCCTCGACCTCGTGGACGATTCGCTGCAACACGGTAGTGCCTGCGCTGCCCTCGAGGTTGTGGCTGTGGAAGGCCGTGAACTTGGTTCCGGACGGGATCATCGCTATCGGTTCGAAGTCCGGAATCAGCCATCCGCTGAGCGAACCCGCCACGCACACCGTTCCGCCACGACGGACCAGGCGCAGCGAGTCCACCGCTGTGCGCGCCCCGACGAGATCCAGCACGTAGTCCGGCCCCTCGGGCCAGACCGAATGCATCCTCGCGGTCAGCGGTCCACCGGCATCGACGAGCACGTGGTCGACGCCGACCGCGGTCAAGGCGTCGGACCTGTCCTGCTGCCGAGTGGTGGCAGCGATCTCGACACCGTAGCTGGACGCGATCGACGCGGCCGCCATCCCCACAGACGAGGTCCCGCCGCGAATCAGCAACCGGCCCCCGGCCTTTGGCGCGATCCCCAACGCGTCCAGCGAGCCCCGCGCGGTCAAGTACGTCTCGGGCAGTGCGGCCAAGGCGTCCCAGGGCAGCGTGGTGCTGACCGGCATCAGCAGCGAGTTCGGCAACAGCGCATACTCGGCGTAACCGCCGTCGAACTCCCGTCCCATCTCACCCATCACCGCCGCAACGGTCGTCCCATCAGGGATCGTGGGATCGGTTGATGCTGCCACGATCCCCACGCATTCGATCCCGAGCACACGCGGGAACCGCACGTTCGGGGAATGCCCCTGACGAGTCCTCAGCTCCGACCGGTTCAGGCCCGCGGCCTTCACCTGCACCAGGCTCCAGCCCTCCCGAACCGCTGGCACCGGCACCTCGCGGATCTCCAGCACGTCCGGGCCACCCGCCCGGACACAGACCGCCGCTCGCATTGTCGTAGACACGTTTTCGCGCATGCATTCACTGTCGCCCGGAGGCGGTGTGGCCGACCACCGATAGAATGCCAACTTATGCCCATTGGCCGCCAACTTCCCCAGCCCGGTGGGACATCCCAGCTATGGCCTTCCGGAGGGGTTCATCTATGGCCGTCGGGGGGAACGAGTTCGGCGCATTCCCATCCACGTGGACACCTGGTGTACGCGGCCCGTGGTGTCCTGTCGGTGCACACCGAACGCGGCACATCGATCGTTCCGGCCAATCGGGTCGCATGGACTCCCGCCGGATTCATGCACTACCACCGTGCGCACGGCCACACTGATATGCGGATCGTCTTCTTACCGGCATCCCTGGCCCGGCTCGTACCAGACCATCCTGCTGTATTCATGACCTCCGACCTCGCCCGCGAAATCCTGCTCACCCTCACGGGCCCACGCAACTACGACCGCGCCACACGCGACCAAGACCGCGCCGCGCTCGCTCGCCTTCGCCGAGTCCTTGTCGATGAACTCCACGAGGCACACGAGCAGCCATTGCAACTGCCGGAACCACGCGATGACAGGTTGCAAGCCATTGCGCAGTTGCTATACCAGAACCCCGCAGACAACACGTCATTGGCCGAACTCGGGCAGACGATCGGAGCCAGCGCCCGCACTCTCAGCCGACTGTTCCACAACGAACTCGGCATGACCTTCTATGAATGGCGCACACAGCTACGCATCTATCACGCACTCGTTCTTCTCGCCGACGGCCACGACGCGACCCGCGCCGCCCATGCCTGCGGATGGGCGAACCCCAGCAGCTTCATCGCCGCCTTCACCAACATCATCGGCACCACCCCGGGCCGCTACCGCACCGGTCACCAGCGCCGGACCACCCCATGAGATGACTCAGGACATTCTCGCCGACCGCGAATGGGACGGCGTGCTCACCGCCGAGGACGAACGCGGCCTGACCCCAGTGTTCTGGTCGCACTTGCTGCCTTATGGCGAGGTCGAGCTCAACATGAACTCGCGGCTTGCCCTCACCGGATGAGACATGTCGAATCGTCGATGCCACGCTCACGCTGGTCAGTGCGACTACCGGTCGACACCGGTCGCCAACCGTCGCAACGATGTGTCCAGTTCCCGCCATAGCTCTCCCACGCGGCCGCGACCACCCGGGGCGTTCGGGTAACGCGTCAGGACGCTGACCACGACGGAGCTGGCCAGACCTGTTGCCTTCTCGATGTAGTCGGCGCCGACGTTGCGGTCGTCGCCGGCATCGAGTTCGAGTGCTCGAGCAGCGTGGGCGGCCGACATGAGGATGTGTCCGCCCTGGGTCGCCTTTGCCAGCGGGTGCAGGTATGCGGCTGCTCCCGCGTTACCGGCGGCGCGAGCCGCGTCGGCTGCGGCTGCATGTTCCATCTCTCCGGCTGCTCGTGCGGCCCTGTGCGCGTCCAGTGCGGTCACGCGGAGGGCTTTCGTTCGCTTGCCCCCGGCGGCGAACCTGCGCGCCTCGTCGAGCACCGCGCGGGGACGCGAGTCATCGGGACAGTCACGCTCGAAAATCGCCAAAACAGGCTCAGCGCAGGCCACAGCATAGGCCGTGACCTCACGCAATTCGGCCATGCTGAGTTCGATTACCAGATTCTCGTCAGCCGCATTCATGGCATGAACAGTATCGTTGAGCCTTTGGTAGAAACTTCCCGGCAATATCGGCAGGACAGTGGGCCGAAACCTTCAAATATGGGTCGACTCAGGCCGGTTGGCCTGGCACGCGAGCACAGTCATATGGCCGGGGCCGGCGACATCCCCGGCAACCCTTTCGAACCTGATCGGCAGCCCTGCATAGCACGACCAGCCTGCCCGAGCCCGGTGGCGCCGAGAAGACCTGTGCACTGCCAGATCGCATTCGTTCAATGCCTGACCAGACCTGCTCGGTCGGATCGGAACAGGGCGCCGGGGACCCGCAACGGCCGGTAGCCGGTAGGACCCAGCCCGAATTCACGGTGCGATCAGGGCCTGGATATCGGGCAGATTCCCGATCCGCTGTGTCGCGGGCCGTCCCGGTGCGTCTACTTGCGGTGAGCCGGTGGCGCGCAGCCGGGCCCGTACTTCGGCCGGGGTCTTGCGACCGGTGCCTGCGGCCGCCAGCCCCTGGTAGCTGGCAACCGAGCCGACGACGATCGGGGACGCGCTCGAGGTTCCGCTGAAAGTGTCTGTGTACCAATAGTCTTCGTCCGTGCCGCCCTGCAGATCGCCGTATCCGGTGGTGGTCACCTCCAGGCCCCAGCCCTGGGCGTCGACGCGAGATCCATAGTTGGAGAAGGCGAGCCGTGAGCGCGCGGGTCCGTGGTCGCGGCCGTGCAATCCCGGTGGCGGGGAACCTGCGCCGACCAGGATCGCACCGGAATCGGCCGCGCCGCCACGGAACGGGTTGCGCCAGGAGGACGGGAAGTCGGCGGGTCGGGTTTCATAGAGTGCGCTGTCGAGGTCTTCGGCGCCGTTGCCCGCGGCCCCGACCACGATGACACCGCGTCCGATGGCGTAGCGGATCGCGGCCCAGTCGTCGGGCCACCATTCGATCGCGATGTATCCCGCCTGGTCCGAACGGTTCTGGTAGTTGTAGCGCGGTCCGGGCCGGTGCAGTTCGAGCAGGATGATGTCGCCCGCGCCGAGCGCGTCGGCGGCGGTGCGGATGGCGGCCGCGGAACCCGCGTCGAAGACCGAGACCGCGCGGATGCCGGCATCGGCGGCAATGCCGGTAATGCCGAAAGTGTTTACGTCACCGCTGATCTCACCGGCCACCGCGGTGCCATGATTGCGCCAGCCCAGATCCGCCGACGGCGCGTTGCCGATCACCCCGCCCTGGTTCGCCAGCAGGTCCTCGTGGGTGAACCGCCACGCACCCTCCACATCCACGATGCGCACGCCCGCGCCGCGACCACCGGGTTGGGTCCAAGCCCAGCGGGCGTTCACCCCCTGCGGTGCGGCCTCCAGATATCCCTGCCGGACTTCGTAATTCGGCGTGACCGGCGGTGCGTCCTCGAGTCTTCGGGCCGCGATATCGGCCAGCACCACCGGTGGTGCGATCGGCGGCTCGGCGGGCGGTTTGATGTAGGCCGCCTCGACCGCGTCATCGGCACGCAGCCGATCCGCGACTGCCTCGAGTTCGGCCGCGACGCCGCGCACCGCGAAGTAGTTCAGATACTCCGCACCGATCGGCTCCTGATCGGTGTCCGCGATCCGCTGCGGCAGCCGATTGGCGGGCCCGAAGATCCGCACCGGCGCACCGCCTTCGGGCAGTAACTCGACCAACCGGGATTGCGCCGCGAGACTCTCGCGCACCGCATTCTGGTCGATACCCGCCCGCGCACCGCGGGTGACAACGATCAATTCCGAACCACTCGCTGTGGGTGCCATGCTCGACAGTTAACCCGCCGCCCGATCTTCGCGCCACCGCACCAATTCGAGTGTGTGCCAACTCAGTTCGGGATTACCGGAATGGGCACGGTGTCCGGGACCGGGACAACATCGCCCCGGCGGCGGGCGCCGGTGAGGATTTCCAGTGCACCGATCACGATCGCGCAGCCACCGACCGCCAAGGCCAGTACCTCGAGTGAATCGAAGGGCAAGACGATCACGACCATCCCGACCATCATGGTCAGCAGCCCGAACACCTCTTGCCAGCCACTTTCTGGTAACCCATCGGACCAGACCGCTACGGTGGCCTGCGCGATGCCGCGGATGGCCCAGCCCAGGCCGACCAACACTGCAAGCAGCACCACCGAATTCGCGCTGCGCAATGACAATACTGCCAGGGCGACGGAGGCAACGCCGCTGAAGAATATGAAAATCCGTAGCGCGGTCGCGAATCGCGACCCCATGGCGATGATGAGCTGTAACGCGCCGCCCCACAGCAGATAGAGGCCGAACAGCAGTTGCGCGGTAGCTTCGGTCTTGTGCGGCCACACGGCGATGAGCCCCCCGAGGGCCACCGAGCCGATGCCTGCGAACAACACCGCCTGCCGCGCCCCGCCGACAAGCTCACCCCCAGGACCCGCACTCTCGTTTTCGGGCATAGCACCATGGTATGACTCGAGAATGCGGATAGCCGAATGTTTGCTTTCGACTCGCTGAACTCCGATAATTTTCCACCGGATTCCCGGCTCATGCTCCCAACGCGAGAACTACAGCGCGGGCGGTGGAACCGTCGCCGAGTTGCCACGGCACGCTCACTCGGGCATCGGCTGCGCCAGGGGCGTCAGCGGTGTTCAGGACGTGGCGAAGCACCGCGATCGCACCGCCCTGCACGGCGATATCGGTGTATGAGGGCCCATCGGTGGTCGAGACGAGTTCGCTTGCGGTGTCGGCGAGTTCGCCGACCGTGACGATGACCGATGGGTCCGGAGTGTCGCTCTCGCTCTGCGCCTGCGGCCGCGCTCGCCCGGTCAGCAGCGCGACAATCTGGGCGACCGCCACCGGATCCCGGGTTCCGTCATAGATCCAACGCTGTCCGAGTATGCCGTGTATCGAGGTCCCGATAAGAGCTTCGTCGGCACCGTCGAGTGGCGCGCCACGGTATGTCAGCGGCAGGTGGTAGGTGCGGGCGTCCGGCCCCGCACCATCGGTCACCAGCATGAATTCGATGCCGACCGCACCCGTCGGATCGTCGAGCCGGAAGCCACCGGCCTTGGTCAGCTCCGGTGTGCGGTCGCTGTCTCGATACCAGGGCCGGGTCGGCAGCCAGGCGGTGAGCAGCTCGAGTTTGGTGGGAGACATTGTCGTGCGGTGGATTACAGCCATGGGGCCACACTAACCTTCGGCGGCAGAGGGCAGCGCTACGCGGCCTGGAGTTCGGTGCGCGCTCCGGTCCGTCAGAGCTCGGCGGCGATCTCCCGCGCCGATGGTCACCAGTGCACCCCGGCCGATGCGCGCCGCGTGGCTCAGCGAGAAGTGCGGCAGGTACAAACACCATCGCGGTGGCCGCGGCACACCGCTCCAGCGAGGTTGTTTCCGAGAGCGAATGCTGCTGTCGGCGTGGTTGTCACGTAGGCGTATCACCGATCCGCAACCCCGTTCACTTGGACGTGGTCTCCATGCGGCAGGCTGGTCCCGTGGTAGTTGCGTCTGATGTTGTCCCGGTGCGTGGTAGTGAGTACTCGGTCTTGTTGCGTCGGATCCGGGAGGCGGATCTATTGGACCGCCAGTTGCGGTACTACGGGTGGAAGAGTGCGATTACTGCAGGGGCGTTCGTTGCCGGGTGGGCGGGGTTCGTCGTCATCGGAGATTCGTGGTGGCAGCTGGGTGTTGGGGTGTTCCTGGCCGCGGTGTTCGCGCAGATCGCTTTCCTGGGACATGACGCCGGGCACAAGCAGATCTTCGCTTCTCGGCGAGCCAACTACCTGTACGGCATGATCGTCGGCAATCTCGGTATCGGGCTGAGCATCGGCTGGTGGACCAGCAATCACAACAGGCACCACGCCCACCCCAACACCGAGGGTGCGGATCCCGACGTCATGGGAATCCTGGCCCATTCCGGCGAACGCGCACGGGCCGGCACGGGTATCCGTCGGCTGATCTTCCGGTACCAGGCCTGGCTGTTCTTCCCAATGTTGTTGCTCGAAGGCGGCAGCTTGCACTACGCGAGCGTCCGGGCGGTGTTTCGCTGGCCGATCCCGAATCGCGTCTGGGAGGGTGCACTGCTCGCCGCGCACGGTGTCGGGTACCTCTCCGCGGTGTTCCTGGTCCTGTCGCCGGGTAAAGCGTTGGCGTTCATCGTTGTTCAGCAGGGTCTATTCGGGTTGTACATGGGCTGCACGTTCGCCCCCAACCACAAGGGGATGGAAGTTCTGCCCGAAGGCGACAACACCGACTTCCTGCGCAGACAGGTGCTCACCTCACGTAATGTCCGCGGCGGCTTTCTCGTCGATACCGTCCTGGGTGGCCTGAACTACCAGATCGAGCACCACCTGTTCCCGTCGATGCCCCGCGCCAACCTGCGGCGAGCCCAGCCGATGGTCGCCCAATTCTGCGCCGACATCGGCGTGCCCTACTGCGAGACGAGCCTTGTCGAGTCCTACGTCCAAGCGCTGAGCCACCTCAACGACGTCGGACGCCAGACCTGGACGACACCTCAGCCGGTCGAATAGTGCAGAGGGTGCGTAGGCACCGATTCCGCATCTCACCGCTCACCGGGAACCACCCGCTGCGCCCCTTCGGGTACCGACGGGGCAGATCGCGATTTCGGGACCGCCGACCAGCATCGCACGGTTCATCTGCTGGTCCGTTAGGCCTACCAGAAGCCCAGCTCAGGCTGGGCTTCTGCGTTCCGGTGCTACTTTGCGTCGGCCGATCTTCCAACTAATTCACAACTGAGTTGTTCGATGCGTCCTGGCCAGTCCCCACTGCTGATCTCCCTTATCGACAGCTATTTCAGGACGCTGTCGTCGGCGAATTCGAAAGATGTATCGCGGTCTGCTATTCCGGAGCCGCATCGGACACCGATCCCCCTCGGCTCGTGCGAGATTCGGCGACCATATGGTCCAGCTGACGTTCCGCCCGTTCCGCTCGCGCCAATGTCTGCGCCCGGGCGTCATCGAGTGCGGCCAGCCGTTCGGCCGCTTCGCGCCGCGCCTGCTCGACTGCCACCGCCGACTCGGTACGCACGGCCGCGATCTCCGTACTCGCCGCGCGGCGAACATCGGCGAGCTCACCGCGGGTTCGATCCAGTTCCGCCCGCACCCGGTTCAACTCCTCGCGCGCCTCCGCAACGGCCTGATTGCGCTCGGCGGCAGCCTGTTCGGCGCGTTCGATGGCACGCTCGGCATCGGCGGCACGCTGTACCGCCAGGTCGCGTTCGGCACCGGCCGCGGTGATCTGCTGGGCGGATTCGCGGCGGATCTGCTCGATCTCGGCGGCCGCCTTGCGCCGCGCCAATTCCACATCCTCGGTTGCCTGCTGTCGCGCGCGTTCCACATCGTCGGCGGCCTCGCGGCGGATGGTGCGAATCTCGGATTCGGCCGCGCTGCGCGCCGCGAATACATCGTCGGCGGCCTGTTTGGTCGCCCGCTCGACCTCGCGCATCGCATCTGCCCGCGCGGTATCCGCCTGGGCGACCAAGGATTCCGCATGCTCGGCCGCACTCGCCGCATCGTCGGCGGCCGATTCCGCCGCTGCCCTGGCCTCATCCGCCTCCCGACGCGCCTGCTCGGCCGTGACCGTCGCCACCTCCGCCTCGGCGATCCGCCGCGCCGCATCCGCTTGCACGGCCTGTACCTGCGCCTCGGCGATCGATGGATCGGCAAGGGTGGACAGCTCGGCCACCGCCGCGGTCAGCGTATTGCCGAGTTGATCTGCCAGCCCACGGAATTGGGTGAGCAGCTCATCGGCACGCAACCGAGCCACCGTCACGGGCCCCTGCTGCGTCACAGTGACAGAACTCGGGGGTGCTTCCGATTCCTGTTGCTGCCGTTGACGTTCTCGCCACGCTCGCCACCGCGTGTGGTCTGGATGATCACAGTATTCCGAGGGTCGCCCGGGCCCTCCCCCGCGTGTAATCGGTCGAGCACACCCCGGGTAGCTACAAACGTTGGACACCACAGAATAGTAGCGTTGGTTTCGTCACTTTCAACGTATTCATACGAAACGAAATCCGTGTCGGCTCAAGAACTTCCCTATGCCGATCATCTCGTTCTAGACCCCGATAAGTGAACATTATCGGTGGTCAGCCTTCGTGGAATCGTCGCGAGCTCGATGCCTTGGTTTCGTTTACGTTTGGTGTCCGCAAACGCAACGTATCTCCAACGGAACTTATGAAAAACTAGGTACCCCGGCCGCAGGTCGGTGTTGTCTCTCATCTGAAAGGATCACAAGCTCCCGTCGAGGCCCAGGACTCCCGAAGCTACGGCCAGGGGTCAAGTAGGGACGTGCTACCGTCCGCGGCCGTGAAAGCAGGAGTGGGAACCTTGCGCGGTTCGCGAATCTACGGAGTGCGGGCGAGGAAGCAGAGGTCCACCCGCGGCTCCGGCGACGGACGGAACATCGTCCCGCCCGGCTCCAGCGCGGCCGGGTCGAGCCGGACGCCAGTTCCTCGGCGATCTCCCGGACCGCGCTGGCGGTAGGGGTCTCCCCGAGGTCGACGTGCCCCGTACCAGCTACACCTCCGGCGTGCTGTTCCGTCCCAGCATCAATGGAAGTACCACCGGTGCGGGCACCTTTCCGACGATGCCGGCGACCACCACTGGATCGGCTACGCGCGCAGGCCGGTGTCGAGATCGACATCCGCCAATTCCGCCACGCCCACGCCACCGACGGGGTTGCCCTCGCGCCCGAGCCGTTCTACGCCTGCCACCACTGGTCAGAATCTTCGCGATCGATCTGGTCCGCACTGGGCGCGCTCGAGGAAGTGGAGCGCGGTTGCCGCGACACTGTCGTGCTGTCGGATTGCTGACGACCAGCGTCCCGGAAAATTCTTCAAAGAAATCCGGGAGGCGGTGTCGGATCGGGGCGGTGGTGTTCGTAGCAGGGGTGAGGCCGCCGACACGGGGCGGCGCCAAGGCAAAGGAACCGCGATCATGAAGCTGACGACCATGACTCAGGTCACCATCGATGGAGTGATGCAGGGAAACGGCGCCGCGCCGGATGACCGCAGGAACGGATTCGAGCGCGGTGGATGGGCCCGGGGGAAGGGCGACGACGAGACCAGGACGTTCATCACGCAGACCTACCAGCGCGCAGAGGCGTTCCTGTTCGGCCGGTGCACCTACGAGCTGTTCGCCGGCTCCTGGGGATCAATCGACCAGATGCGCGCACATCCCATCGGCGTGGCCTTGAACGAGGCCCCCAAGTACGTTGCCTCGACCACGCTCACCGCGCCGCGTTGGGAAGACACGACCGTTCTCCGCGGTGACCTCGCGGCAGCCATTATTGAGCTGAAGGCCAAGCCCGAGGGCGAGCTGCAGGTGCACGGCAGTGGCGTCCTGACCCGGTGGCTGCTGGAGAACGATCTGGTCGACGAGATGACTCTGATCGTGATCCCGGTGATCCTCGGCCAGGGCGCGAGACTGTTCCCGGAGACCGGCCCGGATCTTGCGCTCGACCTGGTCGAGTCACGCGTCGACTCGAAGGGCGTGACGATCCAGGTATACCGGCCGGCCGGGCGCCCGCAGTATGTGCCAACGGCTTGAAGTCCCTGACCACCGAACCACGCTGTCTTGACACCAGAGGAGAGGATCTTCAGATGCAGTACCTGGTTTCCGTGATCGATGACAAGAGCAATCCCGGCAGCGCGGATGGGCGGCCTGCCATCAGCGCGTTCAACGAACGACTTATCGCCGAGGGCTACTGGGTTTTCGCGGGCGGACTCGCAGATACCGACGCGGCCACGGTCATCGACAACCGGGGCGAGCAGGCGGTGTTCAGCGACGGGCCTTTCGTGGAGTCGAAGGAGTACCTCGCCGGCGTCTGGGTGTGGGAGGCCCCCGATCTGGATGTGGCGCTCAGGCTCGCCACCGAGGCGTCGAAGGTCTGCGATCGGAAGATCGAGGTGCGGCCGTTCCTGGCGGAGTGAGCATGGTCGACGTCCGCGAGGCGGTCACCCGGGCCCACCACGAGGAGTGGGCTCGGGTGGTTGCCGCCCTGACCAGGCGCTTCGGTGACCTCGACATCGCCGAGGAGGCAGCGGCCGAGGCGTTCGCGACCGCCGTCGAGCGGTGGCGGGCCGACGGCGTGCCCCCCAACCCTGGCGCTTGGCTGACCACCACCGCCAACCGCAAGGCCATCGACCGGATCCGGCGTGAGAACAAGCGCGACGACAAGTACAAGGAGGCTCAGATGGTGTACGACGACCCGCCCGAGCCTGTCGGCGCTATCGACGACGACCGGCTCCGGCTGATCTTCACCTGCTGTCACCCGGCGCTGGCGATGGAGACCCGCGTGGCGCTGACGCTGCGCATGGTCGGCGGTCTGACCGTACCCGAGATCGCCCGCGCCTTCCTGGTGCGCGAGACCGCCTTGGAGCGGCGGATCACCCGCGCGAAGGCCAAGATCAAGGCGGCTCGCATCCCCTACCGCGTGCCGTCCGCCGAGGATCTGCCGACGCGAGTCTCCGGCGTGCTCGCCGTCCTGTACCTGGTGTTCAACGAGGGCTACCTGGCGACCGGCCCCGACACCGATCCCCTACGGCACGACCTGACCACCGAGGCGATCCGGCTCACTCGCCTGATCCGTGCCCTCCTGCCGGACGACGGTGAGGTGGCCGGGCTGCTGGCGCTGATGCTGCTCACCGAGGCGCGCCGCAGCGCCCGTATCTCGGCCGGCGGCGAACTGGTCACGCTCGTCGAGCAGGACCGTGGGGCCTGGGACGCGGCGCTGATCGCCGAAGGCCACCGGCTGGTGCGCGAGCGCCTCGCCGCTGCCACCGCCGGGGTGGCTCCGGGCCGCTACCAGATCCTCGCCGCGATCAACGCCGTGCACACCTCCGCCCGCGACATGCGCGACACCGACTGGTCACAGGTCCTCGCCCTCTACGACCAGCTCGTCCGCCTCGACCCTTCACCGATCATCGCCCTCAACCGGGCCATCGCGGTCGCCGAACTCGACGGCCCGCAGGTGGCGCTGGCAGCAGTCGACTGTCTCCAGGACAAGCTGGCCGGCTATCACGCCTACCACGCCACCCGCGCCGACCTGCTGCGCAGGCTGGGCCAAAGCCAGCAGTCACGCGCGGCCTACGACAAGGCCATCGAACTGGCAGGCAACACCGCAGAGACCGCCTACTTGACCCGCCGCCGCGACCAACTGCAGTAGCGCCCAGGTCGCGCGGTTCTCGGCTGCGGATGTTCCGCCGGCCTCGGATCGGCACGGCCAGTTGATCTTCCGATGCCCCGCGCTGGCCGGTCGGTCAGCTCGGTATGCGGCTCGAGCGTTTGTTGGGAAGCTATTCGCTGGCGGTTGGGTCGGCTTGTGCGTCGTTGACGGCGTTGGCGCGGTCGATCTCGGCCATATGATCCTCGGCCCAGGTGCGCAGTGCCGCCAATGGGACCTCCAGGGACAAGCCCAGTTCGGTGAGCCGGTAGTGCACGCGCGGTGGCACTGTCGGCTCCACTCGACGGGTGACCAGACCGTCCCGGACCAGGTTGTGCAGGGTCACCGACAGCATCTTCTGGGATACACCGGGCATTCGCCGCCGCAGCTCGGCGAACCGCACCTCACCCGGCGCGGCCTGCGCGAGGACTTTGATCGCCATCGACGTCCATTTTGTGCCGATGCGGTCCAGCAACTGACGTGTCGGGCATTGGCAATCGAACAGATCACCGCGATCCGATGCCTTCGCCTGCGCTGATCGAGTACTCACCTGGACCTCACCACCTGTAGTCAACGTGCCGTCTTGGCAACGCAATTGAGGTTACCTATCGTTTTCTGGTAACGAATGGTAACTACCTGGAGGTGCCATGTCCCGCACGCCGCTCCGTGCCGCGTCTATCGAGCTGCGCCAGATCGAGACCAACGGCATCCGCGCCAATGTCGCCATTGCCGGCTCCGGCCCCGCGGTCGTTCTGCTGCACGGCTTTCCGCACACCTGGCGACTGTGGAGCGAGATCATCGGCCCGTTGTCCGCGCATTACCGGGTGGTCGCCCCGGACCTACGCGGGTTCGGCGCCACCAGCCGTGCGTCGGACGGCTACGACGCCGAGACGCTGGTCGCCGATATAGCCGGGATCCTCGATGCCCTCCGCGAACCCACCGCGGCCGTGGTCGCGATCGATGCCGGCACCCCGGTCGCGGTCCTGCTCGCCCTGCGGCACCCCGACCGGGTACGACGGCTGGTGGTCATGGAAGCACTGCTGGGCACGCTCCCCGGCGCCGAGGACTTCCTCGTCGCGGGTCCGCCGTGGTGGTTCGGATTCCACGCCGTCCCCGGTCTCGCCGAAACGGTCCTGCTCGGCCACGAGGCGCGGTATATCGAATGGTTTCTCACCACTGGCACCCGTGGCCGGGGCGTGCGGGCAGATATCCACGACGCGTTCGTCGATGCCTACACCGGAGATGACGCCCTACGCTGCGCCTTCTCCTATTACCGCGCACTGCCGACCAGCGCCCACCAGATCGATAACGCCGTGGCGGCCGACCGGCTCACCACACCCACCCTGGCGATCGGCGCCCACCCGGTCGGCGACGCGCTGGAGCGGCAGCTACGCCCCATCACCGAGAACCTCGTAGGACACGTCATTCCGGATTGCGGTCACATCATCCCGCTGGACCGGCCGCACGAACTGCTCAACCTCATGATGCCCTTTCTCGCCGCCGAGCGACCCGCCTGACCACGCAACCGCAAAGCCCCCTCATGGGGGCATCGCTCGGTCTAGCAAGCACCAAGGTTTTCAGACGACCAGGACTCTGCGCCCGCGCGCGTGACCGGCCTGGCTGTCGATGTGCGCCGCCGCGGCCTCGGCGAGCGTGTACGACTTCTCGACCGGGATGTGGAGCTTTCCCCGCGAGATGAGGCCGACGGCCTCGGCGAGCGCTTCCGGCACGCTCCCGGCCACGCCGGAGAATCGGACACCGAACTCCGGCGCAGTGAGATCGGCGATGGAGATCACCTTCTGCGGATCCCCGGTCAGTTCGACGAGCTCGGGGATCACGCCCGAGCCGGCCAGATCGAGAGCTGCGTCGACATGGCCGAGCCGCCGCACCCGCTCGACCCAGCCTTCGCTGTACGTCGTGGTGAGGGCACCCAGGCTGCGCAGATAGTCCTGGTTCGCGGCACCGGCCGTGCCTATCACCGTGATGCCGCGGTCGCGGGCGATCTGCAGCACCGCCGATCCGACTCCCCCGGACGCACCGCTGACCAGCAGTGTCTGCCCGGCCTGCACGCCGACCTCGCCGATGATGCGCAGCGCGGTCTCCACCACGGAGGGGTAACCGGCCGCCTCTTCGAAGGCCAGTCCCTCGGGCACACGGGCCCAGGCCGACAACACGGCGAACTCGGCATAGGTGCTCGAGCCTTCGCCGAACACGTGGTCGCCGACCTCGACGCCTTCGACGCCCTCACCGACCTCGTCTACCACCCCGGAGGCGTCCAGCCCGACTCCGGAGGGTAACTCGATCGGATGGGCCCCGAGGATCTGGCCTTCACGGATCCTCCAGTCGACGGGGTTCACGCCCGCCGCCCGCACCGCGATGCGTACCTGACCGGGGCCCGCGTGAGGCTCCTCGGCGTCGACGAGTTGCAGGACGTCCGGACCGCCGAACTCGGCGAAGCTCACCTTCTTCATGCGGTGGACCATAGCACTAACAGTTAGTGTTTTGGAACAAATTCGGCTTCGTACCTGATAGCGTTTGGGCGTGACCATGCCGACCGGGCGACGCGAGCGCAAGAAGGCCGCGACCCGCCAGAAGATCGCCGAAACAGCCCTGCGGCTCTTCCTGGAACGGGGGTACGACGCGGTGGGCATCCGCGACGTGGCCGCCGAGGCCGACGTCGCCGTTACCACGGTCTTCTCCCACTTCGCCTCGAAAGAGGCCCTGGTGTTCGAGCAGGATCAAGACTTCGAGCAACGCCTCACGCGGGCGGTCACCAGCCGGGCACCGCATGAGCCGCTCATCCCCGCGCTGCGCCGCGAGATCCAGGCCCAGGTGCGACATTGCACGGCGGGCAGCGCCACCCCGCTCTGGCGCATGATCGACGAATCACCTGCCCTGCGGGAGTACGAGGAGTCGATGAGGCTGCGCCATGCAGAGTCGCTGGCAACGGCCATCGCTGCCGATCCCGACTTGGCACAGACCACAACAGCGTCCCGGACGATTGCGAGGTTCGTGATCGACGCCTATTCGCTGGCCCGTGAGGCGGCCGATCCGCAGACCGCGATCGACGAGATCTTCCCGATGATCGAGGCCGCCTGGGCCGTCACCCGCCCCTCCAGAAACTCCACCGGCACGGCCTGACCGTAGCCAGGACTCCGAACCCTGCCGCTGATGCTGCGGTTCTATGACGCGACCTGCTGGCAGGCTTACCTGAATCAGCCGGTGAAGGACTCGGGGCCGAAGCGGCCCCAGGCCACGAAGGCCGCCAGAGCGAGGTAGCCGAGATTCAGCACGACGTATTTGTACTGGCCGTAGCGGGCGTGGGTGATCATCGCGCCGATCATCAACAGGATCCAGCAGACGGCTGTCACCGGCACATCACCGGTGCGATGTCGAGCGCGGCGGGCAGGATCAGGCCGACCGCGGCGAGGATCTCGAGGACCCCGAGGGTTCTGACGAAACCGGCGCTGGCGTGCATGGTCCATCCCCCACCGGTTTTCGCGCTCAATTCGTCCAGCTTGGCCTTGGGCATGAACGCTTTGGTGGCTCCACCGGAAAGGGCGAGGGCGGCAAGCAGCCCCGCAACGGTCCAGAGGGCGAGGTTCATGAGCTTCTCCTTCAGGTGCGGGCGACTCGGGCTCGTCCTCGATCTGGCCGAGCCGTTCGTCGCCGACCGGCTGCCGGACGATGCCGTTCGCGGGCATCTCTGTTGGCTTCCCGATCGTGTAACTGGTCGGGCATCAGACACCGCCGGCCTTGAGCCTGTGACACCCCGACGGCGTGACGTGCGCCACCGCACGCACTGCCCTTTGGGGGCCGGAACGCAGGACGGTTATCGACTACCGAGAATGCTGGGCGCGCGTGTCCGGCTGGTGGTCGACACCGTGACCCGGATCGACGCTGACAACCGCAGCATGGTGTCGGCGGGCGGCGACACGGTCGGCTACGACTACCTGGTCTACGCGGTGGGCAGTGGCAGCGCCGATGCGCGTGTGCGGCCGAATTCGCCTATCCGCTCGCCACTCTGGAGGAGGCGCAGCGAATGCGGCAAGTCATCGACGCCGCGCCCGCCACGGCCGCGTGACGGTGGTCGGCGCCGGACGTTGCATAGCTTCATGTACCGGGTGACACAGTTCTTACCGGCACCCCAACTCGTCGACGAAGTCGACAACCTGCTCGGGCTAGCGTGGTTCGGCGTGGAGTTCGTCCGCTGCGCGATCCTTGGGGTGATCCACATCACCGGTCGATGCTGTCAGGAATTCGGGGGCTGTCTCGTTCAGGGAGCACGCGAACCAGACAGGAGCGAACCATGAAGCACCGCATCGTCGTCCTCGGGGCCGGATATGCCGGAACCTTCTCCGCCGGATACTTGGCCCGCCAACTCCACTCCGACGACTTCGAGATCACCGTCGTCAACGCCGAACCCGATTTCGTCGAGCGGCTGCGCCTGCACCAACTCGCCGCCGGGCAGGATCTGCGCCACCGGCCGCTGGCGGAGGTGTTCGCGGGCACCGGCATCCGGCTACGAGTGGCGCGGGTAACCAACGTCGACGTCGAGCACCGGACTGTCACAGTCGCCGACGGCGCGCGCATCGACCGGCTCGCATACGACACCCTCCTCTACACACTCGGCAGCACCGCCGCTGACCACGGTGTTCCCGGCGTCGACGAGCACGCCTTCCATGTGGCCGCTCGGCCGGCCGCGCTGCGCCTGCGCACACGCCTGGACGAGTTGGGCGAGGACGGGAAGGTGGTGGTGGTCGGCGGCAACCTGACCGCGATCGAGGCTGCCACAGAGATCGCCGAATCCCGTCCAGGACTTCAGGTCAGCCTTGTCACCAGGGGCGAACTGGGCGGCTGGCTGAGCCCGAAGGCGCGCCGTCACCTGCTGCGTGCCTTCGACCGGTTCGGTATCCCGGTCCGCGAGCACACCGCCATCGAGCGCGTCGAGCAGGCGGCGGCGGTCGCCGCAGACGGCACCGCTTTCGCCTCGGACGCGACCGTGTGGACCGCTGGCTTCGCCGTCCACCCGATCGCCGCCGCCAGCGGCCTCGCGGTGGAAACCAATGGCCAGATCACGGTCGATCGTCAGATGCGGTCGGTCTCGCACCCGGATGTCTACTCTGCCGGTGACAGCGCCTTCGTCATCGCCGAGAGCGGTCTTCCGTTGCCGATGTCCTGCGCGTCCACGGCACCGACCGCCAAGCAGGCGACGGCCGCAATCATCGGGGACCTGACCGGGCGCAAGATCCCGGCGATCACGATGTCGTATGCCGGCAACCACATCAGCCTCGGCCGCAAGGACGCGATCTACCAGTTGGTCGACAAAGCCTCGCAAACGAAGCCGCGGCCCCTGCGTGGTCGGACGGCCGCGCGCATCAAGTCGTCGATCCTCGACGGTGCCGCCTGGGCCTTGTACCACCCGAACCTCGGAAAGCCCAGTCACCAGTACCGCTTGGCCACCACTCGCGAGCACTCGCGCGGCGTGGTCGCCGCATAGAGTGGTGCTCATGGACACTGCCACCGTGGCGTGTTTCGAGGCCAGCCGGAATCGGCTGGCCTCGCTCGCCTACCGTCTGCTCGGCTCGGCCGCCGACGCCGAGGACACGGTGCAGGACGCGTTCCTGCGGTGGCAGGCCGCAGACCAGGAGTACATCGAGGTGCCCGAGGCGTGGCTGACCAAGATCGTCACCAACCTGGCGCTCGACCGGCTCCGTTCGGCGAAGGTGCGGCGCGAGCGCGCGGTCGGCACCTGGATGCCCGAACCACTCCTCGACGGCGACCCGATGCTGGGCCCGGCCGACACCGTCGAGCAGCGCGAATCGGTGACCCTGGCGGTGCTGACGCTCATGGAGCGTCTGTCTCCGGTCGAACGGGCCGTTTACGTGCTGCGCGAGGCCTTTGCGTACAGCCACGCCGAAATAGCCGAGATTCTCGGCATCACCGCGTCCGGGAGTCAGCAACACGCCCACCGTGCCCGGCGTCGAATCGCCGCCGCTGGCAACGGCACTGACATCGACCATGCCTCCGCGCGTCGAATTGTCGAGGCATTCGTCGCTGCCGCCGCCTCGGGCCGGACCGAACGGCTGGTGGCGCTGCTGACCGACGACGCGACCGGCATCTCCGACGGCGCCGGGCTGGGGCTGGCCGAGAAGCTGATCTGGTACTCGACTCCGGAGCGGATCGCCAGCGCGGTGCGGGCCGGCTTCAAACCGTCTCCGGTCAAGCGCAGACTCGCCGGTGGCTCGCCCTCGTTCCATGCCGCCGTGGTCAACGGTTGCCCGGCCATGCTCGCCACGCTCGACGACCGGGTCGTGGGCGTCGCGATTCTGGAGATCCGTGACGACAAGATCGCAGGCGTGCGCGGCATCGCCGCCCCGCACCGACTCGGTCGCCTCACCGAACAATGGCAGCGGCAGGAACACGATGTCCCGCTGATCGAATCGTGGTAACCGGCCGTCCAACACTCGATCTCACGTTCGCCCCTCAACGGCAACACCGACTCCCGGTGGACCGCTTCGTCTCCGCGTCCAAGGCGTCGCGGATCGCGGCGACCACGCGCTCGTCGGTGTGCCCGAACGCCGACGATGTCCGCATCACCCGGCCATCGACCGGTTCCCTTTTTGATGTGCCGAAAGCGGTATGCCGATAGCCTGAAGCGGCAAGGATGCGCCTGTGCTGAATATTGTTGAGCACCAGTGCGATTCAGGGCTGATGGTGCAGACTGACGGTTCGAGGTCGGGTTCGTAGCCGGTGGTCGAGCGACAGCGGAGGTGGCAGGCACCACCGGCGCTCGTCGACGAATTCACGGCCACGCAGTAGGTGAGCTACCGAGGGAAGTGAGTGGCCCGCATGACTATCGCCCCTGAGATCCGCACGACCGCCGGAGTCGTGCGTGGCAGGTGGGAGAACGCCATCGCGGTCTTCCGGGGTATCCCCTACGCCGAGCCACCGATCGGCTCACGGCGCTTCGGGGCGCCGGTTCCGGTCCAGCGATGGGATGGCATCCGCGACGCGCTGGAGTTCGGTCCACCGGTTCCCCAAGCGGCACATACGGGTTCGGTGATGTCGTCGGTGTCCGGCAGCGTCGGCGACGGTTCCGAAGACTGTTTGACGCTCAACGTCTGGTCACCCGACCTCGGGGCCGCGGGACGGCCGGTGATGGTGTGGATCCAGGGCGGCACGTACCTGGAGAACCACTCCGAAAACCCGCACTACGACGGTGCGACGATCGCCGGGTCCGGGGTGGTGGTGGTCAGCATGAACTATCGCGTCGGTGTCGACGGCTTCGCCCGCATCGCCGGCGCCCCGGACAACCGCGGCATCCTCGACCAGATCGCCGCACTGCGATGGGTCCAGGACAATATCGCCGGGTTCGGCGGCGATCCGGACAATGTCACCGTTTTCGGCGAGTCCGCTGGCGGAGCGTGCATTGCCGCTCTGCTTGTCATGCCGATGGCAGCCGGACTGTTTCGACGGGCGATCAGTCAGAGCATGCCGGGTACCTACTTCTCCGAACGGCTCGCCACCGCGATCTCGACAACGATCGCCGCGCAGCTCGGCGCGCGCGCCACCATCGACGACCTGGCCCGCCTCCCGCCGCGGGCACTGACCGACGCGACGGACGCGGTGATCCAGAAGATGCCGGAATTCGTCGAGTCCTGGGGACCTATGGCGCTCACGCCGACACCGTTCTCCCCCGTCATCGACGGCGACATCCTGCCACGCGCGCCGTGGCGTGCGCTGGCAGACGGCGCCGCACGCGACATCGACCTGCTCATCGGCCACACCCGAGACGAGTACCGGCTCTACACATCCCGGCCCGGCGGCGAGCCGAACGATGCGCGCCTAACCGCAGCATTCGACCACCTCGCACCCAGCACAGATGGCAGCGAGCTCTATCGCACCGCCTACCCGGACGCCACACCCGGGCAACGATTCGAAGTTCTCAACTCCGACTGGCTGTTTCGGATGCCCAGCCTGCACCTCGCCGACGCCGCGCACGCCGGCGGCGGACCCGTGTGGCTCTACGAACTGGCCTGGAGCTTCAACTCCGAACAGGGCGCCTCCCACGCCCTGGACTTCCTGCTCATCTTCGGCACCCTCAGCCCCGAGGAGGTGCGCGCCCACCGCTGCGCGCATCCGAACGCCGCGAACGAAATCACCCACGTCGCTCACCACATGCGCGCCGACTGGGTGGGCTTCGCGACCACCGGCAAACCCGGCTGGGCACCCTACGATCCACACACGCGAACCACTCGCGTCTACAACACCGAACCAATCACCCAGCCCTACCCCGAGGAAGGCTCGCGCCGCATCTGGTCCACGCACCAGTTCGACACCCTTGACCTACCTCATGCCGAATAAGAGTTGCCTGGACTCGACGGGCAGCCTCGCATCCTTCGGCGAACCGGAGCGCTACGAGGACCGCTCGGCTTCGCTACATCCGCAGTCCAGAAGGATCATCGTCGAGTTGGCAGAGCAAACCGGCCGACAGGGTCGTTCCATCGATATGCCCCAGGTCATGCTGGTCGCCCAGACGGTGTCGCAAGCCGATCGAGCAACGGCGCGCGCGGGTCCGGCCGACCAGGAGCCGCGAACGGCTCGTCAGTGCGCGGTGCAATGGAAGATCGCCGAAAGAATGTCGCGGTGAGATGTCGAGATCCCGAGCGCGGCTCCGTCCCCGGGGTGAACATGACCACAATGGGCCGTACCGCATCAAGGAGAAAATGATGGCCAAGTATCTGCTGCTCAAGCATTACCGTGGTGCCCCGGCATCGGTCAACGACGTGCCGATGGATCAGTGGACGCCAGAGGAGATCTCGGCTCACATCCAGTACATGCGGGACTTCGCGGATCGGCTCGAGAGCACCGGCGAGTTCGTCTACGAGCAGGCGCTGTCCCCGGAGGGCACATTCGTCCGTTACGACGGCGAGGGGCGGCCGCCGGTCACCGACGGCCCGTTCGCGGAGACCAAGGATCTGATCGCTGGCTGGATGGTGATCGACGTCGAGACCTATGAGCGGGCGTTGGAGCTGGCTGGCGAGCTGTCCGCGGCGCCGGGTGCGGGTGGGAAGCCGATTCACGAGTGGCTCGAGGTGCGCCCGTTCCTGACCGCGCTGCCGACGGTGACGGAGTGACGCACGGTGGATGAGGCCCTGCTCCGGACCCTCACCCCCACTGTCATCGGGATCCTCGTCCGCCGCGGAGGCGATTTCGCGGCGGCCGAGGATGCCGTGCAGGACGCTCTGATCGAAGCGGTGCGGGTGTGGCCGAACGACCCACCGCGAGATCCCAAGGGCTGGTTGGTCGCTGTGGCCTGGCGCAAGTTCCTCGACGCCGCCCGCGCCGATACGTCACGGCGGCGGCGCGAGGAGCTCGTCGAGATCGAGCCCATGCCCGGACCGGCCGAGGAGGTGGACGACACGCTGCAGCTGTACTTTCTGTGTGCGCACCGGTCCCTGACCCCGGCCTCGGCGGTCGCGCTGACGCTGCGCGCGGTCGCCGGTCTGACCACGAGGCAGATCGCGCAGGCCTACCTGGTGCCCGAGGCAACCATGGCCCAGCGGATCAGCCGGGCCAAGCGAACCGTCTCGGGTATCCGGTTCGACCAACCCGGTGACGTCGCCACTGTGCTGCGCGTGCTCTACCTCGTCTTCAACGAGGGCTACTCCGGCGACGTGGACCTCGCCGCCGAGGCGATCCGGCTCACCCGCCAACTGGCCGCCATGGCCGAGCATGAGGAGGTGGCGGGTCTGCTCGCGCTCATGCTGCTCCATCACGCACGGCGCCCGGCACGGACCCGCACCGACGGTAGCCTGGTGCCGCTCGCCGAGCAGGACCGCGGCCAGTGGGATACCCGCCTGATCGCCGAGGGCGTCGATGTGCTCCAGGCAGCCCTCGCCCGCGACCGACTCGGAGAGTTCCAGGCCCAGGCCGCCATCGCCGCGCTGCACGCCGACGCCCGCACGACCGAGGAGACCGACTGGGTGCAGATCGTCGAGTGGTACGACGAACTGCTGCGGCTCACCGACAACCCGGTGGCCCGCCTCAACCGCGCCGTCGCGGTCGGCGAGGCCGACGGCCCACGTGCCGGACTGGCCGCCCTGGCAGAGCTCGACCCCTCCCTACCGCGCTACACCGCCGCCGCGGCATACCTGCACGAGCGTGACGGTGACCTGGTGACCGCAGCACGGCTCTACACCGAAGCCGCACGACTGGCGCCCGATCTCCCCGAACGCGACCACCTCACGCGTCAGGCCGCACGGCTCAACGCAAAGCTCCGCGGTTGAGCGGCCGGACCAATGACAGGCGCATTCACCCAGACAGTAAGGATCGCCCGCACAGCCTGTCAGCTGGTCGGAGCACGTCCTCGACCTTCAGGTGCCCGTCCCCGGCACTCACCACGAGACGAATCCATCCCGTGCGCCGCCGCAGTGACCGAGTACGACCTGGACCTCGAGGGCACCGCGCCGGCCGGAGATAGGTCCCGCGCACTTTGGCGCCACAACTGCGCGCTCAGCTGACGGCCGTGCCGAACCACCTGGACAGCTGGCTGAGCAGTTCCTGCTGATCATCACCGACCCACGCCACGTAGCCGTCCGGCCGCAGCAGCACCGCGGGCACGTCCAGTTCTTCGCTGACGTCGACGACGTGGTCGACCCGGTCGGCCCAGCCCGCCACCGAGAGTCGACCGGTCTGGTCGAGCAGCAGTCCGCGGCCGCCATGCATGAGCTCGTAGAGGCGCCCCCGCTTCAGCCCGATGTCCCGCAGCCGTCGGCCGAGCAGTTCGTGCCCCTCGCCGAGGTCGTAGCGGACCCCGATCGCGGTGATCTTCTCGGTCAGGTACCGGTTCACCTCCTCGAAATCCATCAGCTCCGACAGCAGCCGGCGCACGGACCGGGGACCCGGCTCGGTGGACATCAGCTCGGACTGCACGTGGGTGTTGTTCAGCACGTCGGCGGCTACCGGGTGCCGTTCGGTGTGGTAGCTGTCCAGCAGCCCCTCCGGTGCCCAGCCGCTGACCTGGGCGGCCAGCTTCCAGCCCAGATTGAACGCATCCTGGACGCCGAGGTTTAGGCCCTGCCCGCCCAGCGGTGGGTGGACGTGCGCCGCGTCGCCGGCCAGTAGCACCCGGCCGACCCGGTAGCGCTCGGCCAGCCGGGTGGCGTCGCCGAAGCGGGACAGCCAACGCGGTGAGTGCACGCCGAAGTCGGTGCCGGCGAACACCCGCAGCTGCTGTTTGAACTCCTCAAGGGTCGGCGGGACCGACCGGTCCGCGGCCACCCCCTCGGCCGGCACGACGACGCGGTACACCCCGTCCCCGGAGGGCCCGGCGCCGAACCCCTTGTGGGTCTTGCGGACCTCAGCCACCACGGCGGCCAGCGTCTCCGGCGGCGCGGCCACCTCCATCTCGCCCAGCAGCGACTCGACCCGCGTGGGTTCGCCGGGAAAGCCGACGCCGAGCAGCTTGCGCACCGTGCTGCGGCCGCCGTCGCAACCGACGAGGTAGCGCGAGCGCAGCTGCGTGCCGTCGGCCAGCTCGACGGTCACTCCGTCCTCGTTTTGGCTCAATCCGACCAGTTCGCAGCCGCGCCGGAGCTCGACGCCGAGTTCGGCGGCGTGCTCGGCCAGCAGGCGCTCGGTGACGGGCTGCGGGATGCCGAGGATGTACGGATGCGCGGTGTCCAGCCGGTCGGGCCGCGGCTTTTCGATGCCGGCGAAGAAGCCGCCGACCGGGTACTGCTTGCCGAGCGCGAGGAACCGCTCCAGCAGACCACGCTGGTCCATCACCTCGACGCTACGCACATGCAGGCCGAGCGACCGGACATGGCTGGTCGGCTCGGTCTCCTTCTCCAGCACGAGCGCGTGCACGCCATGCAGCCGCAACTCGCTGGCCAGCATCAAGCCGGTCGGTCCACCGCCGGCAACGATCACATCGATCATGAAAACCCCTCATTCGACAAGCTTGCATATCGGCCAGCTGCGCCGCGCGGTTCGGTGGGGCGCACCCCCGCATCTGGGCACCGACCGCCCCGGCGGTTCGACGTCCTTGCAGACACACACGTCGACAAGGGGGCACGTACTTCGCGACCCCTGATTTCCGCAGGTTCTGGCTTCGGCTGGAGATTTTGCAGCACGACCGGGGTCTTGCCGCAAGGCCCCGGGTGCGTTATATGTTGAAAGTGGCAGGGAGTGGATGACCTCCTTGCCTTCGCTATTTCTCGCCTGTTGTGGCCGGACTAGTCCTCCCAAGCGGTAACGCGCCACGTACGGCGACGCCGCCAGCTGAGCACACCTGGGATCCAGCCAACTCGTCGGCCTTGTCGGTGTCCGGGTCGCGCAAGCCGATGGGCGACTCAGATCATGATCCGTTGTCGCGGTTGGGGTTCGATACCCATCGTGGTCAGCGCTGTGGCGTGGTAGACGAGACCGGGGGTGTGGATGGCGTGTTGCAGGCCGGTGTGGGCGTCGCGCCAGAAGCGTTGCACCGGATTGCTACGGCGCACCGCGTTACCGCCGGAGCGGGCGAAGATGTCGTCCACGGCATCCACAGCGCGCCAGGCGCAGCGGATCTGGTTGCGTCGGGTCACGGCACGGTCGGCGAATGTGACCGGGGTGCCCGCGTCGGCGAGGTCGTAGAGGCGCTCGATGCCGTCGAGGAGTTGGGTGCGGGAGGCGGCGATCTCGGCGGCGGCTTCGGAGATCGCGGACAGGGTGTAGGGGTCCTCAGCGATACGAACACCGGTCATTGTGGTGCGGTCACGCTGATAGGCCAGGTGCACAGCCAGCGCTCCTTCAGCGATGCCGATGACAGCGGCGGTGATGCCGAGGGGGAACATGGCCCAGAACGGCAGCCGATAGAGGGTTTCGTCGCGCCCGACGACCACGGCCCGCGCGCCTTCGGACATGTCCTGCGCGTCGACGGTCCGGTAGGCGGGGACGAAGGCGTCCTCGACGAGGATGTCCTTGCTTCCGGTGCCGCACAGGCCGATAACGTCCCAGGTGTCCTCGACGATGGTGTAGTCGGCGCGGGGCAGCACCACGTGCAGGGTGGTGCGCGGTTCAGCGGGATGGCCGTCGGCGTCGCCGAGGGTGGCGCCGAGGAAGATCCAGTCGCAGTGGTCGGTGCCGGAAGAGAAGTTCCAGCGCCCGCGCAGTCGGTAGCCGCCGTCGACCGGTGTGGCGATCCCTTGGGCGGCGTACGGGGAGGCGATCCAGGTGTCGGGGTCCTCGCCCCACACCTCCTGTTGCAGTCGTCGGTCCATCAGTGCCATCTCCCACGGGTGCACACCGCCGACGCCGCAGACCCAGCCGGTCGAGCCGCAGCGTTGTGCGACCGCCATGACAGTTTCTGCGAATACACGCGGGTGGGCGGCGTGGCCGCCGAAATCGGCGGGTTGCAGCAGTCGCATCACCCCGGCTTCGCGGATCAGGGCGACGCTGTCGTGGGACAGCCTCCCGAGTGCTTCGCTGTCGGCGGCGGTGGCGGCCAACCGCTCGCCCAGTGCTTCCACCTGTTCCAAAACCTTGTCCGTCATGCGCCTCACCTCTCGAGATAGTCGCTGTGGCGCGACCTTGGCAAGAACTAGAATTAATTCTAGTTTGCGCTGGTGTCAAGACTTGTGCCGATACTGGGGGGCGAGGAGTAAATCCGTCCGATCCGGCGTAGCCTCGCCAAGTACGCGAGAGTGTCCGACGACGGGCTGCGGCGGTATCAAGCCGACAGTGACACAGCCGCGCGCCGACGGTCGACTCGCCGATCCGGCGTCAAGCTGGCTGACGACACCGGCCGCCCATGGTGTTCCCTGGCCGCCGGACCGGCTCTACTGGTGTTCGCCGAGGAAGGTCGGAATGTCTGCGGCCGTGGGGTAGTTGAGAAGCGGGGCCGGTTGGTCGTCGAGGAACGCGGTGATGACTGATGCTGCGCGGTCGTTGTTGTCGTCGAGGCCGTTCCAGATGTGATGGCCGACGCCGGTGATGTATTGGGTCCGGGCAATTGCGGGATCGGACGCCAGGATGGCTGTCGCCCATTGCCGCAATTGGTGCGAACATTCGGCCATCACCAGCATCGCGGGCACCTCGGATAGGCGCAGTTGCGGAGCGATCGAGGGCGAGTCGGTGATCGTGTCCTGGATGCGGAGGCTGGCGGCGGGGTTGAACGAGAAGTTTGCGGCGCTGTCCTCGACCGGGATGCGCTGAGCGTCCTTCGCGCAGTAGCTGTTCGCCGTGTCGCTGCCGAGATCGGCGGCCTGGAAGGCGTTGACCGCTTCCGCCTGGCCGACCATCTGATCCTGGGGAGACAGCAGCCCCAGCCGCTGCAGCCCGAAGGCAATCGCATAGCGCGGCATGGAGATCGAGCGTGAGCCGCCCGGTGGGGGAGCAATCCCGGCGGCCGTACCGCTTCCGGTCCAGCCGGCCGTGTTCGCAGTGGGTCCGTCCATCGGTCCCGGCTCCACGATCACTGCCCTATGAATGAAGTCCGCGCTCGCGGCGTCGGCCAGGGCCCGCGTGAGGATCACCGCCCCGGAGGAGAACCCGATCACGTCGGCGCGCCTGCCGGGGATGTGCGTCAGCACCGCCGTGAGGTCGCGCACCGAGCGGTCGATGGTGTAGTCGCGCATGGGCAGCGGATCGCTTCGTCCGCCGCCGGCCTGCTCGTAGGCGTAGACATCGAAGCCATCGCCCGCGAGCTGGCGCAGAAACGTGTGGTCGATCAGGGCGATGCTGCGGACGGGACCGCCATTGAGATACAGCAGCGGTACACCGTGATGCACGACGCCCGCCGGCGGTGCGTAGTGATACACAGCGACGCGGCTTCCCGTCGCCAGCGTCCAACGCTCGCTCGAAACTCCGGTTAGGTCTGGAGGATACTGCCAGCTCGTCGGAACGGTTGGTACGCAGGCGCTGGCGGTGAGCGCGCAGGCCAGACTCGTCTGAATCAGCACGTGCGCCGCGGAGCGCCGACGGTGACGGGCCGCCAGCAGTCCGGCCGTGACCGTGCCGATCATGGCAGTGACGGTCCATGCCGCCCATCCACGCCCAGCCCCGCCGGTCAGCACCACCACAGCCAGGAACACCACGACCAATGCCAGTACGGCCGTGACGTGGATGGCGGTGGTCCGTAACACTCGCAAGCTCTGTCGAACGAACGTCACTAGGATCTCCTCTGTTTCAGAACGTTGTTCTGAAACAGTGTTACATGCCGGGTAGACTGCGTCTCCATGGGACGTCCGCCAACCAACGACGACGCCACGCGCGAACGCCTCATCAGCGCTGCGACGAATCTGCTGCGCGACCGCTCGCCGGATCGCTTGTCGATGCGCGAAGTTGCCGCTGCCGCAACCGCTTCGACCACCTCGATCTACACGTTGTTCGGAAGCCGGGACGGTCTGCTCGCCGCCGTGCGCCGGCGCGTGGCGGCGCAGCTGTTCGAGGTTCTAGCCGCGGTACCCGTGGGTGACGACCCGCTCACCGGCCTGCTGGCGATGGCGTCGGCCTATCGGCGGTGGGCCCTCGACGAGCGGCACTTTTACACGGTGATCTTCGGCGGCGGCACGACCTACACTCCCAGCGGCGCCCCGAGCGACCAAGACCCGGCGGCACCACTCGTCGATGCGATCAGCCGCGTACACGCCTCCCGGTACTCGACCGCAGAGGTGAACCGCATCGCGGTCGCGGTCTGGGCGACCCTGCACGGATTCGTCGCGTTCGAACTCGACGGGACCCTACCCTCGGCGTACATCGACGTGGTGATCCAGGCGGCCGTGAGATCATTGGTCCTCGGCTGGCACGTTCCGACCTCCAGCAGCTGATATCACGGTGCGCATTCCTGCCGACCGGGTGAGAGCAGGGTCCATAGTCGCCCACACCGACAGATCCCGCCGCTAACCAGGCCCGGGTGCCGCGAGCAGTGGCTCATCGCGGGCCGTAGTCCGCGCCCTGGTCGATGCGCCACAACCGCTGATCGGGCAGGTTCGCCAGCTGCGGCCGATATTTCTTACCGATCAAATGCAGCAAACCGAACACGATGTCGGAATACGAGCCGGTATCGGTGATGATGGCTTCGGGCCGGCGGCCGCCCTGCTGGAGCTTCACGACATCGATGAAGTTCAACGAGTCGCGTGGCGTGGCGTGCCGGACACCACTTTGGCCGCCAGGCCGGCGGACTGGTCGTTGAGCATGTTCAACGAGACAACGCCCCAAACCGGCCATAGCCACCCTCATCGGTCACGCCGACATGAAATCACCTGTAGATCAACACCGCTCACCGTTCCTCCGCGCTTAGCGCCGGATCGGGCGGATCTGCTCCCCGCCCCCGTTCTCGGCTCGATTACGTGCGACACGGCGCGGCGCTCGCGGGAGGTGTCGACGGTAGAGGCGTAGATCCATCCGGTCGGGGCCGGATGGTCGATCTCACTGAATGTGGTGGGCGAGGATCAGCGAGGCTGCGCGACACAGTTCGCGTTCGGCGCGTTCGGGGGACATGCGTCGACTCAGACTCGAGGTGAGCACGCCCCACCAGCTGTAGATCAGCAGCAGTGTGGCGCTGTGCTCGGCCGCGCCGGGTTGCTCGATTCCGAGCGTGTCCAGAATCGCCTGTGTCAGTGTCGATTCCGATTCCAGCCACAACTGCTCCGGCGATGGCTCGCGCATATAGGCGGCGGCGGTGGCGCGCAGCATCGCCGAGCACAGCCGAGGGCTGCGCAGCAGTGTCGTGTTCAGCGCGGCCAGGTTGCGCCCGATGTGCTCCAAGACATCGCCACCCTCGGGTAGCTGCCATCGGTCGTTGACGAAACTGGCGATCTGTTCTTGGAACAGGGTCGCGAACACCTCGGTCTTGGTGGGGAAGTACCGGTAGAGCGTGCCCAACGCCACGTCCGCCCGATTGGCGAGATCGGCCATCTGCACCCGGTCGAACTCCGCTTCGGCACCGAGTTCGGCAGCCGCCCGCAGGATGGCAACCCGCCGGGCCACCTGACCAGCCGACGCCGGGGTCGCGGCGGGGCGCTGCTGTGCGATTCGCCCCATCGACCCGCCCTTTCTCGTCGCTTCCTGAACTCGACGATAGCGGCTGCCCTGCCGACCCGGGGACGAGAGGACACCCACCACTCCCGTCGGGCCGAAATCGCCTGAGACAGCACACTCCGCCTTGGCCAGCAGCCCCTACTACGCCGCCCGTCTGGTCCCCGGCGACCTCGGCACCAAAGGCGGTCTGGTCACCGACACCCACAGCCGCGTCTTGCGCGTCGACCACACCGTCATCGAGGGCCTCTACGCCGCGGGCAACACCGCTACCCCCGTCATGGGTCACACCTACGCCGGACCCGGCGCCACCATCGGACCCGCCATCGTCTTTGCCTACCTCGCCGCCCACCACATCGCCACCACCGGACACCGCGCACCGACCGCCACCGCTGCGGATCAGTAATAGGGACGCCCGCGTACTTCGAAGTCACCGAATGCGGGATCACTGCGTTGCGCACATGCGGCGTCGGTGAGATCGGGCTCCGGACTCAGCGGCTGACAATCGTCTCCCGTTGCACACGCGACAGTTTCTCGGGATTGCGCACGATGTAGAGCCCGGTGATCAGGCCGTCGTCGATCCGCGCGGCTACGACGTTGTCGATCTCCCCGTCGATCCGGATGATCAGCGCCGGGCAGCCATTGATCTGTGCCGGCTCGACCGACACCGCGCCGCTGACCCTGGGCAAGCCGACCGCCAGCAACCGAGCCACCCGGGCCGCCCCCACGATGGGCCGCACCACGGCCTGCACGACTCCGCCACCGTCACCCAGCAGTACGACATCCGGCGCGAGCATGTCGAACAGGCTTTGCAGATCACCCGTTTCGATCGCCCGTCGGAATGCGTCCAGCGCGCCGCGGGTCTCGGCCGGGGAGACGGTCCCGCGTGGTCGTCGTGCGGCGACGTGTGCGCGTGCCCGATGGGCGATCTGGCGGACCGCGGCGGGGGTTTTGTCGACCGCTTCCGCGATTTCGTCGTAGGCCAGATCGAAGACCTCGCGAAGTACGAATACCGCTCGCTCGGTCGGCGCGAGTGTCTCCAGTACCAGCAGCATCGCCATCGAGACACTGTCGGCCAGTTCGACATCCTCGGCCACGTCGGGCGTGGTGAGCAGCGGCTCGGGCAACCAGGGGCCGACGTAGGACTCTTTGCGACGGCCGAGCGTGCGCAGCCGGGTGAGCGCCTGGCGGGTGGTGATCCGGACCAGGTAGGCACGATGATCCCGCACCGTGTCGAGATCGACATCCACCCACCGCAACCAGGTCTCCTGCAGCACATCTTCGGCATCGGCGGCCGAGCCCAGCATTTCGTAGGCGACGGTGAAGAGCAGGTTGCGGTGGGCGAGGAATGCCTCGGTAGCGGGATCCCTGCGCTCGCTCATCGGTTGCTCCTGCCTGTTCGCTATCGACTGTGTCACGCACAAGACGCCGGTCCAAACCGCTTTGTGACATCCACGGACAGTGGCGCACGTCACATCGACAGGCATGCGCCAGCATTTCGTGGTCGTCCAGCACTCACCACCCGCAAGTCGATGCACATTCGAGAGCACAGTCGCCGCCTTGCCCGGCAATCACGGCCCTCAGCGCGACCCGCACAGTCGCCGCTCGTCGGCTCCGACCGGACACCGCTGCCGCCGATAGGGAATGGTGGGACGGTGCCGAATATCAGTCTGGATGCGGTCAGTGCGAGTCACGGGGATGCGCCGATACTCAGCGATATCACCGCGACGTTTCCTGCGGGTCGATGTGCAGCGGTGGTCGGGCCGAGCGGCACGGGGAAGACCACGCTGCTGCGGCTGCTCAATCGGCTCGACGAACCGAGCGGCGGCCGGATTCTTCTCGATGACGTCCCGATCACCCAGTTCCACGCCCCGGATCTGCGTCGACGTGTCGGGCTGGTGCCACAGCACCCCACGCTGCTCACCGATACCGTCGCCGAGGAGATTCGAGTCGGCCGGGCCGATCTCGCGTCCGATCGCCTGGACATGCTGCTCGCCCGCGTCGGCTTGCCGGACTTCCACGGCCGACGCTGTCTCGAATTGTCCGGTGGCCAGGCGCAGCGAGTGTGCCTGGCTCGAGCGCTCGCCGTCGAACCCGAGGTGTTGTTGCTCGACGAGCCGACCTCTGCCCTCGATGCGGAATCCGCGGCGGCGGTCGGCGCTCTCATTCGCGAGCACACGGCGGGCGGCGGCGGTGTCATCCTGGTCAGCCACGACACCGCCTTCGTAACCGACGTTGCCGACGATATGTGGACCCTGCGAGACGGGCACCTGTCCCCCGGCGATGAACGGAAACCCCAGTGACAGCACAGCTTTCCGTACCCGGCTGGCCCGGTGTCGCGACCTCGCTCGTGCTGGTCGCAGTGGCCGCCGCAATCGCCTACCGCCAGCAACTGCACCTGACCCGCGAACTGCTCATCGCCGCCACCCGCGCCGCGGCCCAGTTGGTGGCCGTCGGCGCCATACTACTGATCCTGTTCCGGCACACCGGATTACCGGGCGCACTCGCGTGGGTTGTCCTCATGGTGCTGATCGCCGGACAGGTGGCGGGCCGACGCGGCAAAGGTCTGCCGCGGGCGCGCCGGGCCGCCACCATCGGCGTCGGCATCGGCTCGGCCATTACGCTCGGCGCACTCATCCTGCTCGGTGTCATCTCGACACAGGCCCGAGTCGTCGTCCCGGTCGGCGGCATGATCGTTTCCGCCTCGATGCAGGCCACCGGCATCGCGCTGCGCCGACTCCATGAGGACGCCCGCACTGCGCGCCCCGCCATCGAAGCCCGACTGTGCCTGGGCCTTTCGGCGCGCGAAGCCTTCCTGCCGCATCGCCGATCCGCATTGCGCACGGCACTGATCCCGACGATCGACGCGACCAAGGTCGTCGGCCTGATCAGTTTGCCCGGCGCCATGACCGGACTCATCCTCGCTGGCGTCGACCCGCTCACCGCTATCCGCTACCAGATCGTGGTCATGTACATGCTGCTCGCGGCCACCGCCCTGGCCGCGCTGACCGCCGCGCGCGTCGCGGAGTCCTATCTGTTCGATGGTGCACAGCGCCTGCTGCCGCTGCAGGACTGATGCGTGTCGCGACCGGACGGGAATCACCGCAGAACGCATAGGCTTTGGCTGTCGAACTTCGGGCCGGGCAGATGGGAGCGAGCGAATGGGCGATGCGGTGGTCGCGGTGCCGGAGTCGGTGCGTACGGAGTTGCGGCGCGGGGTGCGCAGTGTGCTGGTGGATGCGGTCGCACTGCGGTTGGTGCGGGAGCGGTTCGATGATGAGCAGGCCGGGGCATTGCGCCGGTATCTGGAGGCGTCGCAATCGGCGAATACGTTGCGGGCGTATCGAACCGATTGGATCGCATGGGCGGGATGGTGTGCCACGGAAGGGCGGCAGGCGCTGCCCGCGGACCCGCTCGATGTCGCGGTGTACCTCGCCGCGGCAGCGGATGCGTTGCGTCACAGTGACGATGGATCGCAGCGTTGGGCGTTCAGCGCGGCCACCCTCGAACGCAAATCGGCAGCGATCGCGGCGGTCCACGCCGCCAACGGATTACCATCGCCCACCCGCTCCGATGTGGTTCGCCTGACCTTGCGCGGTATCCGCCGGACCCGGCGCACACAGCCAAAGCGCAAGCGCCCGGTGCTGTTGCACACCCTCGAACAATTGCTCGCCGGACTGCCCGAACCGCGGTGGCCCACCGAACCCGCGCGCCGTCGCGACACCCTGGCATTGCTCGTCGGATTCGCGGGAGCGTTGCGCCGCAGCGAACTTGCCGGATTGCGGATCGCCGATGTGCGGGTGGATCTCGACCACAGCACCGGTGAGCCGCTGCTGCTAGTACAACTCCCGACCACCAAAACCGACCCCACCGGCATTACCGAACAGCGCGTCGCACTCCCCCGCGGCCAGCGCCCACACACCTGCCCCGTCTGCGCGTTCGCCGACTGGATCCAGCTGCTCGAAGTTCACTGCGCACGCGGCGATGTGCGGGCCTGGCTCGACGACACCCCCGCGACATCCCCGCAGATTCACCGCTGCCATGGCTACCGGGGCACTGCACTCGCCGAAAACGCTACGCTGCCCTTGTTTCCGACCATCACCCGCCACGGCGGCATCGGCACCGAACCGATGTCCGGGCGCGCCATCGCCGAACTCGTCAAACGCTATGCGGCCCGCGCCGGACTCGATCCGGACCTGTTCTCCGGTCACTCCCTGCGCGCCGGATTCGCCACCCAAGCCGCACTCGGCGGCGCCAGCGACCGCGAGATCATGCGGCAGGGCCGCTGGTCCAACCCGCGCACCGTGCACAACTACATCCGCACCGCGAACCCCTTGGAAGACAACGCCGTCACCAAACTCGGCCTCTAGATCTCGTTTCCGGATGACCTCCCTGATCACCGATCGGCCCACAGCTCCAGCTCAGCCCATGCCGAAGTCGACGCGGTAAACGTTCACGACAAGCCACTCGACTTCGGTGCGTAGTCGCATTCAACTGGACCCAGGCCAGCAGTCCGAGCAGACCTCGCGGGTCGAGGAACATGTTTGAGAAATCCGGCGCTCAGCAGTTCATAGCCGCACACTATGTGCGGCCTCGGAGTCGTCGCCGTGTCGACCACAGCGGGCTGGAGTTTGCCTGCCCCGAGGAGACCGGTCGCGCCTAATACCCTGGTACCACAGATGATCCGGACCTTTGGGCGATGCGCAGGCGGACATCGACGGACAAGGTAAATAGCGTGAGCCCCACCGATACCAGCAACACCCAGCCCGGCGCCGTGTGCGTAATGCAGTCACCGACCACTGCAAAGGTCTGGGCCGCACTCGGCGTCTACGTGCTGTCGACCCTTGCCGCCTCGGTTGTCTTACTTGTGGTGCAACCTCATTCGGGCATTGACCCGGCGGCGCTGTCACTGGTCCAGTTCGGCCCGGCGCTGGGCGTGCTGGCAACCTGGCTGACGTTCAGGAAGACCGTTGCCGGACTGCTGCCCTCAGCAGTCTCGTCCCGGCGAGTAGGCGTGAGTGTCGTGGCGGTGGTCACGGCTTGCGTGTTCTTCTGCCTGTTGATCATGATGGCGGCTGTCGTGTCGGGCACCGCCCCTGTCGGCCCCGCGGCAGTCGGGGGTCTTCCTTTCGCAGTGTTTGTGCTGCTCCAACTCGTCGGCGCGGGCGGCGAGGAGATTGGTTGGCGGGGCCTGATGCAGCCGATACTGGAATCTCGAATGACCAGGTTCGCGGCAATTTCTGCGACCGGGGCGACCTGGGCACTGTGGCATGTCCAGGCATACGCGGCGGGCCCGGTGACCGCGGTCTGCTTCTTCGTCTCGGCGATGGCGTTCGCCATCGTGCTCGGATACCTGGGCAACGGGAGTTTCCGCCAGCGTGTGCTGGTCGCGTCGATCGGACATTGGCTGATCAATATCGCCTGCTATCTGCTCGCCGGTGACAACACCTTGGATCGGCCGCAGATCGTGTTCATCGCAATTGCTGGCGTGCTCATCGCCGCAGGCACAATGACGGTACGCGCTCTGCAACACCGTAAGCAGTACCGTCCGGGACTGGATCACGAGCAGAACACACGCGCCGTCAATTCGGAGATATTGTCAAACCCTGTGGATGTGGATCTCGTTTGAGACTGCCTGCTGTCAGCTGAACCTGGTCCAGGTGAACGGGGCCCGCCAGCCTGATCGGTCTTCCATCCAGCCGGTGAAGGCGGCTATGACCTGGTCACGGGAAGCTGTGGTGGTCTGGAAATGGGCGTGCGGGCCGCCGTCGCGGTATTCCAGGTCGAAAGTGCCGTCGGTGTGTCGGTAAGTCTGGATGTACTCCTGTTCGGCGTTGAGCCGTTCGAGGATGAGGAAATTGTTGTTCGGTGCGGTCAACTCCAGCAACAGGGTGACCAGTGTGTGTTCCGAGGGGTCGTCTTTGCAGATGCCGTTTTCGCTCATGGCGCGCCATGATGCCCCGGCGGCAGGTGCTGAGCCGGGCGGACCCAGCAAGAATCCGCACAGCGGGACGTTCCATGCTTTCGTCTCATCGGGATCAGCGGAGCCTTCCAGGATGTATCCGAAGAATGCGCGCAACGCCTCTTCACCCAGCTCCAGCGGATGGAACGGCAGCTTGTAATCCTCGACCGGATGATGGCCGTCCCAATAGGGTTGCTCGAACGGCAGCGGCTTTCCGATGTCCTCCCGCACGCCGTCGTTAGGGGACAGACTCAGCGATCTGATCAGTGTGTAGTCCTCCCACACCGCGAAGGCCAGCGAGTCGGTCATGCTGAACATCGAGTGCGCAAACACCCGTCGTCCGGGTTTCGGATCCAACAGATGAAGCGGAAGGGTTGAGGGCCTATGAGTGGACACTTCGGCGCTATAGACGATCCGCAAACCGGGAAAACAACCGACATAGACCAGACCCTCGTCCGGAAACCCTAGCTCACCAAGCAGGCCATCCTCGGCCACTTCGACCGACCGGCCCGGGAACAGCTGTGCAACCGCTTCACCGGCCGCGTCCCGGTCGAGTGCAGGCTCGGACCGCAACACCGTAATCGGGTCGTGGTCGGCATGGACGACCATCGCGGTTTTCGCCCCCATCGCATCCTCCCGTGTTCGATCGCACTCCGCATCCGACCGAACACGTTTCGTTGAGCGTTGCACCCAGAATCAGGTTGGGGACGGCTAATGTCAAATCCTTCGATGACGGTTTTCAGTCGACCTCCGTTGTGGTGGTGCCGGCCAGGCCGTTTGGTGGCGTCGGGGTGATTTCGCGGGGACGTTCGAGGAGCTTGCCCTTATGGAACAGGGCTTCGGCGCGGACGAGCGCGACGAGGTCGGGCGCGTTGACCTTGCGCCAGCGTGTTTGTGCGGCCTCGATCAGCTTGTAGGCCATGGCGATTCCGGCCGCGCGCGAGTCTGGCCCTTTGGTGACCTTGGTCGGCACGCGCACGGAGGCAAAAGTCGACTCGATCGCGAATACGACCCGAACCAGCCGTAGCCCTCATCGGTCACCGCGACATGAATCACCCCATGAAATCACCCACCGGCCAACCCTGTTCATCGAGGCAGCAAACTAGCGCCGGAACTCGCGAAACTGTTCCTCGACCCCCACCTCGCACCAACCCGATATGTTCGAAGCATGATCATCTGGCTGAACGGAACCTTCGGAGCCGGAAAGACCACGACAGCAGGAGAATTGACCGCACTACTCCCCGGATCGCGGATCTTCGACACCGAGGAGGTCGGGCTCATGCTCCGCCACGTCCTCGCCTCCGAGAGCGTCCGGGACTTCCAGGACTGGCAACCCTGGCGCGGACTGGTCGTGGCTGCGGCGATGCAGATCCTCGACTATGTCGGCGGCACTCTGATCGTGCCCCAGTCGGTCCTCGTTCACCAATACTGGCAAGAAATCCGCGCCGGGCTCGAAAAAGCCAGCGTCCCACTGCATCACTTCGTTCTCCACGCCGATCATCACGAACTCCTCCGCCGCATCCGAACCGATCCCAGCAAACCGAATTCACAATGGCGGCTCGAACACCTCGCCGACTACGACGCCGCTCGCTCATGGCACAGCCAAGAAGCCCACGTCATCGACACCACCGCACTGCAACCGCGTCAAGTCGCAACCCTCATCGCGACCTACACAGGCACAGCCGTCGGCTGACACCCGTCCTGCCGAGGGGCCCGCCGACGATCACGCCGAGCGCCGCCGGCGAGCTGGCCGAGCCCGACTGCAGCGGCGAGAAGCCGCGTGCGCCCTGCAGATAACGCGCTGTAGAAACCGGCCGTGGTCATGGCGAACAGTGGCAATCCGAGTGCCGCATTACCGCCACCGAACAGGCGCTGGGCGAGTTGTCGTGGATCGAAACTCGGCTACGGGGTGCGTAGTTCGACGAGTACGAAGGCAGCCTTCGGCCGCACTCGCTTGGCCGAGGCCCGCATCGCCGTCAACCGCCGCGAAGCCGAACTGGAATCCGCGTTCACCCCCGACCAACGAAAGATGATCCGAGACTGGCTCGACGGCGTCGCCGTGGCCTGCCGGTGACCCGATCAGCTACCGCCGCAACCGCTTCCACCACAGCCGCCGCCGCTGCAACCGCCACCACCGCCGCAGCCGGAGTCGCCGCTTCCCGAATCGCTACCGCTGCAACCGCCACCGTTGATGTAGGAACTCAGGCCGACGCCGCCTGCGGCGGCTGCGCCGCGGGTGCGGGCGCTGGCGGCCCATAGTTCGGCACGGCGGCGTTGGCGGAGGAAACGCACGAGCGAGACTCCGACGAGTGCGGCGGCGCCCGCGAATGCCACGGCGGCGGTGATCGGGTAGAACTGGACGAGTACGGCGCCCGCGAGTACGAAGACCACGGCCATCATTACCAACATCAAAACCTCCCCCACGGATACGTTCTGCGATCAGGATACCCGGCACCACTGACAATTTCGGCTTCCCGACTTCCGGTGTGCTGGAGCCCGATATCTGTGCCAGTATCGCGCAAAAAGGCTGTGCACCAGCAGGTATCGAACCTGACGGAGTTTGTCGGGCCCATGCCATAGTCTGGCTATCGAAGGCCGACGTGATGGGCGCGGCAGTACATGGGGGCAGCGAAATATGATAGACAATGCGTCATCGTCCGATCCTGGTCGCGGTCGGCGTCGCCCGGTCGGGTTGGGTAAGCGCGCCTGGCTCACGACCAAGGTGGTGCGCCGCCTGCTGCGATTTCTCGCCTGGTCGCGGTTCGTTCGCGTGACCGTGGTGAACCGGGAGGTCGTTCCGGCCCGCGGCCCGGTTCTGGTGGCCAGCAATCACATTTCGATGCTCGATGCGGTATTCCTGTGGGGCGCATTGCGGCGGCGAGCGATGGCGGTGGCCATGGCGGAGTTGTGGTCCTGGCCGGTGGTGGGCTGGTTGGTGCGGCGGCTCGGACATGTGCCCGTGGTACGACGCGACCCCGAATCCGGGCAGCAGGCCCTCGCGCACGCCGAATGGATTTTGCGCCACGGTGGCGTGATGCTCATCTACCCCGAGGGCCGATGCGTGCCGCCGGGCGAATCCGAACCGTACAAGCCCGGCGTCGCGAAACTCGCACTGGCAACCGGTGTTCCGATCATTCCGGTCGCCACCATCGGCACCGACAATGTCCTACCCCTACGCGCCAAGGGCGGCGAGCATCGAGGCTTCGACCGCTCGCATCCGGTCACTATTCGCTTCGGCACGCCGATCGACCCCACCGACTTCGACTCCCCCGAAAAACTCCTCGACCAGCTACGCGCCGATATCGAATCCCTGCGCGCCGAATCAGCCTGAGCCACAGCCGATCCCGGACCTGGTGGACTGAACCGCCAAGGCCACACCGAGCTCGCACTGGGAATCGGTGAGCTCACCGATCGGCGCGTAATCCGCGATCGATGAAGTCGATCATCCAGTCGAAGCTGACCTCCGGGTCACCGGTCCATTGGAAGCCTTGGGAGGCCTGCAGGGACGCGAACCCATGGAACGCGCAGCGCAATGCGCGCAGCGCGTGATCCATTTCGGCCTCCGGAATGTGGTATCCGCGCAATACCGCCGCCATCGAATCCAACAGGCGGGTACTGGGTTCCAGCAACGGGTCATCGGCGCCCTCGAACTCGGCGCCGATGGTGGCGGTATACCGGCCGGGATGGGCGATCACATACGCGCGGAATGCGCGGGCGAAGGCCGCCAGCGCGTCGACGCCGGAGAGTCCGTGCATGGCATCGCGGATCTCGCGGTCGAGTTCGGTCATGGCCAGGACCGCGATGCCGTGCTGCAGGTCGGCCAGGTTGGCGACGTGCTTGTAGAGCGAAGGCGTTCGAACACCCAGCCGTTGGGCCAGCGGCGCCATCGCGAGATTGCCGTAGCCGACGTCGTCGGCGAGCTCCGCGCCCGCTCGAACGACGTCGGCCTTGCTGAGCCCGACCCTAGGCACGGGCATGCTCTCGCAGGAAGGCCAGGGCGAGTTCGGCAACCCGGTCGGGCGCGTCCGCGTGCGGGTAATGCCCGGAGCCCTCGGACAATTCGACCTGGCCCAGGCCCTCGGGCATGAGCGCCACGATGGCATCGCCCTCGGCTTTGGGGTCCGGGAAGTCGGGGTCGGCGGAACCCATGACGATCAGTGCGGGCACGCTGAGGTTGGGCAGCTGCGCTTCGGCGTCGGCGGGAGTGGACTTGCCGGTCTTCAGGAATTCCGCGAACCGGCCCGGTTCACCCAGCAGCTGCGCCAGCTCGGCCATGTACTGGTCGTAGTCGGCGGGCTTGATCGGGTAGGCGACATTCAGGTAGCTCATCCACAGCCCGAGGCTCTTGAACATCATCGCGCCCAGCAGTCGAGTCATGCCCTTGCGGTAGCGCGCGACGGTGAACATTGCACCGGTGTAGAACTGCTGGGTCTTGGTGAACGGGTTGAGTTCGATGATGCCGCTGACGAGTTCGGGCGATTGCGCGGCGGCGATGGTGGCGGCACCACCGGAGATGGAGTGGCCGATGATGACCGCGGGCCCGCCGAGGTGGCGGATCAGGGCGAGCAGATCACCCGCGATATCGGTGCGGGAGATGGCCTCACTGCCGTCATGGGAGGTCCAGTTCATGCTGGATTCTCCGTGCCCACGCAGGTCGGCCGATGCGACCCGGAAGCCCTCCGCTACCAGCTTCGGCGCCAGCAACCGATAAGCCTGGCGGCGGTCACCGATCCCGTGCGACAGCACCACCAGCGGGCCGTTGCCAGCCACTTCGTAGGCGATCTGTCCACCGTCGATGGTCAGGTACTCGGTCATGTCGAACTCCAAAGCGTGAGTAGCTAATGCTGATAGCCATAAAGCTAATCCAATTAGCCGCATACGTCAAGCGATGTTCCCGAACTTTCGAGATCTCGGTGGTAATCACCGAGAAGGCAAAGGATTTGACGTAGTCGTGAGCGGTAGGGCGCGCTGAGGCCATGGGGTCGTCTCACCGAAGTCGAACGACAAGGGCGCGGGGGTAGTGGTGCAGCCGAACGCAATCCGGCGCTAACGTCGTGACACCCCGAGGCATCACGTGAACGGTTGTGGGTGTTGCTAATTCTTGCCGGATCCGCTGTTGGCGTTGGCCGAGACCGCCGATTGAGCCCAGCCGGGGAAACCTGGGGTTGCCGTGCGGCTGGCGGGCATCCGCTGACCGGATCAGTCGGCGTGCAATGGCAAACACCGAAAGGTGTTGCCGTGCAGGGTATTCTATCGCGTATTAACCGGCCGGGTATTCCGCGTGGATGTCGCCGCCGAACAATTTCCAGTAGAAGGCGTTCATCTTCGCGGCGGCAGGTGCGTGCCGGGCCAGGATCGCGGCCACAACCGGCGGCACGTCGTCTGGGATGTGGCCAGTGGCGCACTGGAGTACGTACTCGTTGCGGGCGACGGGGCCGCCGCTGGTCGGCATCGGTATCCCGCAGACGTCGGTCACCAGCCAGTTGACCAGTCGCATGGCGGCGTAGTCGGCGTCATGAGTGGCGTGGCGTTCGGCGAAGTCGCGCTCGGCGGTCGACAGGTCGAAATGCGGCGAGGTAGCCAGCCCGAAGTCGCAGAGATAGATCCGCTCCCCGTCACTGCGCAGGTTGCCGAAGTGTCCATCCATGTGCAGCAGCTCCCGATCTCCCAGGAACGCCACAATCTCCGAAAACTGCCGCTCGACGGCGGCGGCCTTGTCGGCCGGGTTCTCGCGCAGCCAGTCCGGCATCGGGTTCGGGATGTATTCGCAGAACAGCACGAGGCTGGACGGTGCTGCGGCCAGCGCTTCGAGTCGGGCACGCACAGCGGGGCTGCCGCCCTGGGCGGCGACCACCGTGTCGATGTCGGCGTGTTCGGTTGCGACCGGTGGCCGGTCGGGCAGAACCCGCCAGTGGTAGAGCATCGGAAACGACTGCGTCGCACCAGCCAGAACGCCGTCGGTGACGATGATGTTCGCGGCGAGCTCACGCCATGCGTTGAAGCTCGGGCCGCCGATACCGTACTGGCAGAACACTGGCAGGTCGAACAGGTTCGCGGTTGAGCCCCGGTGGGCGAGTTCCCGATCGGTCAGCGGGACGCGCTTGGCGAACACCGGCACGCCGTCGACGTCGAGGACTGTCGTGCCGCCGCCCACTCCCACGATGTTGGGCCGACCCGTGTCCATGAGCGCGGCGAGCTCAATGTTGTTGCGGGAAGCCAGGAAAGCCGAGAGTCTCTGGTGGCGGTCGCTCCTGGCAGCTGTCATCGCACGATTCTGCCACCGACCGGATGGTTGACCGCTTGCGGTGAGACGGCCCAAGGAAACCGACCGCGACTCAACGAGGTGATCCGGGAAATACAGACCAGTTGAATACGGATCCTTACCAGTCTCAACCCCCATATAGCAGCCGGTTGAGGGCCGGAAGGTCACCCACAAGGGCCACGCTCCCGTCGGCGAGCGCAGCGTCGAGCGAGGCTGGATCGGCCAGCAGGCTGCCGAGCGTCTTGGGGTCCGTGCGAAGCGAGATGTCCGCCGTGGCAGGTTCACCGCTCTGCACCTGAACCTTTCCAGCCTCCACACAGACCGTCCAGACCGAGCCGTCGAGATCGAGGCGACAAACGATCGGCGGCCCCGCCGAGTCGGGACGAGCGGCACCTCGCAGGAAGATCAGCACCGAAGTGGCACTGAGTGAGGTGGGCTCCGGAGGGTTGGGGGCATCGATCCCCCAATCGCCCAGGGCCAGCACGATCGGTTCCAGCTTCCGGCCCCACTCTGTCAGTTCGTAGACCTGCGGGCCTGCCGTTGACGCCAGTTTGCGGCGACGGATCACCCCGTGATGTTCGAGTTCTCGAAGTCGATCGGCAAGCAGGTTCGAGCTGGCGTTGGGCAGAGCGTGCCGCAGCTCGGAGAAGCGTTGAGGCACCAAGAGCAGCTCCCGGACGACCAGCAGTGCCCACCGCTCCCCGACGACGTCGAGAGCCCGAGCTATCCCACATGAGTCCCGATAGCTACGACTGGTCGGCATGACTGCTCCCTCTTGTCCACCCTGATCCGAAACTGCCACTCATATTAGTTGCTTTTCACAACTCGTTGCCCATCGCTCCCCGGACGACGTCGAGAGCCCGCGCCATCCCACACGAGCCCTGATAGCTACGGCCGGTCGGCATGGCCGCTCCCCTCTGTCATCCTGATTCTAAATAGCTACTCGCTCCAGTTGTTTTTAACAACTCATCGAGTTATTGTTTAGCGGCCGACCTGGCGGAACCAGCGAGATCGGGTGGCGACGATGGCGCCCGGAAGGACAGATCCATGCGACAGCCAGTGGCCCACTCCAAGATCACCGGACCGATCCGGTGGTGCAGCCAGCGCCAAGGTCGTGCGAACAACCGGCAGATAGGAGCCTGCAATGAGTATTTCGACCCCTACCTCAGCTCAGAAGCCCCAGCATGCAACGATCGTGGATCCCGATGCGCACCAAGTCTTGTTCGAGAATGAACACGTTCGGGTGATCCATGCGCGCGCATCGCACGGTTGGGAGAGTGCGATGCACTCGCACCAGCCGATGCTGGTGGTCAACCTCGGCTCCGGGCGACAGAAAGTGACCTGGGCGGATGGGGCGACGCAGATCGTGGATCTGAACCCCGGTGCGGTCGTCTGGCAGGAAGACGCTTTCGATCATGCCTGGGAGTTGCTGGCGGGAGAAGTGAACGTGATTCTCGTTGAGGTCAAGTCGGCGAACGTCGCAAAGTAGGCTGTCGCGTTGCCGCGGCGGGTGTTACGGCCGGAATGGCCACCAAGAAGGCGGCGAAGGCATCGGCACACCGAACTCCCGGCCCGGCGACCGGACTTGGCACCCGCCCACGGCACAAGCGAGAAGCGCTGAACACCAGCCGAATTCGATCGAAGCCCGTGCATGCGCTTCCTCGCGGCCTGATCTCGAGCGCTCCCGGGCGTGCTCGAGCTCGGTCCCGTCCCGCTCGATGCAGGACTTCATGCACGCCGAACCGGCCACACCCCGCCGCGTTCTCAACACTCCCAGCCGCATATGAAACCATCAGCGCCACAACTACGCTCACGGCTTCCGCGCGCCGACCGAATCGAAACAATCGGTCCGCTCAACCATCGACTCAGCGCCGCATCTCGCTCGGCTACATCACTACCGCTGGGGCCGCCGGGTGCGGCGATTCGTGGGCACGCTCGAGTGGGCACCGCAGAGCGGGCGTCATGGCCAGCCGTCACGTCGCAGCGCGTTACCGAGGCACGGACCGAGCCCTGCTCATCCCCGTTGAAGGCGGGTGAGCAGCCGGGCGAGCAGCCAACCCAACTTCACGGTCAGGCGTTCGGGCGTCTCCACGGCGGCCACCAAACACCGTTGGTGAATCCAACGAATGCATGTATAGTTGGCGACGCCAATATTGGTGACGCCAACGAAAGAAGATGTCATGGCCACGGATACTCTGGTCGCCGACCGTATCGAGATCGCCGACCTGTTCACCCGCTACGCCCGCCTGCTCGATGAGAAGCGATGGGACGATGTCGACACGATCTTCACCGACGATGTGGCGGTCCACTCGCCGAGAGCCCAACTCCGCGGCATCGACAAGGTTGTCGACTACATGCGACAGGCCGAGGTCGCGGGCGAGCACGCCCAGCACATGACCAACGACCTGCTGGTGAACGTCAACGTCGACCAGGCCACGGCCTCGGCGAACTCGCTGGTGTACTTCTACCGCGACGGCCAACCGCCGCATCAAACAAGCGGTCTGCGACTGGCCTGCACAGTGGTACGGACGGCGGCGGGCTGGCGCATCAGCGAGACACAGACCATGCTCGCCTGGATGCGCAAGGATTGATCTCTCCCAGAGTGCTTGTAACGCCTGGAGTTACAAGCACTCTGGGCTTTGTCAGTGGATTTCGACGCCAGCCTCGGCGTCATCGGGTCGGGCCGCGGGGGCCGTCGTCGCCGAAGGCCGATCGGGGATCGAGATCGACGGCGTGCCGGCGATCCTGTCCGACACGAACCCCCAGTACTGCCGGGACCGTCGGGTGCGACGATTCGTAGGCACGATTAGATGGGCGCGCTCCAGCAGGGGCCTCGCTGCCAGCCGTCAAGTCGCGGCGCATTGCCCGAAGCTCGGACCAGTCGCTGAATTCCGACGGGCGAGTTCGTGTGGACGTCGTAGACGATTACGGCTCGGTGTTGCCGTACAGCGCACCGAGCATCTCGACATGGTCGATGATCTGGGTGAGCTGTTCGATTCCGGCGAGATATCCCGTCGGGCCGTCGGATTCGATGAAGGGGCTGCGGAAGGAGAAGTCCCGGCCGAGTTGCTCGGCGGCAGCAGCGATATCGCCACGTAAGCGGGCCAGATGATATGCCTGGACGGCTTTCCTGATCAGTGACGTGGCGGTTATCGCGTCTCCTGCGCGACTGGTCTTGGGGGGCTGATGGGTCGGCGTCGTCATCGGGTGGGTCGGCTGAGGCCAGCCGAAGATGAGAGAACTGCGGTGTGGTGCCCAGGATTTCAGCGAGCGTACCCAATCGCGCTGCGGACTGGCAGGTCGCCGCGTATGGCCAGGGCCGCGCTGACCACTGGGCCGAACCGCAATGAGCGCGAACAGCGGCGCCGTGTTGCGATTGCGTTGGCCAGCAAAGAGAGGGCGGTATTTCCCTCGGCGACGCGCTGGCCTGGAATTCCCGAGCCGACGACCCCGGCGAGCAGGAACCAGGTGCCACCTCGGCCGCCGGTCGCGGGGCAGCGGCTGTGAGCTAGCTCACGGTTGAGGTTGACCTCGGGTCAGGGTGGAAGCTCGGTGCGCGGCGCGACGCCGAGCTGGACACAACAAGGAGCGAACCACCATGTCCCACAGCCTTTCTGACCAGGACAAGAGCACCCTGCGGACAGCGGCGTACGGCGCCGTGTCGCTGATGGCCGCCGCCTCCGGCTCGTCCCTCGAGGCCGCCACGAATGCCGCCGTCGCCCTGACATCGGCGACCGGTCCGGTCGGGCACGTGCTCGCCGCGAAGACCAAGGACATCGAACTGAAGGGCAAGACCGTTGCCGAACTCGCCGACCGGGTACTGCCGACCCTGACCGCAGCGATGAAGCTGCTCGGCAAGCAAGCTCCGGCAGAAGCCGACAACTTCCGCAGCACCATCCTGCTCGCCGTCGAAGCCGCCCAGGTCCACGCGGACAAACCCGACCCCACCACGGCCGCGATGGCCCGCAAGATCACCGCCGCCCTCGGCGCCGCTGGGGACAGCACGGCTGCGGTTGGGCAGAATCGCCCGGAGCTGCAGGAGATGATCGAGGAGATCGTCGGTTCCGGTTTCGTCGGGGTGTCGCTGCGCGTGCACGATGAGCGGGGCGAGTGGGCCGGCAGTGCCGGGACGGCCGAGCTGGGCGGGGCCGCGAAGCCGCCGATCAGCGGGCATGTCCGGATCGGCAGCAGCACAAAGACCTTCACCGCCACCCTGATGCTGCAATTGGTGGCGGAGGGCAAGGTCGGGCTGGATACGCCGGCCGCGGACTACCTGCCCGAGTTCGGGTTGGACGAGCGGATCACGGTTCGGATGCTGTTGCAGCACACCAGCGGGGTGTTCAACTTCACCGGCGAGGTTTACGACGACGGGACCATTGTGCCGGGAATCCCCGTCCCCTACGGCACCACGGGCAAAGAGTGGATGGACAACCGATTCAAGACCTACCGGCCACAAGAGCTGGCGGAGCTGGCGTTGTCCAATCCGGCGCGGTTCGAGCCGGGGACGGGCTGGAGCTATTCCAACGCCAACTACGTGCTGGCGCGGCTGCTGATCGAGAAGGTAACCGGCCGCTCGCTCGCCGAGGAGATGCAGCGGCTGATCCTGGGGCCGCTCGGGCTGTCGGGCACCGTGGTGCCGGATGCCTCACCGGAGATCCCCGAACCCCACGCCCACGCCTACTACCGATACGAGGAAGCCGGCGAGCAGAAGACGGTCGACATCACCCGCCAGAACCCCTCCTGGGTCTGCACCGGCGGTGACATGATCTCCACCACCCAGGACCTGCACACGTTCATCTCCGCACTGCTGGGCGGCAAGCTCCTGCCGGCCCCGCTGCTGGCCGAGATGTGCACCCCACACCCGACGGGCATCCCGAATATGGACTACGGCCTGGGAGTGTTCGTGGTGAACACCGACGACGGCGGCACCGTCATCTCCCACAACGGTGCCGCCGTGGGCCACGCGGCGCTGATGTACAGCACGCCCGACGGCAGCAAGACCCTGACCGCCGCGCTGAACTGTGTGGACGATGCGGACCTGTCCATCGCGACAGCGTTCCAGAACGCCCAACAAAGGCTTCTCAACCAGGTGTTCTGCGGTGGGCAGGCCGATCCGGCTCGGCCGATGGACTGAACACCCTGTGACGCGTCCGCACGCTCGGCCCGCGCCAGCCGCGGCGCTTGCCCGCGGCCCTCGCTCAGCGACTGGACCTGCGGCTTCGGTATCCGAGACGGTCGGCAGACCATCGTCACGAACGATCAACAACCCGGCCGGGAATCTCGTCAATGTCCTGTCCGCCGAGTTCCGCCCGGCCGGGTGGGCACTTTCCGACTCATCCCACTTTCCATTCACGAACTGTTCGAGGAATTCTTGCCACATGGCGGATGGTTATCGATGGCGATGCCAGATGGGTCTGTTTCCGTGTGAAAGTTGTTGCTGGGGAACCATATTCGAAGTGAAGAGCGGGCGATGGTGCCGAAAGATCAAGGTTGCGAGCAATGACATCAACACCCTCGCCACTCGCCGAGATCGGCGACACTCCACACTCGCATGCGATAAGCAACCTTAGTTGACTAACCGGATTTAGTCAACTAAGGTTGCTTCTATGGCTGACGAAGAACCACAACATCCCCCCGATCCAGCCGATCGCTTGGCCGCGGTCGCCGCGCTGCGTCGACTGGCGGACCAATTGGAAGACGCCGCTGTCGAGCAGGCCATGCGGGCGGGCTGGAGTTGGCCGCAGGTCGCGGAGGCGCTCGGTGTCACGCGCCAAGCGGTGCACAAGAAACATGCCAAGCGGCTCATTGCCACTGGCGTCACGCTGAGGAGGCGTCAATGACCAGCTTCGACAAGTACTTTCACGCGATCATCACTGGTGGCGCCGAGCAGGCCCAGGAGATGGGATCGGCGACGATCGAAGCGGAGCACCTACTGCTGGCCATCGCCGCCGAGCGCGATCCCGGCACCGAACAGATCCTGTCCGCGGTCGGGCTCGATCATCACGGCATCCGCGACGCGCTGGACCGGGAGTTCGAGCACAGCCTGCGCGCGGGCGGCGTATCACTCGCCGAGTTCGACCTGCTGCCGGCCGATCCCCGCGTGGAGCGTCCGAACCAGATGGGCGCGTCGGCCAAACTCGCGCTCGACCGCACGTTCACCTCGGTCGGCAAGAAGGACGTACGACCGGCACATCTGCTCTTCGGGATCATGAAGGCCGAGGTCGGCACGGTGCCCAGGGCACTCACGCTGGCCGGGATCGATATGGCCGACCTGCGCGCACGCATCCAGCGAACACTCTCTGAAGCCAAACCATGATCGCGGCATTGAAAGGTAAACGATGAAGACCAGTGAAGTCGTCATCAATGTCGAGGGCCTGCGCATGCGCTACGGCACCACCGATGTCCTGCACGAGGTGAGTTTCCGGGCGTATCAGGGCGAAGTGCTCTGCCTGCTCGGTCCGAACGGCGCGGGCAAGACCACCACCATCGAAATCATGGAGGGGTTCCGGATGCGGTCGGCGGGCCGGGTCGAGGTAGTCGGGGCCGATCCGGCGCACGGCGGCGAGGACTGGCGGGCGCGGATCGGGATCGTCCTGCAGTCCTGGCGTGATCATGGTAAGTGGCGCGTACGGGAACTCCTGGAACACCTCGGCAGGTACTACGCCGCCTATACCACCGAGTCGCTCGAAAGGCCCTGGGACGCTGAGGAACTCATGGCGGCGGTCGGCCTGACCGAACAGGCGGATCACAAAGTGAAAATGCTCTCCGGCGGACAGCGACGCCGATTGGATGTGGCGATCGGGCTGGTGGGCCGGCCCGAGGTGGCATTCCTCGATGAGCCGACGGCCGGGCTCGATCCGGTGGCCCGGCGCGCTTTCCACGAGCTCATCGAAGACCTCGCCGCCGAGGGCTCCACCACCATCGTGCTCACCACCCACGATCTGACCGAAGCCGAGAAGCTCGCCGACCGCATCCTGGTGCTCGATGAAGGACGCATTATCGCTGACGGCACCGCCGCCGAACTCGCCAGGCAGATCGCCGGCACCGACGAGGTGCGCTGGGATCGTGGCGGACAGAGCTTCCAGCAGTCGACCCCGGATGCGACCGGATTCACCTTCGAGCTGTTCCAGCGGTTCGGCCGCGAGATCGAGAATCTCGAGGTCCGCCGGACCTCGCTGGAGGACACCTATCTCTCACTCGTGCATCGGTCCGAATCCGAAACGCACGCAATGGATACCCGCGAAACGAAGCAGGTGGCCCGATGAACCCTACCGCGATGGCGTTGCGCTCCGGATGGTCGCGCGGACTGATCGAACTGCGGCAGTCATTCACCAATGCCGAGGAACTGTTCAGCCATTTCCTGTGGCCCGTCTTGATGGTGACGACCCTGTTCTTCCTGCGGGACGTATCCTTCGGGCAGACCGGGTTCTTCCTCGGTGCGCTGGCGCTGCCGAGCATTCTCGGCATGAATGCCGCGATGTCCATGGTCAGCATGAGCCAGCAGCTCACCGCCGACCGAGAGGACGGAACTCTGCTGCGCGCCAAGGCGACACCGCACGGCATGGTGGGCTATCTGCTCGGCAAGATCGTGTCGGTATCCGGTGGATTGATCGCGGACTTGGCGATCTTCCTGATACCTGCGCTGTTCATCATCTCCGGTCTGACGACCGGCGACGTGCGCTCCTGGCTGACCCTTGCCTGGGTGCTCACGCTCGGACTGGTGGCGACGCTGCCGATCGGCGCCGTGCTCGGGTCGGTATTCACCAGCGCACGCAGCCAGGGCCTGCTCACCCTGCCGATCCTGGGCGTGATCGCGATTTCCGGCATCTTCTATCCGATTACGGCACTGCCGGAATGGGTTCAGTGGATCGCCCAGGCGTTTCCGATCTACTGGCTCGGCCTCGGCATGCGGTCGGCGCTGCTGCCCGCCAGCACGGTGACGGTCGAGATCGGCGATTCCTGGCGACACCTGGAAACCCTTGGGGTGCTCAGCATTTGGGCCGTGGTCGGACTACTCCTCGCGCCGATCGTGCTGCGCCGGATGGCACGGCGTGAGTCCGGATCCAGTGTGACTGCGCGCCGCGAGAAGGTGCTTCAGCGAATCTGACCGCGCGTGTATCGCATGGAAATCCCGTCGACCGCGGTGTGCGCGGTCGCCGAACTCGAACACAAGGCAGGCTGAGCAGATGAGGAACGGAGTCACGATCGGGCAGGCGGCGGCATTCGTCGGCGTGACGGTGAAAACGGTGCGGCACTACCACAAGCTCGGCCTGGTCGGGGAGCCCGAACGCGACAGCTCCGGTTATCGGCGGTACGGATCGGCCGAGTTGCTGCGGCTGGTGCAGGTCCGCACGCTGGCCGCCGCCGGGGTGCCGCTGGCCGAGATCGGGCCCTTGCTCGACGCCGACGCCACCGAGTTCGCTGCCGCACTTTCCGACGTCGAGCGGCAGCTCACCGAACGGATCGAGGAGTTGATCGCGCGACGTGACACGTTGCACCGGCTCGCCGATGGTGACCGGGCGCTGCTGGGCGACCGCGCTGTGGCGCTGCTGGAGCGGGCGGCCGGCCTCGGCTTCCCCGCGGACGAGGTGGCGACCGCCCGGGAGGGCTGGGTGCTGGCCAAGGCCCTGGTCCCAGAAGGCTTCGACGACTACCTCAGCCATGTCGAGCGCGCACTCGACGACCCCCGGTACGTCGTCTTGATCAAGCGCGCCGCCGAGGCCGCGACCTGGGAACCGGACGACCCCCGCATCGCCGAGCTCGCTACCGCCATGGCCGACCACTACCTCGCCAACCCCGCACATCTGAAAATCGTGACCGCCCTGCAGGCCCGCACCGACACCGCGACCCGGTACACGCTGATCGCCCACCACGGCCAAGAACAGACACCGGCCACGACGCGGGCGGCCGCGCTTTTCGAGACCAGGCTCCGCGCCGCCGGCGTCCATATCCCCAGACCGGACTCCCACTGACCGTGCCGCGCACGGCCAGTTCATCCCGCATCCGCTTCGCAGCGGTGCTGAACTTCGCCGAGATCGCCTGATCGAACGGCGCCGACACCTCATCGAGGAAATCGGTGGCCGACTGTGCCATCAGCGCAAGCAGAATCGGATACCGCTGCTATGGGGCACGGCCTTCCAGCGCTTGGCCGGTCAGGCGCCGGGCCATCGTGGCCAGGAACCGCCGCCTCTCGGCGGGCAGCACGACGTGTCCACCGCGTCCGTCGGCCGCTCGAACGAAGCTGCGCCGCATCGACATTCAGCTGTTCCGCCAACCATGCCACCGCCACGGCGGCGGGCAGGCGATTCTGTCCGACACGAACCCCCAGTACTGTCGGGGACCCGCGTGTCGGGGCTGTCCGAGCAGGGAATTCGGGTTTCTACTTGGGAATTCGGGGTGTTCGAACGGATTCGGGGTGAAGATCGCGGAGCGATCCGTTCCCGATGACAAAGTCATGCCGAAGCCACATCACAGGGATTGGGGGTATGGACGTGTCGAACACCGGCAGTACGCTGCCGCGGCGGCAGCTCGGGCGGTATCTGCGTGACCTTCGGCAGCAGGTCGGGTTGACGTTGGACGAAGCGGCGCGATTGATCGAGCGCAGTGCCAGCAGTCTGCAGCGGCTCGAGACCGGGCACGCGGAACGGATTCGGCTGCTGGATGTTCGGGAGCTGTGCACGATGTACAACGCCGACGAAACGATTACGGCTGGGGTGATCGGGCTTGCGCAGCAAGCGTCGGTGAAGTCGTGGTGGCACCGGTATGGCGATCTCATCCCAACGGACTTCGACGTATACATCGGGCTGGAAGCAGCTGCGCGCCAGCTCACTTCATATACGCCCGATGTTGTGCTCGGACTACTGCAGACACCGGCTTATGCCAGTGTGTTGGTGCGAGGTACCTACCCGAATGATGCCGACGACGAGATCGACCAGCGCTTGGGACTCAAACGGAAACGTCAAGGGCTCATCACTCGCAAGCGCCAGCCTGCTCAGCTGAATGTGGTGTTACTCGAATCCGTACTGCATCGTGTCGTCGGCGGACCCAAGGTCATGGCAACACAACTTCGCCACTTGGCCGATATGTCCACGCTGCCGAACGTGGACCTCCGGATACTGCCGTTGCGGGCCGGAATCCCCCTCGGACAACCAGCGGGGCTGTTCACGATTATCGACTTCGCGGTGGATGACCATGGCGAGCGAGTAGAGCCATCCGTCGTCTACCTCGAGAACCTCACGGGCAGTTTGTATCTCGAGCACAACGACGATGTCCGGAGCTACTATGAGTCATACCAAGCCATCCACCACATCGCGCTGGATGAAATCGCGAGCAGGAACCTGATTCGACAGGTAGCTAGGGAGTACGCCTCGTGACGAACAACCACCATGTCGATCTATCGCACGCCGTGTGGCGCAAGAGCACCCGCAGCTCGGGCAGCAGGGATTGCGTCGAGGTCGCATTCCTCGACGGCGGGTTGGTCGGCGTGCGGGACTCCAAGAATCCCACCGGCCCCGCTCTGGTCTTCACCTCCCGTGCATGGAACGCCTTCACACACAGCGTCATTGACGGCGATCTCGCGCCGTAGCCGAACTCGTCCAGCCTGGGCACGGAACTCCAGGCGGGAACCAAAGGGGGTGCCGTGATCAACGAGTACGAAGTCGATCTCTCTCGCGCCCAGTGGCGCAAGAGTGCCAGGAGCTCGGCGAGCAGGGATTGCGTCGAGGTCGCGTTCCTCGACGGTGAACTCGTCGGAATCCGGGATTCAAAGAACCCCACCGGCCCAGCTCTGGTCTTCACCACCGGTGAATGGAATGCCTTCACGCACAGCATCATTGACGGCGACTTCGCGTCGTAGTCGAGCCCTTCAAACCCTTCCGAACCGGGCCAGAAATTCTGGGCAGCAACCACAGGGGGTGCCTCGTGATCACCGAATACGAAGTCGATCTCTCTCGTCCAGTATGGCGCAAGAGCACTCGCAGCTCGGGCAGCAGGGAGTGCGTCGAGGTCGCGTTCCTCGATGGTGGACTCGTCGGAATCCGAGATTCGAAGAACTCCACCGGCCCAGCTCTGGTCTTCACCACCCACGAGTGGAACGCCTTCACCGCCGGGCTCATCGACGGCGAGTTCTCCCGAACGTGAATCCTGCTGACGTGACCCCCTTCCCAACAGGTCGAACCATCCTCGTGCGAGACATGATTTACGGCAGGTCGTTCACCGAATGGCCGCAGCGGGTCATCGAGGACGGCGGCGACGAACTTCGGGTACTGCTGACGCCCGGCACGGTCGGCCTAGGTCCGGAGCTGTGGATCAAGTCGATGCGCGAGAACGACCCAGCGGCCCGCGGGCAGCTGCTCGAGGCGTATGCCCGCCGGGAATGGGCGATCGCGAACTGGACCTGGCAGCGCAACACGCGGCTGGCGATCATGTACACCGACCGCTACTTCGCCATTGCGCCGATGTGGAACGAGCGTGGCGAATTCCTGGGCTGGTATGTCAATTTCCAGCTGCCGTTCATCCGGACCACCGCGGGCGTCGATACCAGCGACCTGCATATCGACCTCGTCGTCGCACCCGATCTGAGCTACCGCTGGAAGGACGAAGACGAGTACGCGCTGGCCATTCGGCTCGGACTGGTGTCCGATGAGTGGCAGCGCGAGATAGAGGCCGCGCGCACCGAGGCGGTGACCATGGTCGAGCGTCGCGCAGGCCCGTTCGCCGAGGACTGGACCTCACTTCCCCTGCAATGCAGGCGAATTCCGTTGTAGTGCAGGCGAATTCAGTCTTGGATGCGGCGCCAAGGACGTTCGGCTTCGAGCGCGAAGGCGATTTCCAGCAGTGTGCGTTCGTCGCCGTAGGCGGCGGAGAATTGCATGCCGATCGGGAGCCCTTCGGTCGAGGTGCCCATGGGTAGCGAGATCGCCGGTGTGCCTGCGACATTGTTGAACGGAGTGAAGGCGACCCAGGAAATCAGACGCTCGAACAGCTCGTCGAAGGGGACCGTCGGGTTCAGATAGCCCAGTCGCGGGGTGGTGTGCACCAGGACCGGTGACAGGATCAATTCGCTATCGCGCGACAACTTGGCGTATGCGCGCCGCACCTGGGATAGGCGGTAGAGGATGGCGGGAGTGCGCGCCATCGACTTCCGATACAGCCCGGCGAGTCCACGGGTGAACTTATCGAGTCCGCCCGCCCGGAACCGCGGATCGATGGCGAACTTCCCGCCCACCGCGACCAGGAACGCCAACAACCCCCAGTAGACGGTGAAGTCGTCGACGAAGCCTCGCCCGACCGGCGGCGGGACGGGCCGCACCTCGTGGCCCATCTTTTCCAGCACGGCGATGGTGTCATCGAGTACCGCGCGGGTCTGCGGACAGGTTTCGGTGCCGGTGACCGAATCAGCGATCACCCCGATCCGCAGCCGTCGACGCGCCGGACCTTCCACCAGACCGACCGGCGGTAGCTTCGGATTGCGCCAATAGCGTTCGGCGGCTGCGAAATACGTCGCGGTATCGCGCACCGAACGAGTGAGCACCCCCTCGGACACCAGATTGATCGGCATCGAGCGCGCCTGTGGCCCGTCGATGTGGCGCCCCCGACTCGGCTTCAATCCGACAATGCCGCAACACGCGGCGGGAATGCGGATCGATCCGCCACCGTCATTGCCGTGCGCGATCGGCACCACGCCCGCGGCGACCAATGCGGCCGCACCTCCCGATGACGCGCCCGGCGAATAGTCGGTATGCCACGGATTGCGCGTCGGTTCGGCCGCGGCGAATTCGGTGCTCGCGTTCAAACCGAACTCCGGCAGCCGACTCTTGCCCAGCACCGTCATACCGGTGCTGAGCAGCTGTTTTGTGTACGGCCCGTCCTTGGCGCACGGCCGCGCGACGAACGCCGCGGTGCCGTGGTTGGTCGGCAGTCCCCGCACATCGGTGTTGTCCTTGACATAGGTCGGCACACCGAACAGCGGTGCGTCGGTATCACCGGGGACCGACCCGTTCTTCTCGATCACGACGGCGCGCAGTGTCGGATCCACGCGCGCCGCCCGTGCCCGCGCTGCCGCGGCGACCTCCGCGGCGCTGACGGCGCCACGACGAACCAGGTCGGCGATGGCCACTGCGTCGTGGTCGGCGAGCACATCGTCTGTGAAGGCATGTAATCGCTGTGTCGACATATCCGGATTCTGCTCGCTCCGATACGACCATGTGTCGTTTTGGACGATCGTCCTATGCGGTGCGGCGATCTTGGTGGCGGTGCGGGCGACGACACCGGGCTTCGATATCGTTCGACGAGCAACACACCGAGGAGACCTGACATATGAATAGCTCGACCGGCGTCCCGCTATGCCTACTGGCCGCGGGTGTGCTGAGTATCGTTCCAGCACAATCGGCTTCGGCGGATGCGCTACCGGATCAGTCCCGTACCGTCACCACCGAGGACGGCTGGGAATTGACGGTCACGAAGGCCGCCGAAAACCTGGATCGAGTGCCCAATCTCGCGGATACCGCCTTCACCCGGGAGGGATTCGTCAGCCTGCGCGCGGTCGCCGACATCACCGGCGCGGGCAGTGCGTCGGTGAACTCCGGGACGCTCACGATGGGCTATCAGATCGGCTGCCAGATCGATGTGTCCAATGGGATCTCGATCGGTGTCGCGGCCTCGGTCGGACCGAATGTCAATGTGATGGTCGCGCCGACCCCGGGGCTCAGTGTCGGCGTCGGCGCCATGGCGATGCCCAGCGTGTCCACCACCTTCAAGCCGGGCACCATCACCACCATCCCGTTCGGCACCAAAGCCCTTGCCGGACCGCATGGTTCGATCACCACCGACCAAGTGCAGATCAAAATCGACGCCTGTATGGGGCCGGTCAGCCTGCGCTCGTATGTGATCGCCAATATCTCCACTAACACTGCGGACAATTCGGTCGCGGTCTACGGCGACCCGATCTGGTTGTGATCGCCGTGCCCACCATTATCGCGTCCCGCCCGCGACCAGCCGCCGCGGCGCTGCTGGTCGCGGCCGCTGGCATCCTGGTCACCGGCGCCATCACGACCGGCACCGCCACGCTCGCGGCACCGATCGTGCCCGCCACCACCTGCGACCGCGCCGCCGATCCCGACTGCACCGAGCCGGGTAAGACGCCCGACCCGGTCATCGTGCCGGCGCCAGCGCCCGCGGGGCCGCCGCTCTTGACACCGGCCATGCCCCCTCCGCCCGCCAAGCCGAGTTCACCGGCGGCCGCGCTGACGCCGCCCGCGCCCGGCCCGAATCCAGGCGCGCCGATCGTGCCCGCCGCACAGTGACCACCGTGGGCCGACCGCGACCATGCCGCAACCGCAGCCAGACCACGATGGCAACCGCGAGGTGACCGGCAGCTCACTGATCCCGGCGGACCAGCAAACAGCCTGCCAACCCGCGACGATCTAGCGGTGCACAACGCCCCTGCCGTCGCCGGCAGGTCCGCGCACAGCCAGCCACACCCCAACAGACACCCCCCAAATATTGGACAAGCGATCACCATGCGCTGATGCAGGCAAACGCCGAGAGCACCCCTGCACCAGCGCATTCTCGACCGATGGATTTGTTGGTTTGGTGGGGGCGGGTTCGGTCAGCTGCGACGCAGCTCGAAAATGCGGAAGGTTCGGCTGCCGGACAGCTCGTACTCCATCTCGTAGCCGGGCCAGAACTCGACGGCGAGGTCCCATGCGCGTTTGCGGTCCACGCCGGTGACCTCGGTGACGCTCACCTCGAACGCCTCGCCCTTCAGCCGGGCGATGGCGGTGCTCGCCGCGCGCAGGTTGGCCGACCACATCGGATGCTTCGGACTGCCCCAGTTGGAGCCGACGAGCAGGAAGTCGTTACCGCGCGGAACGTACAGCAGCGAGGTGGTACGCGGAATCCCGGTCTTGCGCCCCGCCACGGTGATCTCGATCGATGGCAGACCCGCGAGATCGAGCACGCCGTGCCGCCCGCGGCTGACCCACCGCACGAACCGCTCCAGCCACAGCACGAACGGCGCCGTGCGCATGACCCAGCGTTTCTGCGCGATCCGGCGAGCTAGCGCGGGCAGCGGATTCGACACCATAATCCGAAATCCTGACAGAAATCGCGCACCGGAGACCGGCCGGGACCGCGTGTTGAGACCAGCCTCACCCTCGGGGCCGCCAAGAGTGTGCCCCGAGCCACGAAAAGCGTTGGGCTACTGGACAATCGCGGGTGGGTGATCGACGGCCAACTCCGGCAGCGGGCCACGGTAGGGTTCGATCTCGACCAGGGCCAGCTGCCCGGAACACCCCTGACTGAGAGTGGACGCGGGCCGGTCCGCGGTCAGCACATTCGGGTTGCCGTGACGGCAGAACGTGGGGTCGGCCGGATCCGGGTCGTACCAGGCGCCGGTGGACAACTGCGCGACCTGCGGCCGGACCGCGTCGTCGACGACCAGACCGGCCAGACAACTCCCCCGGTCATTGAAGATCCGCACGATATCCCCATCCCGGAGCCCCCGTGCCGCGGCATCGTCGGGATGCAACCGCACCGGTTCCCGCCCGGCGATCTTCACCGACCGACTGTGCGCGCCGATATCGAGTTGACTGTGCAGTTTGGTCCGCGGCTGATTCGCGACCAGTTGCAGCGGGAACCGCACCGCAGCGGTAGCGCCGAGCCATTCCTCGGGCTCGAGCCAGACGGGATGTCCGGGGCAATCGGCGTATCCGAAACCATCGATCGTCGCCGAGAAGATCTCGATCCGGCCGCTGGGCGTGGTCAGCGGGAAACGGTGCGGATCGGCGCGGAAATCGGAGAGCAGCACCGGCTCCGGATCCGGCACCGGAAGTGCCAGCGACTCGCTGTCCCAGAACTCGTCGAAATCCGGCACCGCCGGATCCGTGGTCCCGGCGCGCCATTCCTCGTACAGATGCCGCAACCATTCCTCGACGGTGCGCCCCTCGGTGAATTCCTTACCGACACCGATACGCTCGGCCAACTCGCCGAAAATCGCGTAGTCATCGCGGGACGAACCGTGCGGTCGGGTCAGCGCCTTCATCGGAAAGAAGTCGCGGTCGTTCTGCCCGGCGCCGTAGTCGTCGCGTTCGATGCTCATGGTCGCCGGGAGCACGAAATCGGCGTGACGTGCGGTGGCGGTCCAGAACGCATCGTGCACGACCACCGTCTCCGGCCGCGTGAACGCCGTGTGCAGCCGGGCCAGATCCTGGTGGTGGTGAAAGGGATTCCCGCCGCACCAGTACACCAACTTGATATCCGGGTAGACCAACCGCGCGCCGTTGTAATCGAACGGCTGTCCCGGACTCAGCAGCATATCGGCGATTCTGGCGACCGGAATGAACGTTGCCACACCATTGCTACCTTGTTGAAGCCGCGGCACCATGCCAGCTCGCGGCGGTTCGCCGACATGCGCGCTCGACCCGTAGCCGTGCCCGAATCCACCACCGGGCAGCCCGATCTGGCCGAGCATCGCCGCCAACACCACCCCGAGCCACAGCGGCTGAACACCGCGCTCGGCGCGCTGCAGCGACCAGCTGACATTGATCATGGTGCGCGCCGCGGCCATCTCGTGTGCCAGCGTCCGGATCCGCTCGGCCGATATCCCGGTGATCGACTGCGCCCACCCCGGATCCTTCACCACGCCATCGGTTTCGCCGCGCACATACCCGACGAACCGCTCGTACCCGACGGTATACCGGTCCAGAAACTCCTTGTCCGCCAACCCATCCGCATCCAGCACCTGCGCCAGCGCCAGCATCAGCGCGGTATCGCTGCCCGGCCGCGGCGCGATCCACTCGGCCTCGGCCTCGGCCGGAATGTCATCGCGCAGTGGGCTGATCGAGACGAACCGGCAGCCGCGCGCCCGCGCCGCACCGATCCAGGTCTTGGTGTTGTGCCTTGACACACCACCCGGTGACACCGCGGAGTTCTTCGGTGACAAACCGCCGAACGCCACTACCAACTCCGCGTGCTCGACCAGCACACTCTTCGCGGTCGCGTGCCCCAACATCAACTCGGCCGAGCCGATCACATGCGGCAACAACACCTCCGAGGTACCGAGGCTGTAGCTGTTGACATGCCGCACATAGCCGCCGAGGCAGTTCAGGAACCGATGCACCTGACTCTGTGCGTGATGAAACCGCCCCGCACTCGCCCACCCGTAGGATCCGCCGTACACCGACTCCGCACCGTGTTCGCGATACACCCGGCTCAATTCACCCGACAGCAGCTCGAACGCCTTATCCCAGGACACCGGTACAAACGACTCATCGCCGCGCCCCGCCGCCCCCGGGCCGCGCTCCAACCACCCCTGCCGGACATACGGTTGGTCGATCCGCGTCGGATGATGCTGTGCCGACGCCACATTCTCGATCAACGCCATCGGCTCCGGATCCCCGCGCCACGGCCGCACCGAGGTCAACCGCTCCCCATCGCTCTCGGCCTCGAACACTCCCCAATGCGTCAGATGCGTGGTCATCATCCCACCGTAGCCCGCCCCACCGACAATGCTCACCGCTTTATGAACGCCAGCGGCGGGCCGCCAACCATGGATTCCGAGCTGGCGCTCGCTCGGCTGGCGGGGTTCCGGTGGTGCCCGAGTCACACCAGGATCTCGAACGTGCTGGTCGTCGACAGGACCCATGTCCGGCCGACTGCGGCCGGTCGTCGGTGACGCAGTATTGCGGCGCGGTCGTCCGAGGCAGCGATTCTGTGGACAGTCGCCGTCGGGTAGACGCCCCGGTGCGAGGCGACCGGACGAAGGAAAGCGCTGGGCCCCTGACCAATTCGGCGATTACGAGCCCAGCACAACCCTCGGCGCGGACCCAGCTGCGCGGTGCGCGCGCTCGATGTTCACCTCGACGAGCTGCGGGCTGCGAACTCCTGCAGGTCGGCGACTGCTTGCCTGCTCGGCAACCTCAGATGCAGATGCTGAAGCTGAAGAAGCCCAGCGGGATGTTGAAACACAACGCCACCGAACCACCCACCTGATCGGCGGTCGGCGCGGGTGCTTCCGGTGCGGCCGACGCTACGGGAACGGCGACGGAGAGAGCGATGGCGATCGCAGCGAACGCCGAAGCAATTCTTGTGGTCATTTCAACGTCTCCCTGGCTACTCGACGATGATGAGACCCCCGACCAGAAATAGTTACTCTCGAAATCATCCGCCGATCCCTGGGCGACCACAAGCCCGCATCGACTCGTCGAACATGCGTCGGCGTAGCCCGAGCGCCACTGACGGACCGCGTCGACGGCGCTACCGGCCCTGATGCACGGTCGGGCGGTGCGCCGCCCGACCGCGGCCTACCCCGACTCAGGACTCCGATTCGACCGGCAGACCCGCCTCGGTCCAGTCCTGGATGCCCGCGCGATAGGCGCGGACGTTCGTGTAGCCGAGCGCGCGCAGTTTCACGGCGACGACCTCGCTGTTCTGGCAGGCGCTATTGGAGCAGTAGGTGACGATCGGCGCGTGCTGGTCCGGAAGCAGCTGGGCGGCCCGGGATTCCACATCGGCTTCCACCAGGGTGAGCGCACCGGGCAGGTGCGCCTTCTCGTAATAGCCCGCACCGAGGGTGTCGAGGACCGTTACCGAACCGGCCTCGATCGCGGCCGCCAACTCTGCACGGGCGATGACTGTGGTCATGGGATTCCTTCCTAATGGCGCACGAAATTTTATGTGCGTGCGCACGCTATTATAAATGTGCGGGTGCACGCAAGTGGTTAGAATCGGTCCGTGACGCAATCGGAGAAGCAGCACCACGCGGCCAGCAGCGCGTGGTCGGCCCTGCTGCGGGTGCATGCGAGCCTGGTCCCGCGCCTGGACGCCGAGCTGCGCCGAGACTTCGGACTCCCGCTCGCGTGGTACGACGTACTGCTGGAACTCGACGGCGTCGAGCCGCTGCGCATGACCGACCTCGGCGAACGCGTCGTACTCAGCCGCACCCGGGTCAGCAGGCTCGTCACCGAACTGGCGGCCGCGGGTCTGGTTGCGCGTGAAGCAAATCCGGACGACGGCCGATCCGCATTCGTCGCCATCACCGATGCGGGGCGCGAGCGCCTGCATGCGGCAACACCCAGCTACCTCGCGAGCATCCAAGAATGCTTCGCCGACAAGCTCGACCCGGACGAATTGCATACGCTCGCTGCGACTCTCGGCAAGATCCTGGGCCCGACCGATATCGCGCTCACGCCGCGGCACCCGCGCAGTTCATAGGCCGCAACGCTGCACAGCGTGTAATTGGCTTGGTGGACAATCCGATCCGGTCGATGCTGCGGTCAGGCCGCCTAGGCGCGGTATCGGCCGGGCGCGTTTATATCCGCCCAGCCCCGCCAACCCCAGATAGCTCCTGCCGTATCGCCCCCATGGGTCCAGGGGGCGTCGAAGGTAGTCGAATGGTGGTCATCCAGGCTGGATTCGACCGCCGGATGACTACGCTCGACGAGCAGCCGACGTGAGTAGCGCAGCAATCTATTTGGACGGGGCACTTGGGTTACTTTGTTGCCTGTTGCGCCATTGGTGCCGCAACCCCCCCGATCCATCGGGGTCATTCGATGCACCTTCGCAGTCAACGCAATTCAGGTCATACCGGCACATTCGCGGCATCATTTCTGAAACAATCCCACTTCACATTGGCCTGTACCTTTGATTACAGGCACATCGAGCGTGCACCCCGGAAAGGATGCAGCCCCTTGGCGATCGGCGCGGCAGAGCGAGCAGCACAACAATCTTCCCCGCGGCAAGGAGCCCGCTGATGTTCACGCGCTGGGGGGATCTCGTATACCGGCTGCGCTTCGCCGTCATCGGGATCGTGGTGGGCGCGCTACTGGCACTCGGCGGATACGGCTTCGGCCTGGACGACCATCTCAGCTCCGGCGGCCTGGACGACCCCACTTCGGAATCCGCGCAGGCCGCACGCCTCGCCGACGCCGCCTTCGGACGCAATCACGACTTCGACGTCGTCGTGCTCTACACCGCACCGGACGGCAAGACGGTCGACGATCCGGAATTCAGCCAGCCGATCATCGACAACCTCAATAGCCTGCCGCACAAGTATCCCGACGAGATCACCGGCATCAACGCCTCCTATTGGCGCGTCGAGAACGCCAAGATCAGCGGCGCAAAGGCGGCAACCGAGGACAAGAAGCGGGCCGTGGCCGCCATCGCCATCGCGGGCGACAACGACACCGACTCCGTGCGCAACTTCCGAAAGGTCAAGGACGCCTTCGCCATACCCGGTATCGACGTGCAGGTCAGCGGGCTGCAAGCGGTGGCGGGCACACTCAACGACACCATGGCCGACGACGTCCACCGCATGGAAGTCCTCGCCATCCCCGCCGTCGCGGTCCTGCTCTTCTTCATCTTCGGCGGCCTCGTCGCCGCCGCACTGCCGCTGATGGTCGGCGGGCTCACCGTGATCGGCGCATCGGGCATCATCATGTTCCTGACGCGCTTCACCGAAGTGAATTCATTTGTCTCATCGGTGCTCTCGATGATCGGTCTGGGCCTGGCGATCGACTATGGGCTGTTCATCGTCAGCCGATTCCGCGAGGAGTTGGCCGCGGGCTACAACACCCGCTTGGCGGTGCGCCGCACCGTCATGACCGCGGGCCGCACCGTCGTGTTCTCCGCGACCATGATCATCGCGAGCCTCGGCGGCATGCTGCTGTTCCCCCAGGGCTTTCTCAAATCAATGGCCTACGGCGCCATCGCCACGGTCCTGCTTGCCGCCCTCACTGCCATCACTATCCTGCCCGCGAGCCTGGCCATCCTCGGACCGCGCGTGGATATGCTGGGGTTCAAGCGAATCCGACGAACCAGGACCGCCGAACAGGTCGAGGACGGTCTGTGGGGCAAGACCACTCGCTGGGTGATGCAGCGCCCACTGACCGTCGCAATTCCGCTGGTCATTGTGCTGTTCCTACTGATCATCCCGGTCAAAGACCTCATCTTCGGTGGTTTCAGCGAACGATATCTGCCACCGGACAACCCGACTCGCGTCGCACAGCAACAGATCGACACCTACTTCCCGCAGCGCAGATCCGACCCCATCGAACTGGTCTTCGTCGCCGATACCAGCGCTCCGGTCGGCGATGCCTGGCGCGCCGCCGGGCATGCGCCAGGCCTGGCGAGTCCATTCGAAATGCCGTCCAAATCCCTGACCCAGGACAACGTCTACCGCACCAAGGCCACACTGGTGAACTCCAATGAGGCGGGCGAAACCATCGAATACCTGCGCTCGATGGAATTACCCGAGGGCGTCACCATGCTCGTCGGCGGCATCCCGGCGATGCAGAAGGACAGCATCGATGCACTGCTCTACCGGATTCCGGTGATGATCGCCCTCGTACTGCTGGTGACGACGCTGCTGATGTTCCTCACCTTCGGATCGCTCGTCCTACCGATCAAGGCCGCGCTCATGAGCGCACTGGGCCTCGGCTCCACCCTCGGCATCCTCACCTGGATCTTCGTCGACGGACACGCCGCGGGGCTATTGAACTTCACGCCACAGCCGATCCAGTCCAATGTGCTCGTACTGATCATCGCGATCATCTACGGCCTGTCCACCGACTACGAGGTCTTCCTACTCTCCCGCATGGTCGAAGCCAGGGCCAAGGGCGCAACCACCACCGATGCGGTGCACACCGGCACCGCGCACACCGGACGCATCATCACCGCCGCCGCACTCATCCTGCTGGTGGTCACCGGTGCGTTCGCATTCTCCGATCTGGTGATGATGCAGTACATCGCCTACGGCATGATCGCCGCGTTGTTCATCGACGCGACCGTACTGCGCATGCTGCTCGTGCCCGCCGTCATGAAACTGCTCGGCGACGACTGCTGGTGGGCACCGGCCTGGATGAAACGTCTCCAGGAGAAAATCGGACTCGGCGAACCTATTCTGGACAACGAACGCCCGGGCACCGAGGACATGCGTCACCTGGTCGGGGCCACATCGATCACCGACACCCTCCCACCGAAGCTTCCGGCCGCCACCGCAGGACGGTCGGAGGGTTCCTAGCAGAACCGACTGCACCGCGAAAGGGACGCCACGCGCCGCCTCGGGAGGTACGCTCACCGCCGGAAAGCCCGCGGACCCGATCGCCGGACCTGGCGACCTGGTCAACCACCGGCCATTGGACCGAAGGACGACCGCGATGTGCAGCTACCGCCTCGATGCCGAATACGCCGATCCGACACCGCTGAAGGTGCGCATCGACACGCATGAGCGCTACTCCGAACGGCCCGACGAGCCGGCCGCCGCCGTCCTGGCCGCACTAGCGCTCACCGGCACCGAACAGCTAGCCGATATCGGCTGCGGAGACGCGCGTTTTCTCGCCCAGCTCGCCGCCAGCGGTCACCAGGGTCCCCTCGTCGGCATCGACACCTCCCCCGCGATGGTCGCCGCGGCCGATGCGATACCCGGGGTACGCGGGGTGTTCGGCAGTGCGGAGCGTATCCCGTTCGATGACAACAGTTTCGATGTGGTCACCGCGCGCCACATGCTCTATCACGTGCCCGATCCGACCGCCGCGCTCAGGGAGTTCCGGCGCACCACCAAATCCGGCGGATCGGTCAGCGTGGTCGTCAATCATCCCGGAACCTACCCGTACACTAGCGAACTCGTGGCCGCGCATGCCACGACCTACGGCGCGGGCTCCGCGGTCACCATGACCGTTGACTCCGATACGTTGCCGGAGATGATGTCCCAGGTCTTCGGCGATGTCCGGATCCACCGGTCCGACAACGCTCTCGTCTTCGATACGCCCGAACCGCTGGTGCGGTTCGCCGAGGCGCTGTTCACGTTGTACGGCGTGACACCGAACCACCCACGGCGGCAGGCCATCCTCACCGATCTGCGTGAGGACGTCGAGGACTGGTTCACCCATCACCCGGGACACACGTGGCGCGATCCGAAGGGCTACATAGTCGCAACGGCCGTGGTCGAGCCGGAATAGTCGCGACGCGGCAGCCGGTTTCGCATCACCAGGGCAGTTCGCCTTCGGCATCGAAGTAGCCGCCGGTGGGGCCGTCAGGCCCGATCTGCGCCATGCGCACAATGATCTCGGCGCCCTCTTCGACGGTCTGGATGCCGGTGTTCACATTCAGATCGGTCTTCGTGAAGCCCGGCTCCACCGCATTGATCCGCATGTTCGGGAATGCCTTCGCGTACTGGACAGTGATCATGTTGACCGCCGTCTTCGACGCGGGATAGGCCACCCCGGGGTAGGCGTACGCCGGGGTGCCCGCGGCGGCGACTCTGGTCAGTGAGGCCAGACCGCTGCTGACGTTCACCACGACCGCGGTGGTGGAACGCTGGAGCAGCGGAAGGAATGCGTGTAGGACGCGCACCGTGCCGAAGACGTTCGTGTCGAATGTCTTTCGCATCAAGTCGGCCGTCACGTCCGCGGCGCCGACCACTTCATGGCTCTCACTCATCTCTGCCTGGATGCCCGCGTTGTTTATCAGCACATCCAGCCCACCCTCGGCGGCTATGGTCTCGACCGCGGCCGCCACGGACGTGTCATCGGTGATGTCGAGCTGAACCACCCGCGCGCCCAACTGCTCGGCGGCCTGGCGACCGCGTTCGATGTCCCGGCTGCCGATGTAGACGGTGTGGCCCGCGGCAACGAGTCGGCGGGCGGTCTCGAAGCCGAGACCTTTGTTCGCTCCGGTGATCAATGTTGCTGTCATGCCTTCACGCTAGGTTTTAGAGCGCGCTCGAAGTCAAGGCTCTCCCCTCTGGGCTGTTGGTGATTATTTGAGTCCTGCGCGAGTGTCGGGAGGTGATTCGTGGTGATCGGTTCGGTGGAGATTACATGCGAAGATGCGCATATCTACCTACCATAATATTTTCGAATCCAAATTCGATGGGCCTTGTCCACCCAGCACCCATATGTCGGATACGAATCCCGTTGGCCCGCTCCCTCTTCGGATAGTCGCCCCTCGCGACCACGCACGCTCCCCCGCCTGCTCCAGAAGTCCCCCACTACATCCACTCCCCCGACACGGGGGTCCCAGACTGGTGAGATCGCGTATTCAACTGTCGCGGGTTGTCGATGCAGCCGGCGGGTGACCGGAACCGGGGCGCGGTGACGTAGCGGATCCAGGCGGCTCGGAGCTTGGTTCTGGCGGTAGCCGAGCGTCGGCGACGACCGGGCGGGCAGCGACGACGGGCATGAAGCTTGTCCTCGCATCCGCGGCGCGAGCACCGGTAGTCGGTGGCGAAAGCGGCGCAGTCGGTGCGGATCGGCTCGACGCCCCTGGCTCAGTAGGGGCCAATGGCGAAGAAAACCGCATTCGGTCTGCGGAATTCGAACGGCAGTTCGTCATCCAACCAGTCCTGCTCGACGCCGCCATCGAGATGTCCGACGCCCTCACCCACGATCACACGCCATGTCAGTGGCTGCAGTTTTGCGATCACCCGACAGGGAAGGCTTCCAAGCACCCGGGTCCGGTGGAATTCGTAACGCACGGCCGTGAGATTACCGAACATCCGCTCGTTTCCTGACCGTCCATACGTGCGCGATCGTGGCAGGTGCGGCAGACATATCCGTCGGGCCATAGGCCCGCAGCGCAGCGGATCCGGCCGCAGCGAACGCAAGTGGTTTGGTAGGCCGCGCGCACGGCTCGGGCAGGATGCGCGCCCAATGCATACCCAGCGAATCAACCTTCACCCGACGCAAGGCCATATCCGTTGCCTTCTCGGCGATTACTACCGGCCCCCAACACATTCCGCGTGTAGATGCCTCGCGAAGGTCGACCGACCAGTTACCCTCGTCGCGTGGTCCCGCCCCGACCCGGCGCGCGCCGGAGGTCCATGAGCCCCGTCACATCAGGAAGCAGGAGTTCGATGCGATCACAGAGTCGTCGCCATATCTTGGCCACCCTGGCGGCCACCACTGCCACGCTCATTGTCGGCGGGACAGCGCCCGCGATGGCGAGCCCGGCCCCGCCCACACAGGTGCAGCCACTCGGCGCAGATTTTCTCTGGGGCGTTGCCGCTTCGGGCTACCAGTCCGAAGGTTATGCGCCCGATAGCAATTGGTCCCGGTATGTGGCCGAAGACAAGACGACCGATCCGTACCTCGAGTCGGTCGACTTCTTCCACCGCTACCGATCCGATATCGACCTGGCCGCGAAGCTCGGCGTCAAGGTCTACCGGATCGGCATCGAGTGGGCGCGGGTGCAACCCCGACCTGGTGCATGGGATGAGGCGGGACTTCGCTTCTACGACAATGTGATCGCCGCGATCACCGCTGCTGGCATGCGGCCGATGCTCACCATTGACCACTGGGTCTACCCGGGCTGGGAGGCCGATCGCGGCGGGTGGTCGAATCCGAATATCGTCGCGGATTGGCTCGCCAACGCCCGCACCGTCGTCGATCGGTACGCCGCGAACAACCCGCTGTGGGTCACGTTCAACGAACCCGCCGCCTACATCATGAACGAGTCCACGCACGGCGGCCTCGACGCCATCGCCATCCCGGCGATGCAGGACCGAATCGCCCAGGCGCACAACGCCATCTACGACTACATCCACGCCGTACAGCCCGGCGCGATGGTCACCAGCAACGTGGCCTACATTCCGGCGGGCGAGGATGTGGTCAATGGTCCGCTCATCGACAAGATCGCCGCGAAGCTCGACTACATCGGCATCGACTACTACTACGGCGCCTCCCCCGGCACCGTCACCCAGCTGAGCCTCAGCGAACTCTGGCAGAACCCACTCGAGCCCGAGGGCATTTACTATGCCCTGCAACACTATTCACGCAAGTTCCCGGGTCGCCCGCTCTACATTGTCGAAAACGGCATGCCCACTGAGGACGGCGCACCGCGCACCGACGGTTACACCCGCACGGACGACCTCCGCGATACCGTCTACTGGCTGCAGCGCGCGAAGGCCGATGGCATGAACCTGATCGGCTACAACTACTGGAGTCTCACCGACAACTACGAATGGGGTTCCTACACACCACGTTTCGGCCTGTACACCGTCGACGTCCGGACCGACCCCACACTCACCCGCAAACCCACCGATACCGTCCCCGCCTACACCGATATCACCCACAATGGCGGCGTCGCCCCGGACTACCGCCCCACTCGCGACCCCAAACTCTGTTCCTTCGTCGACGCCGCCGCCAGCTGCACCGACCCGGTCACGGTGCCCCGCTAGCCGGAGCATCGCCACCGAAGTTCGCAGCCCCATCCAGATCGGCCGCTACCGCGAAAAACTCGGCTGGGGCAAGGGGCGAACAGCAGGCGCAGCGGTCGCCGTCGGCCCCCGCCTCCCGCACGGCGCGCCGCCGCCGCGCCTCATCACCTGAACGCGACGCGGTCAGCCGTGGTAACCGAGTTGTTCGAGCAGGCCGTCCAGTTGGAGCTCGAACAGTTCGGCGCGATCGGCAAAGCTATCGGTGCCGTACTGGTCGAAGACGTCGAAGCTCACGGCACCGAAGAGTCCGGTCCACATGGTGATGCCGCGGATGATGAGCCAGTCCGGGACGTCGTGGCCGAAGACGGCTCTGATGATCGCGAAATTGCCTGCGAGCGCTGATGATATCGGCCGCTCCCGTGCCGGAGCGGTGAGCAGACCCGCGTGGTAGGCGCGGGCGAATAAGTTCTGCATGGTGGTGATCACCCGGGTGCCGGGGACGGTGGTCTGTTCCGCCGGGGCGTCGTAGCCCGGGACCGGTGTGCCGAACAACAGCCCATAGCGGGCGGGTTCGGCCAGCGCCCAGGCACGCACGGTGCGGCCGACGATGCGCAGCCCCTCGATCGGATCGTCGGGGGCATCGGCCAGCGCCGCGTCCACCGCGTCACCGAGTGCGTTGTAGCCATCGATCACGAGCAGAGTCAGCAGCTCATCGCGGCTCCGCACGTAGCGATAGACCGCTGAGGAGACGACACCGAGATCGCGGGCGACGGCGCGAAGTGACAATGCGGCCGCGCCATCGGTGGCCAGATGTTCGCGTCCGATCCGGACGATATCGTTCATGGTCTGGGCCCTGGCACGGGCCCGCGGTGTCGTCGCCATACGCATCACCATGCGCGCCAGTGAGAGCAATGTCAACTAATGCGAGCACCGCTCTTTACCTCGGGGTGCGGTGGCAGCATGCTCGCCTCCCCCGCACTGCCGATTTCGGCAAGCCCGGGGTTCCGGACCCAGCTGCTGCGCACCCGCGAGGCGCATGCTGTCGCGACCGTGTGCGCTGCCACATCGGACTTCCTCGACCCATTTCGAGATGAGCTACCAGGTCACTCGCCCGTTCGTACTGGACTCCACCGCCAGCGAACAGCGCCTCGGCCCGCACCCGACACCCATCGACCAGGCCATCGCGGTCACCGTCGCTTGGTGAAATCCCAGCTCTGAACCCTCGAGCGAGGCTTAGCTACTCGGTAGTAGTGTTACCGGTGTCACTGGCGACACAGATCGAGGAGCACCACATGGACCACCGGGCGACGGATTTCGACGTACTCGTCGTCGGTTCAGGATTCGGCGGCAGCGTTACGGCACTGCGGCTGACCGAGAAGGGCTACCGGGTCGGGGTGCTCGAGGCGGGTCGTCGCTATTCCGATGACGAGCTCCCTGAAACCAGCTGGGACCTACGCAAATTCCTCTGGGCACCCAAGCTCGGCTGCTACGGCATCCAGCGCATCCACCCGCTGCGCAATGTACTGATCCTCGGCGGCGCCGGTGTCGGCGGCGGTTCACTCAACTACGCGAATACCCTCTACATGCCGCCGGAGCCGTTCTTCCAGGACCAGCAGTGGCGCGATATCACCGACTGGCGCGCGGAACTCACCCCGTACTACGAGCGCGCGAGGAAGATGCTCGGCGTGGTGCAGAACCCGCATCTGACACCCGCGGACGAGGTGTTCAAGAAGGTCGCCGATGATATGGGCGTCGGCGACACCTTCGTACAGACTCCGGTCGGTGTCTTCTTCGGCGAACCGGGAAAAACGGTGGCGGATCCGTACTTCGGCGGCGTCGGACCCGACCGCACCGGCTGCCTCGAATGCGGTGAATGTATGACCGGTTGCCGTCACGGCGCGAAAAACACCCTGGTCAAGAACTACCTGTACCTCGCGGAAAAGGCTGGCGCACAGGTGATCCCGATGACGACGGTGACCTCGCTCCGCCCACTGCCCGATGGCACCTGGGACGTCTCGACCGAACGCACCGGCGCGTGGGTGCGCAAGCGCCCGCACACCTACACCGCGGGCCAGGTCGTACTCGCCGCGGGCACCCTCGGCACTCAGAAGCTGTTGCACGCCATGCGCGATAGGGGCGTACTCCCCGAATTGTCCAACCGGCTGGGCGAACTCACCCGCACCAACTCCGAATCCATTGTGGGCGCTGCCACCCGCAAGGTGAATCCGGATGTCGACTTCACCCGAGGCGTCGCGATCACCTCATCGATCCACCCGACCGCCGACACCCATATCGAACCCGTTCGCTACGGCAAGGGCTCGAATGCGATGGGGCTGTTGCAGACCCTCATGGTCGATGGCGGCGGTAGAACACCGCGCTGGCTGCGCTTCCTCGGGCAGGTCGTGCGAAACCCGTTCACCCTCATCACTTTCCTGAGCGTGCAGAACTGGAGCGAACGCACCATCATTTCCCTGGTGATGCAGCACCTCGACAACTCCATCACCACCTACACCAAGCGCACTCTCTTCGGCCGCAAACTCACCAGCAAACAGGGCCACGGTGAACCGAATCCGACCTGGATTCCGGCGGGCAACGAGGTGACCCGCAGGGTCGCCGACGAAATCGGCGGTGTCGCAGGCGGCAGCTGGGGCGAAGTCTTCAATATCCCCCTTACCGCCCATTTCCTCGGCGGCGCCCCCATCGGCGCGGACCGCAACTCCGGCGTAATCGACGCCTACCACAGAGTTTTCGGCTACCCCACGCTCAGCGTCGTCGACGGTGCCGCCGTCTCCGCGAACCTCGGCGTCAATCCGTCACTGACGATTACCGCCCAAGCCGAACGCTCCGCCGCCTACTGGCCCAACAAGGGCGAACAAGATCACCGCCCCCCACAAGACGTCACCTACCACCAGATCCCCCCCATCGCCCCCAACAACCCAGTCGTACCCGCAGACGCACCAACCGCCCTCACCCTCCCAATCGTCGAAATCCGCACCAAAACCAACCCCGCCGCCAGCTGACAGCGCCCCCTGACCGTCGACCACTCGACGTACACTCCAAACCTCGAGCCACCGTTGGCAATAGCACTCGACACCCGAGGTTGCCCCGTCGCCACCACACGCACAACTCCCCCCTCCCCCACCAGAACTTGGACAAACGCTCACCATGCGCTCATGCAGGTAAACGTCGAGAACGCACCTGCACCAGCGCATTCTCGATGACTATCCGGCGTGTTTGGGTGGGATGCGAAAGACCCGCCCGGCGATGTTGCCGGGCGGGTCGGGGGGCGGCGGAGCCTGGGGAGATCGTGCGGTTTCGGGGTATGGGTTAGTTGCGGATGAGGAGGATCGCGCCTGCGGTGACCAGGGCCAGCAGGATGGCGGCGAAGCCGACGATGAGGCGGTGGGTGCGTAGGGCGGGGATGAAGCGGTCGAAGGCGTAGCGGCCGGGGCCGGTCAGCGACAGGGAGGTGGCGGCGAGGGTGAGGATCAGTTCGTATTCGATGCCCTTGGGGGCGAAGAAGTTGCCGCCCCATTTGACGGCGATGGCGTTGAGCAGGGTGCCGACCAGCGCTGCGGCGGCGAGGGGGGTGAGTAGGCCGATGGCCAGGGCGAGGCCGCCGAGGGTTTCGGTGAGTCCGGCGACGGTGGCCATTGTTTTGCCCGCGGGGTAGCCGCTCATTTCGAAGAACTTGCCGGTTCCGGTGAGGCCACCGCCGTTGAACCAGCCGAACAGTTTCTGGGCGCCGTGGGCGGCCATGGTGAGGCCGACGGCCAGGCGCAGCACCAGCAGGCCGAGGTCGTAAGTATGTGTGGGGGTTGCGGTTGCGGAGGTCGGTGCGGGGGCGGTGAGCGTTGCGGTCATCTGGATGCCTTTCGTCAGGGGTGGATCAGCCGAACTGGATGGAGCGCCGGGCCATGCCCAGCCAGAACCCGTCGATCACGGTGCGTTGGTCGGCCAGATCGTCCGCGCCCGCGCCGAGGGCGACGAACAGCGGTGCGAAATGGTCGGTGCGCGGATGCGCGAGATATGCCGCGGGGGCCTTGTTTTCGAAGTCGAGCAGGGCGTCGAGATCATGGGCGGCGAGGGTTTCCCGGCCCCAGTCGTCGAATTCGGCGGTGAAGCTGTGGACATGCTCGTCATCGGCGGTCATGGCGCGCAGGTTGTGGGTGAAGAAGCCGCTGCCGATGATCAGCACACCCTCGGCGCGCAGTGGCGCGAGTTTGCGGCCGATCGCCAGCAGCCGTTGCGGGTCCAGCGTCGGCATCGACAGTTGCAGCACCGGGATATCGGCATCCGGATACATCTCCTTCAGCGGCACATAGGCGCCGTGGTCCAGCCCGCGATCCGGGACATCGACCACGCCGCCGAGCAGTTTGCGTACCTTGTCCGCCAGTTCCGGCGCCCCGGGCGCGGCATATCGCACTCGGTAGTAGCGCTCCGGAAAGCCGCCGAAGTCGTAGACCAGCGGCACCGTGGTGGTCGCGCCGAGCGCGATCGGCGCGGCCTCCCAATGCGCGGAGATCATCAGAATCGCCGTGGGCGGGGGCAATTCGTGCGACCACGCGGCCAACTCCCCGGGCCACCGCGGGTGGTCGGCCAATGGCGGCGCACCGTGCGAGAGGTAGAGCACCGGCATCTGCCCGGGCTCACCGCTCATCGAATCGCGACGCGAAACTGCACTCATCACTGCTCTCCATCCAAGTAGTTCAAATTTGAACTCCACGCGACTATAGCCTGTTGTTCAAATTTGAACAACACGAGTAGGGTGGGTGCCGTGGCTGATGCGAAATGGCTCAATGATCGGGAGATGCGCGCCTGGCAGGGCTTCCTTGCGGCCTGGGCACTCGTCGGCCGTCAGGTCGAACAGCACCTCAAACAGGAGGGGCTTTCGCACACCCAGTACGAAGTCCTGGTCCGCCTCGCCGCCGCCCCGGACGGCCAGCTGCGGATGACCGAACTCGCCGATGCGCTCTACACCTCGAAAAGCGGCCTGAACTACCAGGTTACGCAGCTGGAGAAGTCCGGCTTGGTCCGCCGCGAGGCCTGTCCGACCGATATCCGCGGTGTCACCGCCGTTCTCACCGCGGACGGCCGTCACCGTCTCGAGCAGATCGCTCCCGGCCATGTCGAAACGGTCCGTCGCGTGCTCATCGATGTGCTGAGCCCCGAACAGCAGGAGGCTATAGCCACTGGACTCGGCGAGGTAGCGCGCCGACTCGGGTAGGTCGCGCCCGCCGCACCAGCGTGCAAGACTTCCGATCCGCCGGGGCCGAGGCTGGGACACCGCACCTGCGTCAGGAGGTAGAGCAATGAACGATCCTTCCGCGATGCAGCGGGAACAGGTCCGCGTGGCGGTGTACGCCCACTTCGCCCGCACCGGAACCGCCCCTGCCCCAGCGGATCTCACAGCCGAGACCGGACGCGCGCACCCCGAGGTTCGCGACGCGCTCGCAGCGCTGCACGAACACCACGATCTGGTCCTCGACAAACACGACCGTGACCGGATCCTCATGGCGCACCCCTTCGCCGCCATCCCGCTCGGCTTCTCGGTAATGGGCACCGGCACGCTGTGGTGGGGCGGTTGCGCATGGGATTCCTTCGCCATCCCACACCTGCTCCACGACGAGCCGGACGTGCTGGTCGCCACGCGCTGCCCGGCCTGCGACACCCCGCACGCCTGGGTGGTTGGACGCGCGGCTCCGCCCGCGGGTGATCAGGTGGCCCACTTCCTCACCCCGGTCCCCCGCATCTGGGACGACGTCGTGCACAGCTGCGCGAACCAGCGCCTGTTCTGCTCGACCGACTGCGTCGACTCCTGGCTCGAGAACACCGGGCAGACACTGGGTTACGTCATGGACCTGGCCACGCTGTGGCGGCTGGCCAGCAACTGGTACGCCGGGCGCATGGAATCCGGGTACACCCGGCGCGATCCGGCCTCGGCCACGGCCTATTTCGCCCAGGTGGGACTGCACGGGCAGTTCTGGGGTCTACCCGGATGAATCCGGCGCCGGTGTCCTACCAAAGGAGGACACCGGCCGCGACCATAGGCCGATGTCACCGGCCCTGCGAACCCCGCAGAATCGGGGCCGTAAGAAATCTGTTGGGAAACTCCAAGCGCCAACAGATTTGATGCCCAGGTAGGGATGTGACGCTGATGGTCGCAGATTGACCCAGAACGGAGAAGACAGTGCCCACGACGTTTCCGAGTTCCGTCACCGAGGCCACTTCGGATACGGTTCCGGACTGCCGCCGACGTGGGTGGACCGTCGCCGAAACGGTCAATGGTGTCTGCCTGATCACCGATGAGCAGATATCGGCCATCGAACTCACCGGCACGCTGGCCGCCACCGTGCGCCGATTCCTGCGGGCGAACAATCTGTCCGGTCCGGTGATCGAGATTCCGGGCGCGCAGCGCCGCGAGATCCATCTGGTCGTCGGCGCCGCCAAGGCCGCGAAGGCGATCGGCGCGTTGCGCGCGGTCGGCGCGATCGTGCACACCAGCGGTGCGAGCATCCCGTTGCCGCCGACCCGGCTCTCGGCCGGTGCGGCCTGTTGGGGAATCTCCCCGGCCGAGGCCCGCTGGGTGCCGCCGGTCGTCGCCATCGCCGCCGCCGTACGCGCCGCCGAAACCGGCCGCAAGCCGCACCTCAACGGCGTGGCCTGCTGAGATCTCGATCCGAGCCGTCGGAAATCGGCTCGCGGACAACGACCTTGCGCGCTATTCGGCAGCGCCAGCCGGACCGCGTTGCCGATCTGTTCGATGGTGGGCAGTTAGCCTGATGCCTCGGCCATTTGGCACTGTCCCAGCCGTGCCGGCATCAGCGGTTGCAGTTGCACGCCGAACAGACCGACTCCCGGTCCAGCGATGAATGCCGGACCGACTGCCGGTGTGAGATTCACCTCGTCGGATGTCAGGCGCAGGTACGTCGCCGCCGCCACAGGGCGATGCCGAGCGCGAGGCTCGCTTCACCAGCCACGAGGAGGCGACCCGTACCGAACGGTGTCCTGACCGGCGAGCCCACTGAAGCTGGTGCCCGTCACAACCTGTCGCCCGCACGCATCACAGGCACCGGCGGACGTGTGAATGCGACTCGGTCACATTGGTGCTCCTGTGGCGCGTGTGACGAGATGGCAAACCGGTAGCGCCGCGCAGCGGAACCGATCCTGGACCTTCTCGAGACGCCAGATTGCGTACGACTGAGTGCGTTCGACGTGGGTCAACCAATTCTGCGCCGAAAGTGCGCGGCCTTTTCCACCGCCGACACGGCAATTGGCCGCGTTTGCCCGGAGGCTGCTGACTGAGCATCGAACGCGCCGTAGTCAGTGCCGCCGTAAATATAAGAGACCCTCGTCCGCCGAGCCACGCCACGAACGTGCACGCCGCCAGCTACTGGACGGTCGGATATGGCAAATATTCGCCGATTTGCGGCAATAGTGCTGTGAGATCCGGTTCGCGCTGCGGCCCGCTACGCAGAGGAGGTATGATCCCACGATGATCGAAACATGTTACGGTCAAACACATTTGGCGTACCGCTCGGTCTCGGACAGGCGGATCGATGATTGCGCCGACCGGGGAGCGGCCGCCGAGGTTCTAAACGCGTAAGGCCGTAACTGCCTGTGGATCAATGGGATCCATCCACTGCGTAGCGTTCCAGTAGCAATATGCTTCGCCCCTTATTACCGGTAATGGGCCGACGATCTGGATACGGTCGCATACACAGGCGTGAAAGACCGTGCAGTTGAACAGATCTCACCGTTAACGTGTTATTCGTTCTTGGGAGCTACTTTCTTGGCCATGTCCCTGCATTCGCCGGAGTTCGCAGCCGATCCGCACGCCGCATACGATGATATGCGGCGCAGTCACGGTCCGCTCGTTCCGGTGGAGATAACCGTCGATGTGCCCGCGACGCTCGTGATCGGCTACCGCGAAGCACTGAACATCCTGAGTGATCCCGACCACTTCCCGGCGGATCCGCGGGCCTGGCAGGCCACCGTTCCGAAGCGCTGCCCGGTCCTACCGATGATGGAGTGGGGGCCCACCGGGTCGAAGACGGTGGGCGAAGACCACTCCCGTCATCGGGCCGCCTACACGGCCAGCCTCGAAAAAGTCGATCTGTACGCCCTACGCCACGCGGTCGAAGCCATCGCGGTGCCACTGATCAACAGCTTTTGCGAGACCGGTTCCGCGGATCTGCTGGGCGAGTATGCCGTCCCGCTCACCGTGCGGGTGCTCAACGATCTCCTCGGGCTCTCGCCGGAGGCCGGGCAGGAAGCATTCGCGGCCTTGGTTGCACTGCGCGATGCCTCGGATGCGGCCTCGACCGAGCACAGCGAACAGCGGTTCACAGCGGCGATATCGGATATCGTGGCGGCCAAGCGCGCGGCGCCTGGTGCGGACGTAATTTCCTGGCTGATCGGACATTCCGCCCAATTCGACGATGCGGAGATCGTGGCGCAGGCGGCGGTGTTGTACTCGACGGGTACCGAACCGACGTGGAACCTCATCGTCAACGCACTGCTGTTGATGGTGACCAATGACCAGTTCCACGACGAGCTCCTAGGTGGTGCGCTGTCCATCCGCGATGCGATCGACGAAGTGCTGTTCACCGATCCGCCGCTGGCGAACTTTTGTTCGCGCTTTCCACGGCAGCCACAGATAATCGGGGGTTCGTGGTTGCCGGTCCACCAGCCCGTTGTTATCAGTTTGGCGGCGTGCAACAACGATCCCGCGGTCGGTGGCGACCGGACCGGCAACCGTTCGCATCTGGCGTGGGGCGCCGGGCCGCGTTCGTGCCCGGCCCAGTCGGTGGCCATGGTCATTGTGCAAGAAGCGCTCGACCAACTACTCGACGTGCTACCCGATATCGAATTGGCGGTGCCCGCCGACCAGTTGCAGTGGCGGCTGGGCGCCTTTCACCGTGCGCCGACCGCGGTGCCGGTGATCTTCCCTCCAGCACCACCGCTCACCTTCGTATAGCAAGAATCCCCGGCTGAATTCATCGCGAGATTCCGGCCGAGGACCCGCCGTTGGCCGACGGCGGCCTGTCCCACCCGCGCCAGCCCTACCTCATCGACGAGGTATGGCTGCCCGCGAATCAGCTGGTCACTATCAGCATGGTGCCCGCCGGAACTGCGGCTGGCCGCCCCCGAAGCAACCGGTGTTGCGGCCGGGACGGCGGGCTGCGAACCGATGGCGGCATAGGCCGGCCTCGGTGAGCGAGACGCCTGCGAATCGCCCTCGCAGGCACTCGTTATGATCACGTTTCTCTGCCCGCTGTCGACTCATGAACAGGAATGCCCATGGCACGCAAGGTCGTTGTGACGCTGGTCGATGACTACGATGGCAAGTCCCCCGCCGAGGAAACAGTGGCTTTCGCACTGGACGGCGTCGAATACCAGATTGATCTGTCCACGGACAATGCCAGCCAGCTGCGCGGCGTCTTCGACAACTGGACACTGAACGCCCGCAGAACCGGTCGCGCACCGCGGGGTCGGGGCCTGGCCTCCCGCTCGGCGAACGACCGCGCACGCACCGCCGCCATCCGCGACTGGGCACGCAAGAAGGGCCTTACCGTCTCGGCACGCGGACGGATTTCGGCCGAGGTGGCCAACGCGTACGAGAAGGCCAACGCCTAACCCGGCCATCGGAATTGCGCGCCGGTACCGGCGCAGGAAATTCGGCGCCATTACGGCGCGGCTCCCCACCGCCGCGGACTTGGTTGGCTAAGCTTGCTGCGCTGTGCGACGTGGCGGCGTCCGCACAGCGAACGGGGAAGGGAACCCGCTCGGCGATACTCCGCGTATCGCCGAGCGGGCTCGCAAAGTCCACGACGCCGTCAACTGGCCACACTGCCTCCCAATGCACCGGTCTAGTAGCTGAGTTCGCGGCAGCCGCTGCCCTCTGCCCGCAGCCATGCCCGCGACAGGTCCAACGGCGAACGGCGCCACAACCTTCGATGCGCCGTCAGTCGTATGCTTCTTCGTTGCAACCGTTTCGATCCAACCTCGGCACCGGTGCCGCCCGATGCCGTCGAAGCAGTGGCCGACCGTTGGTTGCTACCAGCTGTCAGGGTCGTCATGAACTGCCCACCTTCGGCTGCGGCAGAGCCAGGGTGAGTACCGTCAAAGCGAACGCGATCGGTCTCCGTGCACATCGAATTCGCGTCCGACTGATCGCAATCCTGTTCGGCGGATGGGCGATACGGTTGGCTTCGGTAAATGAGTTCTGCACGACGTCGGCCGTTGAAGACGGTCACCGGAGTCAGCGGCGCGGTGAGCGTGTATGCGGCCGCCATCGATGCGAAGGAATCGACGGTGACCTCTGCCGTCGAGATCGCGAAGATTGCCGAGGCCAATAGGTTCGACGCATTGTTCGCCGCCGATCTGCTCAGCTTCGGCGCGCAGGGCGCGATCGGCGCGCAGGAGCCGCTGATCTTCCTGTCCGCATTGAGCGCCGTGACCACACACGTCGGCCTGATCGCCACGGTGACCAGCACCTTTCATCATCCCTACAACCTCGCCCGGCTCTTCGGAACGCTCGACCATGTGAGCAACGGCCGCGCCGCGTGGAACGTCGTGACGTCATCGGTGGGTGAAGAGAATTACGGTGACCAGGACCTGCCGAGCCCGGAGGATCGGTATGCGCGCGCGACAGAGACGCTCGAGGTCGTCAATGCGCTGTTCGACAGCTGGGAGCCGGGGGCACTGACCCCCGACGGGTACGGTGGTGCGATCCTCGACGCGACCAAGGTGCACCCGATCGAGCATGCGGGACAGTACTTCACGGTGCGAGGCCCGCTCAATATTCCACCGCTGCCGCAGCGGCGCCCGGTCCAGTTCCAGGCGGGTCAATCGGCAGGCGGTATCGAACTCGGCGCCCGCTTCGCCGAGGTGGTTTTCACCTCGCTGCCGACGTTCGAGGACGCGGTCTCCTACACGAAGACGGTTCGCGCCCGCGCGACAGAGCTCGGCCGCGCACCCGGATTGCCACTGATCATGAGCTCACTGCACGCGACATACGGAGCAACCGAGGAGCAGGCTCGCCAGCTGGTCCGCGAGGAAGCCGAAGCCACCGACTTCGACGCGGGTCGAATCCGCCTGGCCGATATGCTGGGCGGCGGCGTCGACCTCTCCGAACTACCGCTGGACCAACCGATACCGCAAACCCTACTGCCGGAACTGAATTCGGTGAATCGCCGCCGCGGCCGGGTGGAGATCTTCACTAAACTCGCGGCAACGGGCCGCACACTGCGTGAGCTCATCATCGCCGCCAAGGACACCGGCCACTGGGCCGCCGCCGGAACTCCGGAACAACTCGCCGACGCCATCGAAGAGCGCTATCGCGCCGGCGTCCTCGACGTCATCTCACTGGGCGGACTGGCCGAACCCCGAACCCGCGACTTCGTCACCAACGGACTCCTGCCCGAACTACGCCGTCGCGGCATCGCCGGCAACGACTACGTCGGCAACACATTCCGCGAGAACCTCGAACTCCCACCACCACCCGCGCGCTGACCGCCGCGGTGCGCCGTGATGGGATCGACAACATCGGCCGATCCCTGCACGCGGATGGCGGACTGTCCCGAGTCCAACCCTGGCCGGGGTAGCCTGGCGATAACCGCACAATTCCACGATTGACGCCGAAAGGCCCGATCCAATGAATGACAGCACACCGGACTGGCGGCGGGAGGGAGTGCGGGTCGTCCCCGGCGACCGCCTCGACCCCAATACCGCGCAGACGCCCGGCATGTATCGCGAAGCCGCGATCAGCAATGCCATGGTGGGTGCTCAGCAGATCTGGGCGGGCACCGTGCGGATAGATCCCGGTGCGAAGACCGGCGCGCACCACCACGGCCCGCTGGAGAGCGTGATCTACGTGGTCGCCGGGCGCGCCCGCATGCGCTGGGGCGACCGGCTGGAGTTCATGGCCGAAGCGGGTCCCGGTGACTTCATCTACGTCCCGCCGTTCGTACCGCATCAGGAACTCAATGCCGACGACGATGAGCCCCTGAGCTGCGTGGTGATCCGCAGCGATCAGGAGCCGATCGTCATAAATCTGGACATTCCGATAGCGGAGAACCCCGAATCGGTCCCGTGGATCGACCCGCACCACCCGGCTCGGTAAGCGCCCGGATTATCAAGAGCTGCAACAGAACTCAGGCGTGGGCCGATACCGCCGACCGCACGTCCGGGAGACCGAGGTTAGCGCGCAACGTGGTTCCGGTGTATTCGGTGCGCAGCGCGCCGCGGTCCTGTAGCAGCGGCACCACCTTGTCGACGAATTCGTCGAGACCCCACGGGACCAGATGCGAGCCGAGGATGAAGCCGTCGGAGCCGTCGTTCTGGACGAACGTATCGATCTGCTCGGCGACCTGGGCGGGGGTTCCGACCAGGGGGCCGCGCTCGAACTGGTCGATCACCACCTCGCGCAGGGTGAGTTTCTTCGCCTCGGCGACCTGACGCAGGCGCTCGACGGTGGCGAAGCGGTCCTGGTGCACGAAGGCGCGCCCCTGGATGATCGGTGCGGCATCGGGGTCCGGATCGATGTCCGGTACCGGTCCCTCCGGGTCGTAGCCCGACAGGTCACGGTTCCAGATCTGCTCCAGCAGGATCAGCGCGGTCTGCCCCGTGACCTGCTCATTGCGGATCGCATGGAATTTCTCGGTCGCCTCGGCCTCGGTATCGCCGAGCACGAAACTCGCCGATGGCAGGATCTTGATGTCCTCGGCTGCCCGTCCGGCCGCGACTGCGCGCGCCTTGATATCGCGGTAGAAGTCCGCGGCCTCGGGCAGCTTGCCGTACGGGGAGAAGATGGCATCGGCATTGGCCGCGGCGAATGCGCGCCCCTGCGGTGACACACCGGCCTGCAGGATCACCGGCCGACCCTGCGGGCTGCGTGGCACGGTGAACCGGCCGGAGATGTCGAATTGGCTGCCGTGGAAGGCGAATGCCCCGGCATCGGGGCGGGCCAGGAACCGGCCGGAATCCTTGTCGGCGACGAGATCGGCGGCATCCCAGGAATCCCACAGGGCGCGAACGGCATTCAGCGTCTCCTCGGCCCGTGCATAGCGGTCGGCCGGATCGAGGTATCCGCCGCGCCGGAAGTTCTGGCCGGTGAAGGCGTCGAAGGAGGTCACCACGTTCCACGCGGCGCGACCGTCGGATAGGTGATCCAGGCTCGCCAGCTGGCGGGCCAGCTCGTAGGGCTCGTTGAAGGTCGCGTTGATCGTGCCCGCGAGCCCGAGATGTTCGGTGACCGCGGCAATCGAGGCCAGCACGGTGAAGGTGTCCGGGCGGCCGATAATGTCCTGGTCGAAGATCTTGCCCGCGCGTTCGCGCAGAATGAGCCCTTCGGCGAGGAAGAAGAAATCGAATTTGCGACCGGAGCGACCCGCGCGGCGACGAGGTTCGCGTCGATCCTGGCCCGGACCCGGTCGACGGCATCGTCGCCAGGTGCGTGCCGTTCGCCTGGAACAGCCATGCTGTCCTCGATGCTCACGAAATCGAGTAGGCCACGCTGCGCCGTGGTGACCAGATCCGTCCAGTAGCCGGGACTGAACAGTTCGGCGGGCCGGGAGTTCGGCTCCCGCCACGCGGCCGGATGCCAACCCGCTCCATCGAGCGCGACGCCGAGATGCAATTGTGCCGGTGCCATCGTCTCCCGTTTCTGTGTCTGGGCGAATGTCATGTCCTGCAACGCGCGGCACCGGTGCGAGCCCATTCGAGCGATGCGCTGCCGGTGCTGTGCTGGCTCACCTATCTGTCGGCCGGGCTGCCCATTAAGTCCCATACCTGGTGGCCACCTGGGGTTGTGGCGCACGATTCCGCCCTGGCGTGGGCGCCCGTCAACGGTTGAGATCAGCTCGAGCGCTGGGAAATACCCTGTGCGCAAGCGGATTCGAAGGCCGCCATCGGATATGAATTGCGATGAGCGCAACCGGTTCCAGCGGTCGTGTGCCTCGCTAAGGTTCTCCGATCGGACCCTGTTGCGGAGGAATGCGCGATGACCACCGAGTCGACCATCGACATCGATACCTCACTGCACCCGCTCGACGACCCGGTGCGGGCATCGCTGTGGGGCGAGCACCACCGGTTCGCCAGTTGGGTGGGCCGCATCGGCCGCTACGACCCGGAAGTCGCCAGATTCGTCGGGCATCCGCCGGTACTCGACGATCAGGATTGGGCCGATCTGGCCACCCTGCTCGGCCCGGGCGGCAGCACCGCGCTGCGCGGCTACGGCCACGTGCCGCCGGAGGGCTGGACGGTGCTGAACGAATTCGGCTCGGTGCAAATGGACGGCACTGCGCTGGGCGTCGCACACGACCCAGAACTCGACGTACTCACCGCGGCGGATGTGCCCGAAATACTCGACCTGATCGCCCGCACCGAACCGGGCCCATACGCGCCGCGCACCATCGAAATGGGCACCTACCTTGGCCTGCGAGTGGACGGCCGACTTGTGGCGATGGCAGGTGAACGCCTGCATCCGCCGGGCTGGACCGAGATCAGCGCGGTCTGCACCGATGCCGAATTCCGCGGCCGCGGCTTCGCCTCACGCCTGATCCGCGCGGTTGGCGATGGCATCTGTGCCCGCGGCGAGACACCGTTCCTGCATGCCGTCGCCCATAATGCGACAGCGATCAGTTTGTACGAAACGCTCGGATTCACCCTGCGCAAACGCTCGCCGCTGACGATCGTGCAAGCGCCATCACCCATTGGCCCGACTCCGAACTAGCCGTCGACTTCCGCTCAGGAACCTGCGCGGCATTCGTTCGGCGCGGGTTCGCCGCGCAGTCGTCCGTCGAGCCAGCCGATCTCGCCGGGGAAGCCGGTGAACAGGGCGATGATGTGCTCGCCGGGCTCGGTGCGGTGTACCGCGGGGACGCCGCGGGCGCATTGGTCGCGGTAGAGGTTGTAGCCGTTCTCGAAGGGAATCCAGAAGTCGGTGGCGGCGTGGTAAATGTAAAGCGGGACACCGGATTTCCGGTTTGTCAGGTCGGTCCGCGCGAAGATCGCGTCGGCGATATCACTGTCGAGTGGGTCGGCGATATCGGCCGCGACCTCGATCGGGATGCCGACCACGCCGAGCGGGCCGTTGCTGTCACCGCAGGTGTCCTTGATCGGCGAGGACGCCACCCACTGTGCCAAGTGATTCATATGCGCGAGAATCTCCGGGTATTCGCGGCCCATCGCCAGCGCGACGGCCAATAGAATGCCGGATTCGGAGCTGCCATCGAAGCGCTGCGCGACCATTCGATAGTCGGTCACCAGTCCCCCCATGGCCGCTCCGACCACCACACCGGCCAATTCCGGTGCATACTCGTCGAGCAGCATCGCGGCCGCATACGATGCGATCGCACCGCCCGAATACCCGCCAACTGCGACACGGCTACCCTCGAACTCCGCTGGAAACAGATTGCGCACCGCCCGAATGGCATCGAGCACCACATGCCCGGCGACGTTCGGTTCCGCATACGCCATCCACGGACCTTCGTGATCGGGAATGAGCACCGCATAGCCACGGCTGAGCGCCCATGCGGTGGTCGGCGGGAACAGATCATCCCCAAACAAATTGTTGCGCAACCCGTGCGCCATCGCATAGCTCGTCGTGCAGTTGAGCCCGAGCGAATTGATCGGCAATGCACTCACCAGCACCGGCTGCTCCCCCGGACCGGTCCACGCGGCGGCGGGAATCATCAATGTCGCGGTACCGAAGGACGGCCTGCCCGAGGCGTCCGTCGTCCGGAACTTCAGCAGCACCGCCCGGCTGATCGGCTCCGTCACCAGCAGCGCGGAAGTCGCTGTCACATCACGCCATTCGACGATATCGCCAGGGGCGAGCGCGTCGAGACCACTCGGCCATTCGTCGAAGATCCGATCCCCCGACGGCGCGGACCGCACCGCCTGCCACAATGCGGCGAGTTCGGCGGGCAATGCGCGCGTCGGCGGTGATGGCGCCGGCGCGAACGATGGGGCCGGAATGGTGGCATCGATCCACTGCTGTAGCTCGGACGGCACCGAACCAGCTGGCTGCGTCGGCGGTTGCGGGTGTTCGGAAATACCGGGGCCGGCTGATGCGGGCACCGGGGAGACCAATAGTGAGCAGCCCACCATGGCCGCAACGACAACAACCGCTCGGAGTTTCGACATTTCGATCTGCTCCTCCGGACTCCGAGGCCGCCCCTGAGCGGCCAGACTATGTCGCACCGGAACCGCACTCAGCGCGGTTCGAACTTCTCACGATCGAGGCTGTCTTCGGTGTGGCTCCGGCACAAAGCCGAAACCCACGGGTACGCAGACGATAAATTGAGCGAGGCTCGGTTATTGTAACCGCAGGTAGGAGGGGCCGAAGGCGGTCGGTCAGCGCCGCCGTCCGTCCCAGGATCGCGCGAAAGCAACCCGCGAGCACATTCTTGTCGACATGCACCGGGTGTCCCAGGCCGCAAACCCCGATCGAAATCCTCCATGCCGCACACGTCAACCGAACGTAGGTTGGCCGCACAGATCAGTCGCGTTCGTACGTCCCGGTCAGCTTGCCTCGGGCGATAACGTGTCCATCGATCGCGGACAGCGTGCTCGATCGGGTGGCGTCGACGCCGAGTCCGCTGGGTTGGTCGAGGGCGAACATCTGAAAAATGTAGCGGTGTGGGCCATGGCCGGGGATCGGTCGTGGCCCGGCATAGCCGCGGCGTTTGAACGCACCGAATCCGATCCGCATCATCGGATCCCCCACAGTGGAAGTCGCTGCGGCCGAATCGATTTCGAGCCCACCTTCGGGAATGCCCGCCGTATGCGGGTCGACACCGGTGACCAGTCCGTGCACGATCGGCCGCGGCAACGGGACATCGGGGTCTTCGATAATGAGGACCAGCTCCACTGCGTCAGGCGGAATGTTCGACCACTGCAGTGGTGGTGAGATGTTGTCTCCCACACCGTCTCCCGCGTAGCGGCGCGGTATGGCGGCGTTGTCCCCGAACGCGTCACTGGTCACCGTGATGGTTTCTGGTGCGTCCTTGGCGGCCGGGTGGTGCCAGGCGGTACTGCCGAGTCCCGCGCGCACAGGGCGCAGCAGACGGCCGATCATGCGCCTGATCCGCTGTCGACGGGGATCGCACCGGACCGCAGGACATCGCGCAGTTCGATGGGCAGATACCCCTGTTCGGCCAGGCGGGCGAGCACGCCACCGCTGGCGAGGATTTCCAGGATCAGTGGTGGTAGAGACACGGTGTGTCCGTTCACACCGGCGGTCTCGTTGCGGTATTCGCCGGTGGCGATGTCGAAGCTGCCCTGATCACCATCGTCGAACAGGTCGGTCACCCCGGGGGCGGCGAGTGCGGGCAGGCCCGCGTTGACGGCATTGCGGAAGAACAGCGAGTTGAAGTCCTCGGCGATGAGTGCGGCGACGCCGAAGTGGCGGAACAGTGCCGCGACGGGGCGCGACGATCCGACCCCGAAGTTTCTGCCCGCGATGACGATATCGCCGGGCTCGACGAGATCGGTCCAGCCGGGCCGGATTTGGTAGAAGACATGCTTCGCGGCTTCGGGAATGCCGAGTTTCATCGCGAAAGCGGGATACATGGCGTCGGTATCGATGGATTCGCCGAAAACCCAGACCCGTCCGGTAATGGTGGTGTTCATGCGGTGATGCTCCGTGGATCGGTGATGTAGCCGGTGACGGCCGAGGCGGCAACGGTCGCCGGAGCGGCCATATAGATCTCGGCTTCGGTACTGCCCATGCGGCCGGTGAAATTGCGGGTGCTCGAGGTCAGGCACACCTCGCCCGGGCCGACAACACCCATGTGGTAGCCGAAACAGGCGCCGCAGGTGGAATTGGTGACGACGCCACCGGCGTCGGCGATGTCCTGTAGATAGCCCAGTCGCATCGCGTCTCGGTAGACCGTCTGGGAGGCGGGCGTGACGAGTAACCGCACCCCGGGAGCGACGGTTCTGCCGCGCAGGATCTCCGCGGCGATGCGCAGATCGTCGAGCTGACCATTGGCGCAGGAGCCGATGAATGCCTGATCTATCCTTCGTGTTTCGATCCTGGACACCGGTAATCCGTTGTGGCTGACCGTGCCCGGCCGGGCGATGTAGGGCTCGAGGGCGGACAGGTCCACGGTGCGGACATCGAGGTAGCTGGCATCTGGGTCGGCGTCGGCGGGTTGGTAATCGTGAACGCCGCGGTCGGTCAGGAAGTCCCGGAGCAGTTCGTCGACACCGAAGGTGGCGAAGTCGGCCGATATTTCCGCGGCTTGGGTGGCGATGGTTCGCCGGTCGTTGAGGGGCACGCTCGACAGGCCGGGGCCGCCGAATTCGAGGTTCTGGTTGGTGGCGTCGCCGTAGGTGTCGGCGATGTAGAGGAATACGTCTTTGCCGCTGATTTCTTTGGGCAGCATGCCATCGAATTCGTACCGGACGGTGGGCGCCACCTGGAACCAGGTGCTGCCGGTGCAGAGGATGGAGTAGAGCTCGGCAGGTCCAAGACCCCGTGCGGCGGTGTTATAGGCCCCGCCCGCGCAGGTGTGCGAATCCGTGCACGCCAGCACCTCGCCCGGCCTGGCCAGTCCGTTTTCGGCGATTACCTGGTGGCAGATGCCGTGCCGGCCCACGTCGAAGAACCTCTGGATACCGAAGTCGGAGACGAACTTTCGCGCCTTCGGCCCGCCCTCGGCATCTTTGAGCGTGGGGGCAGGCACCGCGTGATCCATGATCACCGCGACCTTGTCCGGATCATGGATGCGGCTGGGCGGAATCCACAGCGTCGCGAATTGCAGATCGATCATGACGCACATGTCGACATCGACGGTGACGATATCGCCGGGCGCGACCTGTTCCACGCCCGCCTTGCGGGCGAGCAGATTCTCGATCATATTCATGCCCATGGGTTTTCACACTCCTTCGGTGCGGTAGCGCTCGCCGAGTTCCGACCACTCGGCCAGCCCGACGAGATCGAAGAATTCGGCGGGCTTCGATGGCAGCAGCGGCGCGGGGTCCCGTCCGGCGAGTTCGGCGAGACCGGTGAGCATGGCGTAGGCCGCCGCGCCCAGCGGCAACGACGGGTGGATGGCGATCGCGTACCCGAGCTCGCGAAGTCGTGCGGTGGATTCGATCGGGGTCAAACCACCGATGACGAGATTGATCAGCAACGGTGCCGCGACTTCTCGGGCGATGCGCTCGATCTCCTCGACCCCCTGCGGAGCCTCGACGAACAGAATGTCGGCACCGGCGTTGGCGTACACATTGGCGCGTTCGATCGCGGCGTCGATGCCGAGTGGACCACGCGCGTCGGTGCGCGCGATCACCGCGAAATCGGGGTCGCTGCGGGCATCGAGAGCGGCGGTGAGTTTGCTGACGAACTCGTCGGTGTCGATGAGTTCCTTATCCGGCAGATGCCCACACTTCTTGGGAAAGGCCTGATCCTCCAACTGGATCGCGGCCACACCGGCCGCCTCGTATTCCCGCACGGTGCGCACGACATTGAGCGGGGCACCGTATCCGGTGTCGGCGTCGGCGATCAGCGGGATATCGCCGAGCGTGCGCACCAGCATCCGGGCGCGTTCGACCATCTCGGTCTGGGTCAGCAACCCGATATCGGGCAGTCCGTATCCGGCAGCCGCAACGCCGGCGCCGGTCAGGTAGGCGGCGGTAAATCCGATGCGGCGCACCAGGGATGCGGAAAGGCCGTCGAAAACTCCCGGCGCGACTACGACGTCGTCAGCGGCAATAGCAGCCCGCAGGCGGGCTCGCGCGGCGGTCATCGGTTGCCGTCCATGGCGCCTTGGACCGGCGCGGCAAGGAGATCGGCCAGTTCGCGGATGTCGGTGAGTTGGTCGAGGTTCAGTACCGCCCGCTGGATCGCATCCAATCGCGAGGCCGCCATCAATGGCCCGACGAGGACGCGGTACTTGGCGATGACATCGTCATTGGTGACCGGATCGTCGAGACCGCCGTGCGGTTGCACGATCCGCTTCTCCAGCACTGTGCCGTCGGCGAGGGTGATCGACAGCTCCGTCGCGAAACGCTCTCGCAGCGGCCCGTTCTGGATGTTCTCGTCCAGCTTCACCTCGACCTTGTCGAGCAGGTCCCACACATCGTCGGCGGCCAGACGCGCATCGGTGAACTGCGGCGGCAGGACCTGACCGTCGAGCAGGGCCACCGCGGCCGCGTATCCGAGATTCATCTGCGCGCCGATCGCGGTCAATGGACGCTCGGGCTGCCACCACCCGTGGTGATACACGGTATGACCGACGCGAATCTCGATGTGCGAGACGGCTTTCGGATCGATACCGTATTCGGCGCGCAGCTCGAGCGCGGCCTGGATGGTGCCGTGCAGGCCGCCCTGGGCTGCGTAGGACTTGACCATGACGAATTCGGTATGCCAGCCCGCGCCGAGCCCCGCGACCACCTGCGCCGGATCGGGATCGTGTCCCGCACCGAAGACGGCGAGGTAGCCGCCGTACTGGCGGTCGAAGACCTGCTTGATTCCGGTGTAACCGCCCGCAGCCAGCCCGGCGGCGTAGTAACCGTTGCGAGCGGCGAATCCGTGCTGCATCCGCTTGGACATCGCCTCGTACTGGGCCGCCATCAGGCCCGCCGACTGGGTGCCCGCCATACCGAGTGCGTCCTCCAACTGCTCGGCCCCGAGGCCACGCAATTTGCCAGCCGTCATCGCCGCGGTGTGGGTGCCGAAGACCGGTCCGCTGTGCCAGCCCCGCGACAGCATCTGCGCACCGTGCAGGGCCAGGCCGACGCGTGGTCCGATTTCGAATCCGGCGATCGCGGCCACCAGGGCCGCCGCGCCCGACGCGCCATCGAGGTGCTGTGCAGTCGCCAACAGCACCGGCAGGATCAGCGAATTGTTGTGCAGCGGCGCGAGTGGATGGAAGTCGTCGAGTTCGAAGCCCTGGATGAAAGTGCTGTTGAGCAGCACAGCAGCAGGTCCGCTCGTGGTCGTGCCGGTACCGATGACCATCGCGTCCCCGACCCCTTCCAGGTCGAGGACCGACCGGGTGGCAATCCGCGACCACGGCAACTGGGCACCGACCAGACCGCAGGCCACGCCGTCGAGCAGCAGGTATTTCGCGCGGACCTGAACCTGCTCAGGAATCGCGTCGAGCGTCAGTTGCTCGACCCAGTTCGCCAGCGCGACTGTGACACCTGAAGTAGTCGATTCGCTCATGCGCCCAGTGAACGGCAATCGCAACATTCGACTCCGAAACTGAAGGAAAACTGCACGGGCTATGGGAGGCTGCTAATGAAACATCCACACACTGCTCAGATGGCGTGGGTAATCAACACATCTCGGGATCGATGTGGTGTCCTCGGTCCCGCCACCGTCTCGACACCGGAGCGGAGCCTGCGGTGACCGCGGAACGACCGGCACAGCGCGGCGTCGATGAGGTCGACGTCATGCTGCTGGATGCCCTGCACGCCAACCCGAGGGCCAGCTTCGAGCGACTCGGGCCGGTACTGGGGATCTCGCCGGTCACCGCGGCCCGCCGCTGGCAGCGGTTGACCGAATCGGGCCGCGCCTGGGTTTCATCGGTACCCGGACCACAGGTGGCACTGACCGCGGCGGTATACGAGGTGCAAGCACAACCGGGCTGCATTCTCGACGTCGCACACGAGTTGGCAGCTGTTCCCCAAGTCGTCAGCGTGTACGCCACCGACGGCGCCTTCGACCTGCACACGCTGGTGCTCGCCGAAACCACGCAGGCCCTGAGCACACTCCTGCTCGAGCACCTACCCCGCATTCCCGGCATCGCGAGAGCCCGGTCCCACATCGGCATGGAGTGGTACAGCGGGATCCACTGGCGACTGGGTGCGATGGATAGCGACCAGCAACAGTCGGTTGCAGAGCCCGATGACAATCGCCGACGCACCACCCGCAACCGCACCCTCGAGTCCGAAGACCGCGACCTCTTCCTCGCCCTGCAGCGTGACGGTCGCGCCCGATTCCGCGACCTCGCACGCGAACTCGATACCTCCGAACATCTGGTGCGCCGACGACTCGATTCGCTGGTCCGTCGCGGAATGCTGGGATTCCGAACCGATTTCACGCGCGGCGAGGGCGGCTGGCCGACCGAGTTCGTGCTCTGGCTGTCGGTACCACACCACCAACTGGTCGCCGCTGGCGCCGAGATCGCCGGATGGCCGCAGACCCGCATCTGCCTTTCCGCCGTCGGATCCGCCAACCTGATGCTGATGGCTCAGGTCCACCAGGTCGGTGGCCTGACCGAAGTCCTCGAACGAATACGCCACACCCTGCCCGACGCCGTCATCCTCGACCAGCGACTCGTATTGCGAGCCTGCAAATCCTGGGGTCGACTGCTCGACAGTGCGGGCCATGCCATCGGAGTGGTGCCGGTCGATCCCTGGGCGTCGGCCGGTGGGTCGACATCCTGACGTAGCGCTCTGCAGTCGCGCGGCCAATCGTCGCTGGTGCAGCGCGGGCGGCACGCCCTGCCTGGATCGACGCGTCACCAGATGTCACCGGGGCCGACCGGTCGGTATTCAACCCGTGTGTTCCAGACCCCGATCATTGATCCTGAGTAGTCTTTGGATCGTCGATCGATGCTTTGGAGCCCAGTCGCCCTCGTGGAGCGGGAATCCCCATGGTCACCCATCGCAAGAATCCAATTGTCGCGGTCGTGGCGGTCGCCGCGTCGATCGCACTGTTGATCGCGGCATGCACGTCCGATCGGTCCAAACCATCGGGCGGTGGCAATGCTGGCCTCAATGCCGCCCCGGTCGCCTATCGGGAGCCGGTTGAACTCGCGAGCAAGGACGGCGTGCTCGAAGTGCGACTGTCGGCGCACCAGGGCACCGTTGCCCTCGACACAGTTCCGAAACCGGTCTCGAACTTCCTGGTCTTCGGTTACGAACTGATCAGAGGCACCGCCTCGGACGGATCGACCAAGGGCGACAACGGCTATCCGGCCCCGACACTGCACGTCGAACCGGGCGAGCGTTTGATCGTGCACTTCGACAACGATCTGCGCGATCTGACGATCAGGGACTATTACAACCCCGCTTTCACCCCGGCCGGTGGGGATGTGCCGATCTACCCGCCCGCCCTCACCTCCTCGCCGCTGAACCTGCACACCCACGGGCTGCACGTGAGCCCCAGTGGCAACGCCGACAACGTCCTGCTCGATATCCCGGCGGGCAAGGGCAATGTCTACGACTTCGCGGTACCGCAGAGCATGCCGAACGGTCTGTACTGGTACCACAGCCATCGCCATACGGTCACGGCTCAGCAGACCTACAAGGGCCTGGCGGGCCTACTGGAAATCGGACGGCCCGACGGCAATCTGCCGCTGGTGACGCGCAACAACATTCCGATCCGCACCATGGCACTGCAGTACAACTTCGTCTTCGACCGCAAAGGCACCGGCCATGAGTTGAACGATCCGAACTGGCCGCAATTTGTAAGCACACTGCGGCCACCAGAGGGAACACAACTCGCCGACGGCACGTACCGGCCGAGTCTGGCCCCGGTGAACTTCGCGCAGACGACCATCGGCTCGCGATATGTCACCAACTGGCACACCGGACCGCTATCGCCCGCCAACCATCGCGGGCAGAACCAATTCGTACCGACCAGCCTGCAGAGCTTCACCAGCGATCCGACGACCCAGCCGCCCATCTCGATCCCGGCCGACCCGAACCTGCCGGACAACCAGCGCGATGTGCAGTTCACGATCAACGGACAGTTCCAGCCCGCGCTGCGGCTGAAGCCGGGGCAGACCGAGATCTGGGTCCTGGCCAATATCAGCGACTTCGCCTATATACCGGTCACGCTCACCGAGACGGCAACGGGCAGCCATCCGAAATTCGCGATCGTCGGCCAGGACGGCGTCCCCTTCCCCGAGGTCCACCTGCCGGTCGACGGCGACGGCACCCGTCTCGTCATCCCGCCCGCGTCGCGGTACGCGATCGCGGTGACGATGCCGAAGACCGGCGATCTCATCCTCGAGATGCCCCCTGCGCCGGGAGCCCGCGCCGTCACGAATCCCGGTGTGCTCTATACGAATAGCGGCACCGACAACCCACCCGCCGTCTTGGGAAGGATCACCGTAGACCCCTCGGTCATCAGCTATGAAGACGGCTTCTTCACCTTCCCCACGCAGAAGCTGCTCCACGTGCGGCCCGACAAGGGCACCGGACAGACCACGCCGTTCGTTCCCGGCCAGCAGCTCGACGCATACACCTCCTTCGTGGACGCCTCGGTCGGTGCCCCCGATGTGCGCCGAAAGCTCACCGTCACAGGGGGATTCGGCAATGACAAGGCCAGCAGCAGCGATCCCAAAGCGTTCACCTACGAGTTCGACGACAACACCTTCCCGAATATCCCGCTGCTGCAGCCGCGACTCGACTCGGTCGAGGAGTGGCTGTTCACGAACCTGAATAACGACGAGCACCCGATGCACATCCACGTGAACGATATGCAGGTGATGGAGATCGTCGATCCGGTGGTGAATTCCAGGACCGGCGTGCAGATGTGGGCTGAGGACAACGTCAATGTGCCCGCCCCCGTGACCGACGAGTACGAGAATCCGCTCGTGCCCGCTTCGGCGACAATGCGCATGCGGTTCACCGAGTACACCGGCACCTTCGTGATCCACTGCCATCGCCTCAATCACGAAGACAACGGCCTGATGGCGCTCGTCAATGTCATCCCCGCGGTATCGACCTATGCGGTGGCGAGCGCGGGTTCCCCTGGCACGCCCGCAACCGTGCGGGTCTACGACGGCAATGGCGACCGGCCGGTCGCGACGGTCACGCCGTTCCCGTCATTCGAGGGCACACCGACGGTTGCCATGGCCGATGTCAACGGCGACGGAGTGCTCGACCTCGTGGCCGGTACCGGTGCGGGAGTGGCCTCGGAAGTGGTGGCCTACAACGGCGCTGGCGCCGCGCCCTTCAGCGCCGAACTGACTCGCTTCGCACCGTTCGGGCCCGACTTCCGCGGCGGCGTCAATGTCGCGGGCGCCGATATCGAGGGCAATGCGTCGGCCGACAACATCATCGTCGGCTCGGGTCCCGGCATCGAATCCCGGGTGCAGATCTTCTCCTCGACCTTGCCCGGTGGGCGCGACAAAGCGCCCGAGCAGTTTTCGAGTTTCACACCGTATCCCGGATCGACGACCGGAGTCACCATCGCGACCGGGATGGTCGACAGCGCCTCCGGCCGGGCCAGCATTGTGACGGCGCCGGGGCCGGGAGACGCCCCACAGGTGAAGACCTTCCACTATGACCTGTACACGCCGACCGCCGCGGCGCAAGGCACGCCGGAGGCCGGACATTCCGGTGACCCGATGATGACCTCGGAATTCCTGGCCTTCGACCAGAGCTACCGGGATGGTGTCTCGCTCTCGACGGGATGGGTAGCCGGTGCCGAGGGCGGGGCGCAGAGCATTGTCACCGGCATGCTCGGCGGCGCGGGCACGGTGCGCGTGTGGTCGAGCGGATCGCGTCTCGACGGGCAGCCCGCGATGTACACCGAGAGCCCGAACCATCATGCGGGCCCGATCGTGTTCCGCGAGGTCACATCGTTCGTCCCGTTCGCCGACGGACCTGCTGGTATCGGGGTGCGGGTGGGAACCACCAGCACGACCTTCGGTGCGGATCTGCTCGTCAGTGGGCTGGCGGGCACCGGGGCCGAGGTCCGCAAGTTCGGACTCGGCCGCGCCGACCCACCGGCCACAACCCTGACATCGACGCTATTGACCGCGATTCCCGCACCGACCGGACCCGCGCCGCTCGGCGGCCGTTAGCGAGGTCAGGGCAATGTCCAGAGTTGGGTTGTCACCACATAGAAAATGACAGCCCACACCAGCATGACGGCGGCGACGATAACGATGCCCTCGCGATTCGTCTTGGCAGCGGGAGCATCCGGCGGCGGCCATAGCCACCGCCGCAGCAACCGGTTCACGTAATACGGCATCGTCAAGAAACTCATCACGAAGCTGGACAGCAGATTGCCGATGAGCAACCCCAGCCAGAGCGGCATGTGCAACGGTGACAATGCGAGGGTGAGCAGCACGACCGTCGGGTAGAGGCCGACCCACACCGCGACGGCGGTTTTGGTATCGGACGGAGCCGCAGTGTCACGTCCGTTCTCGTCGAAAGCGAACCAGCTGCCGAACGAGTTCTCGATGGTGCGCAATTCGAAGTCGCTGAACTTCTCGCCCTCGGCGAGAAGTTCCTGGCGCCGCTTCGAGGTGAGCCAGGTGGCCAGATTCGCCGCGGTATCGAAGCGGTAGAGCGCGGTCCACTCGTCCTGCACACCATCGATGGGGCGGAAGAGCTCGGTACCGCGAAAGCCTTCGAACTTCGCCTCCTCCCGGCTCAGATGCGCCTGCCACGCAAGGAAATCCGCGACGCTGTCGAGCGCGACGCGATGGGTGACGACCACCGTCACGAGGGGATCGACGGGCCGCGCACCGCCGCTGATGACCTGCTGAGTGGCGGGACCGTCGAAGTATTGCTGGCCGCGGTCCAGGAATTCCTGACGGGTGGCGCTGTTTATCCAGTCCTGTAGATGACCGACCGAGTCGAAGCGGTAGACCACCACCCACTCCCGCTGCACTGCAGTGGGAGCGGCGATCTCCGCGCCGAGGAATCCGTCGTGAGCCGAGGCTGCCGCATTCAGCTCCTCCTGCCAGATCCGGAAATCTTTCTCGAAACCCGGGCGCACCCGCTGGCCGATAATGACCGTCGCCGCACTGCCGCTACCTTTCCCGGCGTCCATCGCGCTCTCCTCACGGATCGGCTCGCGTCGGAACCGGCGCGTTCGCAACGAGTCGCCGGTAGATGCGCTCGGGAGTCAGCGGCAGCGCGCGGTATCGGATCCCCGTCGCGTTCTCCAGCGCATTGGCCAGCGCGGGCGCGACCGGGTTGACGCAGCACTCCGCTATCCCTTTCGAGTGCATCGGCCCGACCGAATCGGCGGAGTCGACCATCAGTACTTCGGTGCGGGGAATATCGGCGTAGGTCGGGATGCGGTAGTTGCGCAGATTCGGGTTGATCATGACGCCGTTCGCGTCGACGTGGAAGTTCTCGGTCAGCGCGAAACCGATGCCCTGCGCAACGCCGCCCTCGATCTGGCCCCGCACCTGGGCCGGGTTGATGAGGACACCGGCATCGGTGGCGTGCACGCTGTAGAGAATGCGGATCTCACCGGTCATCCGGTGCACCGCGATGCGAAACCCGTGGGAGTTGAAGACGACGCTGCGCGGCGATCCGAATGCCTTGCGCGCCTCCGTCAATCGAATGCCGCGCCGGTTTGCCTCATCGATCAGCTCCGATAGTGATAGGTGGCGGTCACCACAGCTGACCCCGGTGTCGTCGATCGCGCACGAAGCGATATCGACGCCCATATGTGCGGCCGCCACAAACAGGATGCGATCGCGTAAGGCGTCGGCGGCCCGCAGCACCGCGTTCCCGGCGACAAATAGTCCGGCGCTGGCAAATGCGCCGGTATCGAATCCGGTTCGGTCGGTGTCGGATTGCACCAGACGCACCCGTGACGGCGTGGTGCCGAGTTGATCGGCCGCGATCTGCACATGTGCGGTCGGGGTGCCCTCGCCGAATTCGACTGTGCCAATGGCGAGTTCGTAGATGCCGTCGTCGCCGAGGGTCAGCCAGGCCTCGGCGAGGTGGTCGGTCGGTGGCGCGGTCTCGTGCAGTGAACTGGCGGTGCCGATGCCGATGAGCCACCCGTCGCCCGGTGGCGGTTCGGCGGTATTGCGCCGCAGCGCGTCGTCGACGAGATCAATGCAGCGCCCGAGGCCCTCCTCGCGGAACATGACATCGTCCGGGCCGTCGTCGAAGGCCACGAGCGCATCACCGGGGCGCACGATATTGCGCCGCCGCAGCTCGAGCGGATCCATATCGAGTGCGACCGCCAGCTCGTGCATGGCCGATTCCATTGCGAACGCGGGCTGGGTCATGCCGTAGCCGCGCAGCGCACCGCTGGGCACGGTGTTCGTGTAAACCGAATAGCCGTCGAATTTCTTGTTGGGGCAGCGATAGATCGCGACGGCGGCGCCACCGGCGAACAGCGTTTCGCCGCCGTGGTTTCCATATGCACCGGTATTCGACACATTGCGGACCTGGATCGCGGTCAGCGTGCCGTCGGCGCGCGCGCCGAGCTTGACCGTCATCGACATCGGATGCCGCGGCGACGCCGTCGTGAACTCCTCTTCGCGGGTGAACTCGAAACACACCGGCCGACCGGTGTCCAATGCGGCGAGTGCGGCCAGATCCTCGGTGATGACCTCCTGCTTACCGCCGAACGCGCCGCCGACCCGCCGACAGAACACGCGGAGCTGATCGGGACGCAGGTCGAACAGATACCCGAGCTTGCCCTTGGCGATCGACGGGGATTGAGAGCTGGTCCGAACGTGCAGTCGGCCGTCTTCGAGCCAGGCGATCGATCCATGCGTCTCGAGATGCGCATGCTGTACGCGCGGCGAAGAATAAGTGCCCTCGTGGATCACATCGGCCTCGGCGAATCCCGCCTCGACAGCACCGACGTGCCCGTGGATCTCGAGCAGAATATTGTGCTCGGGATCCCGCACGAACGGGTCGTGCGAGCCGTGCAGCTGGGGCGCGCCGTCGGCCATCGCGGCTTCCGGATCGAAAACCGCGGGCAGCACCTCGTATTCGACGATCACCGCGCGACAACCCGCTTCCGCCGCCCCGACGGTGTCGGCAACGACCGCGACCACCCGCTGACCGACGAAGCGCACCACATTGTCGAGGATGTAGGTGTCGCTGGGATCGACCAGGTGATCGGTGTGGATCGCGGTCGTGAACCGCTTGCGCGGCACGTCCTCCCAGGTGTACACGCGATGCACACCCGCAACCGCGAGCGCCGCGGTGGTATCGATCGATACGATGCGGGCATGGGCGTGCGGCGAGCGCAGCACCTTCAGATGCAACATGCCCTCGATCGCGGTGTCCATGGTGAATTCCGCACGCCCGGTCACCACCTCGGTGCCCGCCGGAGCACCGACGCTGGTGCCGACGGCTCGGCCCGGCAGTGCGACCTCGATCCCGACGACACCGCGCACCGCGTCTTCGATCGCGCGGTAGCCGGTACAGCGGCAGAGATTTCCCTTCAGCGCATGCGCCAGATCTTGTTTCTGGGCGTCGGTGAGCGCCACGCTGGTCATGATCATGCCCGCGGTGCAGAAGCCGCACTGGAAGCCGGGAGCGTCGCGGAACTGCCGCTGCATCGGATGCAGATTCGCAGGCGAGCCGAGACCCTCGATCGTGGTGACCGCACGTCCCTCGGCGCGGAATGCGGGCGTGATGCAACTGTGCACGGGATGCCCGTCGAGCCAGACCGTGCAGGCGCCGCAATCGCCCGCGTCGCACCCCTTCTTGACACCGTGCATGCCGAGCGAGCGCAGGAATGTGCGCAGACATTGACCGGGATTCGGCTCGTCTTCGAAGGTGTTTCCGTTCACGGTGTACGTCATGCGGAGCCGCCTTCGGTGAGCTCGACGCGAATCTCCTCGGCGAAGTGCCTCGCCAGATGGTGCCGGTGATCGGGGGTGCCGTTCGCATCGCCGAACCACAGGTCATCGGGGAGGGCGTCGATGCGCTGCCGCAGCGCCTCGGCGTCGGGCATGCTGTCGAATGCCAAGCGCACCGGACGGGTGGTGCCCGCGGTGATGGTGAGCAGCAGGTCCGCGGTTCCCGGCGACCGGGTGGCGATCATGAACAGCGTCGAGCGGCCGAGCCGCGTCAGAGAGAAGCGCCGGTACGCGTAGCGCTTGCGCAGCGCGACGACCGGGATATCGACGCGGCGCAGGATCTCGCCGGGCGCGAGGATATTGCGGTGGTCGCCGATGACGAAGTCGGCGGCATCGATCGTGCGTTCGCCACCATCGGCAGCCCACAGGGTGTACGTGGCTTCGAGCGCGACCGTCAGTGTGATCATCGGGCCCGCGGGCAGCGACATGCAGATATTGCCGCCCACTGTCGCCGCGTGCCAAACCTTGAACGAGGACAGGAACGCCTCGCAGCAGGTGCGGAACAGCGCGCCGGCGGGCCGGTCACTCGGCGGCGCAAAGGCATTCAGCTCGGCGATGGTGCATGTCGCGCCGATCTCGAGGCCATCGGCACTGGGCACCAGGCTGTCCCAGCCGAGTGCGGTGAGATCGATCAGACGGCGCAGTTCCGGTTGCTCGGTCGAGAACAACCACGTTCCTCCGGCCAGCCACGCGTCACCGTCGCGCCAGTCCGCGCCCGGTCGGTCGGCGGGTCGCCGAACGATATCGGTGATCGTATTGAGATCCATAGCGCCGCTCCTTCGGAGAAGGTGCCGTGCTGCCGATCGCCCGCCGAGTTCGTCGCGCCACGAATCCGCCCTCTCGGGGGCATCGCCGTTCATGTACTCGCTTGCACGTCAACGTACCCGACTCGACGACGGCCATGGCGCTGATCAGCCCATATGCCTACAATCCCAGCCCCTGCGCCAGTACCGGCCAGGACGCCCTCAGTTCATCACCCCAGTAGCCCCAGGAATGGGTGCCGTACGGACGCAGCTCGACGGTCGCGGGAATATCCAGATCCGCCAACCGGGCGGCCATATTGCGTGTGCACTGCTCCACCGCGGCCTCGATGACGCCGCCGACCAGGATCTGGTTCGCCAGCGCGGCTCCACCCCCGACCAGATGCCGATCACCGGCCTTGTCATAGGGGCCGGGCAGCCCGTTCCCACTCGACAGATACAGGCTGATGCCACGCAGCCCGTCCGCATTCAGGTACGGATCGTTGGCGCCCCACATCGGATCGTCGGGTGGGCCGTACATATTCACGGCATCGCCACCGCCATAGGCCACCGTGATACGGACATAGGACTGGCCGACAGCATCGGCTATCTGCGCGCATCCGCTGTAGGCCGCCACCGCTCGGTACAAGCCGGGTTTCGCGATCGGCAATTGCAGTACCGAGGTACCCGACATCGACACGCCCGCAATCGCATTGATCCCGTTGGTACCGAGAGCGGCATCGATGAGCGGAGGCAACTCCTCGGTCAGATACGTCTTCCATTTCATGACGCCCAGCCGAGGATCCGGCGCTCGCCAGTCCGCATAGTAGGACGCGGCACCACCGACGGGCTGCACCACATTGACGTTCTTATCGTGCAGCAAGTCGGTTGCGCTGGTCAGCCCATCCCACGACGCCTGCCCCTTCCCGCCGCTACCGCCGCTGAGCAGATACAGGACCGGACGCGGCGCGGAGATATCGGCCGGGCGCTGTACCTCCACGGTGAATTCGCTGTTCATCGCTGCCGAGAAGACGGTGAGAACGAGATGCCGAGCATCGATGACCCGGGTATCCACGATCCGCGAACCATCCGGCGAGGTATGTGCCCCATCCGGCACACTGACGCCCGGCTCCGCCGCTCCCGATGGTGTGAACGGTGTCGATGACAGCGTCGTAGCGAATACGCCCGCCGCTAACACCATTGCCGCACTGCGCAAAAACGAGCGGTATCGCAACTCTGAGCCCTGCTTTTCCTACGCCACTGCCGATATCGCACAGCGGCGGCCACTTTCCGACAACTGAATCCGTCGCGCGGCACGGCGAACAACTCGTCGGCTGCGCGGCCGCGAGTCTCACACCCCCTGACGAACAGGAGGTTGCGCGTTGTTGTCTACGAAAGGGCAGCTTCGCCCTGGGGTGCCGTTAACGACCGTGTCACCAGGTACATGAAGCCCTGTTCGGCCAGGTAACGGCCCGCGATACTCGAATCCAGCGGGTACGACCCGCGTCGCCGAGGACGTCTATCGCGAGCGTTGCACCGCATCTCGACGAGGGAAGTTCCCTGACTCCTCGATAATTCCCGGCCTCAGCACCGCGCGATTATCGCAGGCCGCCGGCTACCTCGACTGTGGTGCCGGTGAGGTAGGAGGCGTCGGGAGAGAGTATGAACGCAGCGACCGCGGCGATTTCATGGGGTTCGGCTAGGCGCCCGAGCGCGGTCATCGACTTGATCACCGCCTCGGCAGGCGCGTCACGCAGCGCCGGCGGGATGTAGCGGCTCGCCGCTTCGGCAGCCATGTCGGTGGCGGTGCCACCCGGGGCGATCGCGTTGATCGAGATGCCGCGCTCGGCCAGTTCGGGCGCCAGGTTGAGCACCATCGCCGAGACCGCCGCCTTGCTGGCCGCATACAAGGTGTGCTGGTAGACACTGATGCGTGCGCTGATCGACGAGGTGAGCAGGATGCGCCCACCGCCGGTCATCGCCGTCACTGCTGCCTGAGTGGCAAACAGCTGGCCGGCCACATTAGTGCGAAATACTCGTTCGAAGTCTGCGGGAGTGATCGACTCCAACGCTCCGAAATGCTCGATGCCCGCGTTGCTGGCCAAGATGTCCAGCCCGCCGAACGCCGCGACCACCTGATCGACCAGCACTCGGGTCTGGTCGGGGTCGCTGACGTCGGCGCGCAATGCCACTGCCTGGTAGCCCTTGTCGGTCAGCTCGGCGACGAGCGCGTCTGCGGACGACTGGTTCGAGACGTAGTTGACCGCGACCGCGGCACCATCGGCGGCCAGCCGACGCGCGATCGCGGCCCCGATGCCGCGCCCGCCACCAGTAACCAGTGCGCGCTTGCCGGCCAGACGTGGAGAATCGGTCATGGTTCACTCCTCAACGAAATCGTTCGGACAAGTGATGATTCGGCTCGAGTGCAGGACGATCTACGGATATAAGGCCAAGGAGCGCAGATATCTGTCGCATGCGGCGGAGAGGCTTCGGTGTCGATACCGGGAAAGCCCTCAGCGACGCCCATCCAATGGTTGCATCGATCCCCCGGAACGCATCGCCTCCGTCGATGCGGTGCCGCTGCGGATCGCGGTCGCGTACTTCACCGCCCGCCAGCACTTGTGAGGCTCACCCACGTTCTGCACGACGGTGCGCACCCAGTGACTCGGATCGGCTGGGCGCATTGCGGCAAGCTCACCGCCGAATTGCGGCAGTCGCTCGGCGGCCGGAATCCCATCACGTTTGTTCGCTATTTAGCTACAGTGCTAAATTGCTAACATGACCGAGGTCGACCCTGAAGAGGAAGCCGGCGTGTTCCGCGCGCTGGCCGACTCGACGCGCCGGCAGATCCTGGAGGACCTCCGCTCCGGCGAGTTGACCGCGGGCGATATTGCCGCGCGGTTTCCGATCAGTGGTCCTTCGATCTCCCGGCATCTGGGCGTACTCAAGGCAGCCGGGCTCGTCCGAGAGCGACGAGCCGCCAATCGGATCTTCTACTCGCTTGTTGAGGAACGACTGGCGTTGTGTGTTGGCAGGTTCCTGAGCGCGATCTGCCCGGAACAGGTCATCGTCGGACAGCGCAGACTGCAAACCACGAAGAATCGGGGTGCCGAATGAGACCGCCGCGGATGTCCAGCGTCGTTGAGCGACGTCTTCTTGTGAACTACCGAGTCGACCCTCAGGCCGCGGCGAGCTTGGTGCCGCCGCCGATGCGACCTCAATTGATTGGCGGTTGGGCGGTTGCCGGCATCTGCCTGATCCGCCTCGGACAGTTCCGACCCAGTTGGCTACCCAGCTGGGTCGGGCTGCGCAGCGAGAACGCGGCGCATCGCATCGCGGTTGAGTGGGATGGTCCGCAGGGACGCTCGACCGGTGTGTACATCTCGCGTCGCGACAGCGGCTCGGTGATCAATGCCCTTGCCGGTGGCCGACTGTTTCCGGGTGAGCACAGTTTGGCGCGGTTCGACGTGCGGGAGACGGCGCAGGACCTGCATGTGGCCTTCGCCAGTCAGGACGAGACGATCTCCGTCAGCGTGGACGTCCAGACCGCCGAGCGGTTCCAGGGAAGCGAACTGTTCGCCGATCTGGCGCAGGCATCGGACTTCTTTCGATGTGGCTCCGCCGGATTCTCGGCCACGCGTGGTGGTCAATGCCTCGACGGGCTCGAACTCCGAACGGACTCATGGCACGTCGAGCCGGTCGACGTCCGCTCGGTTCGGTCCACGGTCTTCGACGACCAGAACCGGTTCCCGCCAGGCAGCGCGGTGCTCGACTGCGCCTTGCTGATGCGCGGAGTTCCGGCGACCTGGCGCCCCCTACCGCCCCTGCGAGTCGATGCCGGCTCCGCGACTGCGGGGAATAGCGCACGCCAGGAATAACACCCCGCCACCAGTGATCGGGCGCGTCATCGCCGGCCACAACCCGGCCACAGATCGCTCTCCCCGGCCGCGGGCCGGCACAGGTCATCCTGAAGCCCACCGCGTCTACTCCGGTAACCGCGCCGTCACGGATCGACTCGAAGCGGGTGCGCAACGACTGCGCGAACCGCTGCGGATAGCGTTGGCCGGGGCTGGACATGACCGAAGAAATGGCCATGAAGAGCATGTAAAGCCAGCCTCCAGCAACTGGAGAAGCACCAATCCGAACGAGAATGGCGACGTCATATTCCCCGCAGTCGGCCATCGACGGTCCACTTCGGTGGAGCGTACGCAATGTTGCTGAAATTTAACTAGCGAGTCAGTCGTCTAACCCTAGTAGTTGTGGCACGTTCCGTCGGATTATGTATCCATCAGCGCAATTGGTCGTCGATGGGCGGACTCGGGTCCGTGCTCGGGCGCGGCCTGCAGTTCGGGTGCGGCGGCGGCCAGCAATGCGTCGCGGTCGCGGTTCAACGGTGGATAGATACGCCGGGTGTTGATGGCGCGCTTGGTGTGTTTGGCCTCCTCGCCGCACGCGACCACGCGGCGGTCCCAGCCCTCGGTATACACCGCGCCTGCCGGTCCCAGATCGAGAACCGTTACATACCAGGGGATCCGCAACGGCTTCATGGGCTTGCCCAGAAGATCGCCGATGACGTTGTATCCGGCCCATCGGCCCATCGGGCGGCTGTGCTGGCAGGACATTACCGACATATGCTCGTCATCCATTTTCGCGGCGGCGACGTCACCGGCGGCGAACACCCCGGGCACACCGCAGACCCGCAGATAGTCGTCGACGGGGAGTCGACCCAGCCGGTCACGGTCGACCCCGAAGTCGGCGGTCAGCGGGTTGGCCCGCATGCCGGCACACCAGACGACGGTGGCGGCGGTCACCGCTTCACCCGAGGAGAGCGTCACGCCGCGCTCGTCGATGGCGAGGACCCCGACACCCAACTTGGTCTCGATCCCGGTGTAGGCCAGCGCCGCCTCGATGACCGGTCGCGCCGATGCGCCCATGTCCGAGCCGACGTCCGGGTTGCGGTCGATCAGGATGACCCGCGGTGCGACGGCACGCGTGGCAAAGATGTCAGCGAGCATTGCGGGCAGCTCGGTGGCCGCTTCGATGCCCGTCAAACCTGCCCCGACGACGACTACTGTCGCGGCCGCCTGGCCAGCGGGGCCCTCGGCAAGCCGGCGCAGGTGGGCCTGCAGTCTGGTCGCTGCGTCATGGGTGTCGATGTCGAAACCGAACTCCCGCAGACCAGGAATATCGGGCTTGACCACCTGGCTGCCCAACGCGAGCACCAGCCGGTCGTAGCCGTGGGCGCCCGCGGTGGATTCCACGGCCCGCGCCAGCGCATCGATCGCCGTCACTTCGCCGGTAATGTGCTTGATTCCGACCGGATCGAGAAGTGCGCTCAGCGGAATGCGGGATGTGCTCAGATCGGTCTCATAGTCGCGCACTCGGATGTCGTGGTACGGCGTGGAACTGATCATCGTGATATCGACGGTTCCGACCGCCACACCGAGCTCGTCGAGCCGCCGGGCCGCCGCGAGTGCCGCCCACAGACCCGCAAACCCGGACCCGAGAACCACGACACGCGAAGGATCGGTCACTGCAGCGCGCTGCACATCGTCATTTTAAGCCCACATCACCCTATCGGCGCTCGCCCCGGCCTGGCTCGTCGCCACGAAAACCGCTGCCACAAAGGGGGACTCACCGACAGCGAAGAAGGCATGATCGCTCTCGCACTACCGGAGATCCGCCGCCTGCTCATCGCGTTCGTACTCACCCCACCCACGCCGCCGACCACGTATGGGCGCCGTTCTCGGTGAGATATGTTGTGACACGGTTGATTCCGGCGTCGCGGACCTCGGCCGGGGTGCACAGTCCGGCGACCAGGATCAGCGGCGGACGCGCCGAGTAGTCGAACGCGGGCTCCACGGCGGGGAAGGACGAACCGCATCAGATCTCAATAAGTGGCCGGAGCGTCCAGCACGGTGAGGCAGCCATTCCTCATGAGCCACAACAGCTGCAACCAATCATCAGCCACACCCCACCGTCCTGATCATGGACAAGTACGCAAGCATGCGAGAATGGATGGGTGAGTACCAGGCCACTCAGCACCGGTGGCGTACCCCGGATAGCACCCATCCGGCGTGAACGCGCCCGCGCCCGCACATCCGACCGGGTCTATGACGAGTTGGTTTCCGCCATTCGAAACCTGCGTATCCCGCCGGGCGCGTCGCTGTCCGAGACCGACCTGTCCGCCCAGTTGGAGGTCAGCCGCACGCCGCTGCGTGAGGCAATCGCGCGCCTGGTCGACAACGGGTTGGTGTCCGTCGTACCGCAGGTGGGCACGCGGGTCGAGCGAATCCGGTTACAGGACGTGGAGGAAGCGCGCTTCGTCCGTGAAGCCCTGGAACTGGCCGCCTTCGCGGCCGCATGTGAACGCCCGGACCGCGATGTGAACACCATGCGGATACTGATCACCGAGCAGGAACGCTGCCACGCAAGCCACGACCTCGGTGCCTTCTTCGCCGCGGACGAAGCAATGCACCAGCAGATCTTCGTGCTCAGCGGGCACAGCGGCATCTGGACGATGATGCAGCCGATCAAGCTCCAACTCGACCGGCTACGCCGGCTGAGCCTTCCCGAACCCGACATGCTGCGGGAGCTGATCGACGAACACACCGCGATCGTCGACTCGCTGGAGGTCGGTGACATCGAGGGCGGCCAGACACTGCTCCGCGCACACGTTAACCGGGTACGCCGCTATGGTCCGATGTTGCGCGAGCAACATCCGGACTACTTCGCCGACTGACCCGAAGACGTGGACCCGATTCTCGGGCTCGATACTGAACCCGTCGATTTATCGAATGGCAGCGGTTTCTCGGTTGGGGTGTTGTCTCGTCCCGTCCGGTCTCCGTAGCGAAGGCCGAGGGCTTGGGCGTCCATCTGGCGCTGCGGCTGGGTCGCGAACGAAGTCGGCCAAGCCCAGGAGGTCGCCTGGCCCAGTACAGAAACTCACCGCCGGAGATCCGATCGGAGCCGGGCTCCAACTCACCGCTTGCCTGCCTCTCGCGGCGGGCCTCGACGCCACCGCGGCCTCGGTGCTGACTGGCGACGCCGGCACTCTACTGTCCGGGCTCGCGCAAAACTTCGCCAACAACACCGATCCCATCGCCGAGAACAACGGATGAATACTTGCATACAAGCAACTGGTATGCAAGATTGTGGTCATGATATTTCCCCGCGACAGAACACAGGGCGCCGTCGGTAGCTCGTGTCGGGCCTGTCACCGATCCAGCGGCAACGAACAGGCCGGCGTACCTCGGATCTGGTCTTCGAAACGTTCTCGGCCGTCCAGGATCTTGCAGCTTCGGTGTGGGCACGAGGGGTCGGAAGACGCACTCACAAACGCTTCGTCAGCCGCACACCGGTCCGCGAAACGCTGACCCGGCTGGTTGAGGCCGACTGGCGACCACAGCACTGCCCGCCCCGGTGTTCTTCGCTGCGGACGAAGCACTCAATCGCGCGGCATTCGGGCTGGTGGGGCAACCTGGCGCGTGGGCCACTGGATCTGCTACGTGCACTTCTGCGATGTCAAGGCATGGTCCTGCAGTTCGCCGAGTGTTTTCTCGGTGCGGGGCACCTCAATCCTGCCCAGGTCATCCTGCGGCTGCACGCAGTCGGCTGCGATGGGCTTCCTCTTCGAGGACCATATGCCAGCCATGATCGGCGATATCGCCGGGCGACACCTCGCCCGCCGCCCACCGCCGCCGCCGCCGCGGACGAGCCCACACGATCGGCTGCGTGTGCCGGACGCGCTCGGCCTCGGTAGGCCACACGACATTTCCATCCATCGACGAATTAAGAAGCTGGAGTAACCAATGGCACGCTTTGACGGCCGCAAGGTCCTGGTCACTGGGGCAGGATCCGGCATCGGCTGGGAAATGACCCGACTGTTTCTCGAAGAGGGCGCCCAGGTGATCGGCGCGGACCTCGACCCCGGCAGCCTGCCCGCTGGAGCGCACGCTGTCCGGGCCGACATCAGCGTCGAGGACGATGTCGCCGGATTGTTCGATGTCGCGGCTCGCCTATTCGGTGGCGGAGCCGACATTCTGTGCAATAACGCAGGAATCGGTTCGACCACCAGTGTTTTGAACGCCACGGTCGAGGAATGGGACCGCGTGTTCGCGGTCAATGTCCGTGGCACATTCCTGTGCACCAGATACGCGCTGCCGCACATGCTCGGCCAGGGCTACGGAGTCATCGTCAACACTGCCTCGGTCGCGGGGATGATCGGGCTCCCCGACCGGGCGTCCTACTCCGCGAGCAAGGGGGCGGTCATCTCGCTGACCAAGCAGGTCGCCGTGCAGTGGGCCAAGGAGGGTATCCGCTGCAACTGCATATGCCCGGGCACGGTGGATTCACCTTGGGTGGGCCGGCTACTGGCGCAAGCGGACGATCGCGATACTCGGCGCGCGCAGCTCATTGCCCGTCAACCCATGGGCCGGCTGGCTCAACCCGTGGAAGTGGCCAAGGCAGCACTGTATGTGGCCAGCGACGACGCGGCATTTGTCACCGGCAGCGAATTCGTCATCGACGGCGGAATTCTCGCCGGCTGACCTCCGGACACCGAACACAACGACTGAGGACGGGTAGAAGATGCGCATTGGTGTGACAGCCGGCCGAGCGAAGATAGTCGCGGGCGACCGGGCGACCGACATCGCAGATGCGAGCGGAGGGCGCTTCGGGCCCGACCCCCTGGCGGTCTATGACCGGTGGGATGAATTCCTGCGCTGGGCCAGCGGCGTCCCGGCCGCCGATAACGAGCCATTCGAGGTAGACAAGGCCGACGCCCCCGTACCGCTACCCCGGCAGCTGTTCGGAATCGGGCTCAACTATCGCGCCCACCAAATCGAATCAGGGCTACCGGAACCGGAGTTCCCGCTGGTGTTCACCAAGTTCCCCAGCTCAGTGACCGGTCCTTGGGGCAATATCGAACTGCCGACCGACCAGGTGGACTGGGAAGTCGAGCTGGCCGTGGTGATCGGGCGCCGCGCCCATCGCGTCACAGTTGACCGGGCGTGGTCGTTCGTCGCGGGACTGACCGCGGCGCAAGACATTTCCGCGCGCGACGTGCAGATGCGGCCATCCGGGACACCGCAGTTCAGCCTGGGCAAGTCCTTCCCTGGCTTCACACCGCTGGGGCCTGTGCTGGTCACCGCCGACGAGTGGGAAAACCCGGACGCGATCGCGCTGTCGTGCGAGGTCAGCGGTCAGCAGGTGCAAGCCAGCAATAGCTCGGACCTCATCTTCGACGTCAGCACGCTCATCGCCTACCTGTCCGGCATCGTGACGTTGCTGCCCGGTGACGTGATCCTCACCGGCACCCCAGCAGGTGTCGGCCTTGGCCAACAGCCACCGCGTTTCCTGACCGACGGCGACGAAATCGTCACTCGCGTCGGGGATCTCGAAATGCGTCACCACGCCCGTAGCCGGAGGTGAGCAGTGTTCACCACCGAGACCATCATCCCGTACCTGATCGGCCGTGGTGTACTCCCCTGCGGCAGCACCGCCTGCGCGTACCCACTGTCCGGAGGGGTGTCGAACGAGGTGCTCGCGGTGCGGGGGGACGGGGTGGACGTCGTGGTCAAGCAGGCGCTACCGCGCTTGCGGGTGACGCAGGAGTGGTACGCCGACCCCGCCAGAATCCTGGTCGAGGCTGCGGCGCTCCGCTTGGCCGGCGAACTGGACCCCACCGCGGTACCGAAGGTGATCGACACCGACGACCAAGCGCTGACGATCACCATCGAACGCGCACGCGGACAGTGGCAGGACTGGAAGAGCCAACTTCTCGCTGGAGCCATCGAACCCGCGGTCGCCGGGACCGTTGCCACCGCACTCGCCCGATGGCACACCGGCACCACCGGTCAGAGCCGGCTCGCCGCCGACTTCGGCAACACGCACTTCGCGAGCCTGCGCATAGCGCCGTTCTACCGCGCAGCAGGCGCGGCCAACCCCGGCCTTGCCGGTAAGGTCGACGCACTGGCCGATCAGCTGCTGCGCGAGCGCATATGCCTGGTACACGGCGACTTCTCTCCGAAGAACATCCTGGTGAACGGCACCGACGCCTGGGTCATCGATTGGGAGGTTGCCCACTACGGCTCTCCGGTCTTCGATCTCGCCTTCCTCAACACCCACCTGCTTCTCAAAGCGGTCCACCGGCCTGAGGACACCCTCGGCTACCACGGCGTGGCGGACGCCTTCAACCATGGCTATTCCAGTGCGGTGCGCGGCGACCTGGTCCCGGAATCCGGGCAGCTGGCCGCACACGTCGGATGCCTACTGTTGGCGCGGGTCGACGGCAAATCTCCGGCGGAATATCTCACCCCCAGCGGCCGCGAACGGGTACGGGAGCTGGCCATTGCCGCGCTCCACCGCGAGGCCAGCCTCAACGAACTTTGGAAGACGATCTCATGACGGACACCCGCATCACTTCCCTGCTCGCGTGGGAAGCACTGGACTCCCGCGGGACCCCCACGGTCGCCTGCGAGGTACTGCTGGCCTGCGGCGCACGCGGGCAGGCGATGGCACCGTCCGGCGCCTCCACCGGAACCCACGAGGCAGCCGAGCTGCGCGACGCCGATCACCGCTACGCCGGACGGGCCGTCACGCGAGCCGTCGCCAACGTGGAGGCCACATTGGCCGAGGCCGTCCACGGCCTCGACGCTCTGGACCAACCCGCGGTCGATGCTGCTTTGCTCGCCACCGATACCGATGCCACGCTGTCGAATGTGGGAGCCAACGCGGTGCTGGCTGTGTCGGTCGCGACCGCGCTCGCCGCCGCCGATGCCCGCCGAATGCCCTTGTACCGCAGCGTTCTCGATGCCGGAACCGTACCGTTGCTGCCGCTGCCGATGGTCAATATCATCTCCGGCGGCGCACACGCAGGCGGTGCGATCGACATTCAGGACATTCTCGTCGTCCCGGTGGGCGCCGACTCGTTCCGCCAGGCACTGGAATGGTGTTGGAGTGTCCGGCGAGGCACCGCCGTGGCGGCCGAAAAGCGAGGTCTATCCACTGCGCTAGTCGCGGACGAGGGCGGGCTCGCCTTCCCCCTGACGCGCAACCGCGACGCCTTCGACCTGGTCACCGAAGGGATCCACCGCGCAGGACTCGAGCCGGGGACGCAGGCAGCGATCGCGGTGGACGTCGCGGCCACCCAATTCTTCCATGACGGCCAGTATCTTCTCCGCACCGAAGACCGCGCGCTGACCAGCGCCGAACTCATCAGCGAATTCACCGAGTGGACAACCACCTACCCGCTGATCTCCATCGAAGACCTCCTCGCCGAGGACGACTGGGACGGCTGGGAACAGGCCACTGGACGGCTCGACAGCACTCAATTGCTCGGCGACGACCTTTTCGTCACCAACCCGGCCCGGCTGCAGCGCGGAATCACCCAGCACGTCGGCAACGCGGTGCTGGTCAAACCGAACCAGATCGGGACCCTCACCCAGGCGCGGTCCGTCGTGCGCACCGCGCACGATGCGAACTACCGGACGGTGCTCTCCGCCCGCTCCGGCGATACCGAAGACAGCTGGCTCGCCGACCTGGCAGTGGGCTGGCGCACCGGCCAGATAAAGGTCGGCTCCACCATGCGCTCCGAGCGCACTGCCAAATGGAACCGGCTACTGCACATCGAACGCGAACTCGGCGCAGCGGCGGAATTCGCAGGCTGCGCCGCCATCCTCCGGTGACTTCGGTCGATCACCAACGACACCATGGTGTGGGGGCAGAAAACACGATGTCCGGCCCCCACACCACGTTTCGCTTCGCTTGGTTGCCCTCTGCCGCGTCCTGCGGTGATGTCCCGGGGCAGTGGCTCGCCGCGCGCCTGCATGCCGCAGACGGTGAAGCTCTGCTTCCGCGGCGAGCTGATCACGGTTCATGCTCGCGTGCCCGCGCGCGGCCGCCGGACCGGTCCGGCGCGGGCACCGCTCATGGGGTGAAATACCCCGGGTACTCGGACCGGACCCTATCGGCGCTGTCGAGCACGTGACGAGAATGTTCCGTGATGAGGCGCATACCCGCTTCGACGTCCCTGTTCTCGAGCAGATCCACAATGCGTATGTGCTCGTCGATGACGTACCGGGTGATCACGGTCTCGGAAAACGCCAGCCGGCGAAGTCGGTCCAGCTGCAGCTTCGAGCGCCGGATCATGTTCCAGACCCCCGGATATCCGGCCAGCCTGAAGATCTCCTGGTGCAGATCCTCATCCGAGACGAAGAAGTCTTCGACGTCACGGCCGGCCACCGCCCGCTCCTGACGCAGCAGAATGCGCCGGAGTTCGCCGACATCGACACCGGATTCGCAGGCTTCCCGGAATGCTGCCGTTTCGAGGGCGCGGCGAATGAAGCAGGCTTCCCGGACCTCCGAGAGGTCGATGAGCGCCACGCTGGTCCGGACCTGGGAGACGACACTGAGCAGGCCTTGATCAACCAGCCGAGAAATGGCCTCCCGCAAGGGCGTCCGACTGACCCCCAACTGCTCGGAGAGTTCGGCCTCGGACAGGAGAGCCCCTGGTTCGAGCCGCAGGTCCCGGATCGCCGAGGTGAGTTCATCGTGGACCCGGTCTGAGATTCGCTGCCGAGCCGGGGTGCGGACGACCCGCCGCAGACCGGCAGACGGTGCGGGCGGCGGCCCCTCAGCGGACAGGAAAGTAGAAGCCATGCTCAAATTTTGACCGATCGAGCTCTTGTATACAAGTATGTTTGAACTCTAGTATGGTGCGACCTGCAATCAAAGGAGATTGGAATGCAGCGGAGATTTCTCTCGCTTGTCGCAGCTGGGGTCCTGACCGTCCTTGCGGTCTCGGGATGCGGGCCGGCGGGCAGCGGTGGCGCGGGCGGCAGCGGCAAGAAGCTCACGGTCGGGCTGATCATGCTCCAGGGCGACGAATACTTCAGGGGGATCCAGACAGCGCTGGAAGCGGCGGTGAAGGCCGACGGGGGTACGGTCATCGCGGCCAACTCGAACAATGATGCGGGCGCGGAGGCTGCCGCCGCGCAGAACATGATCCAGCGACAGGTTGACGCGATCATTATGCAGCCCGTTACCGTTGCCGGCTCGCTGGCGACGATGAAATCGATCAAGGCTGCGAGCATCCCGCTGATCTGCTACGGCAACTGCACGGCCGACGCCACGAATCCCTCCGTTGTCAAGGGTGTCGTCCAGTCCGACAACACGGCCCTGGGAACGGCGACAGGAAAAGCCGCCGCGGAATACATCAAGGGCAAGCTCGGCGGGTCGGCGAGGATCGGCATCCTGAACTGCGACAGCGCGGCCGAAACCTGCAAATTGCGCAAAGCCGGCTTCAAGAAGGCGCTCGACGATGCGGGCGTGACGGCCACCTATGCCTCCGACCAGGAGGGATTCCTTGCGGATAAGGCCACCACTGTCGCCACCAACATGCTCTCCGGAGATCCCGGCATCAACCTGCTCTGGGCCGCCAATGAGGGGGGCACCGTCGGGGAGGTGACCGCTGTCCAGCAGTCCGGCAAAACCGTTCCTGTCTTCGGCACGGACATCTCCAAACAACTCGCTGGCTTCCTGCTGGATAAGAACAACATTCTTCAGGCCACGACCGGGCAGGACCCGCAGACCACCGCGAAGGACGCGTACGAGCGGGCCAGGAACGCCGTTGCGGGCACGGCGAACTCCCCTCTGGAGACCGACCTCCCCGGAATCACCTATACCCGTGACGATCCGGCCGCAGTGAACAAGTACCTGGGCAAGTAGGAACAGGAACGGCAGGTGCCGAGGCCCTTGCGCGCCACCGCACGGTGTCTGCCCGGTCATCGATGAAGGAACGCTTGTGGATAAGACCGCTCCCCCGATCCTGGAATGCATTTCCCTCAGCAAAACCTATGGAACCGTCAAGGCGCTGGTAGACGTCGACCTCACCCTGCGTGCGGGGGAGGTTCGGGCCCTGCTCGGAAAGAACGGGGCCGGGAAGTCGACCCTGGTGAACCTCATCTCTGGGTCTCAGCAGCCAGATCCAGGAGGCGGAAGACTGCGCGTGTCCGGCAAAGAGGTGCATTGGAGCCGGCCGGGCGACGCACGGGCCGGCGGCATCGCCATGGTGCACCAGGAGTTCAGCCTCGTGCCGGGACTGTCGGTGGCGGAGAACATCACGCTCGGTCGCTGGCCCGAACGCCGGAACGGGCCGGGCTTCATCGATGCCAAGACGTTGGAAGACAATGCCCGGCGGGCCATCGAGATGCTGGGCGAACCGATTCCGCTGTGGCAGGAAGTCGGCAACCTTTCCCTGGCGCATCAGCAGCTCGTAGAAATCGCCAAGGCACTGCTGGACGAGCCCCGGGTACTGATCCTGGACGAGCCGACAAGCGCCCTGAACAGTCACGAGGTCCACGCGCTGCTGGCCCTGATCCGACGCCTGGCCGGTCAGGGAGTGGCAATCATCTACGTTTCCCACCGGATGAAAGAGATCCCGCTGGTTGCCGACACACTCACTGTGTTGCGAGACGGCCGCGAAGTGCAGACCCTAGGTGCACACGAGGCGAGCGCGGAAAGGGTGGCCGCCCTCATCGCGGGCGAGAGCGGCCAGGCGGCGGCCCGGATGGAGCACCGGGATCGTCGTGACCAGCCGGTCGTACTGTCGGTGCGGGACATGCGCATCCCTGGTGTGCTGGGCGGCGTCGACTTCGATCTGCACGACGGTGAAGTGCTCGGCATTGCCGGGCTGCTGGGATCGGGGCGCACCGAACTCCTCGAAGCCATCTACGGCCTGCGACACCGCGTCCAGGGCGAGGTGTCCGTGGCCGGCGAACGCATCCTGCGTCGCCGCCCCCGCCGCATGCTGGCCAGAGGAGTCGGACTGGCCCCCGAGGACCGGAAAGGCTCCGGAATCGTGCCGATGCTCGGGGTCGGGGAAAACATCCTGCTATCGGCCCGGGGCCGGGTGCTGCCGCGGTTCTGGATCAAGCCCCCGCTCGAGGCCGCCATGACGAAGGAAACGCTGCGCGCGCTCTCGATCGTCGCATCGACAGCGGGTCAAGAGATCGGCACTCTGTCCGGCGGAAACCAGCAGAAAGCTGTGATAGGCCGACTGCTGGCGGCGAAGATGTCGGTGCTGCTGCTCGATGAGCCGACCCGCGGCATCGACGTCCACGCCAAAGGCCAAATCTACAAGCTCATCCGAGAGCTGGCCGGGAACGGGATTTCCTCCATCTTTGTCTCCTCCGAGCTCGAGGAACTCTCGGAAGTCTGCGACCGCGTGCTGGTGCTCAGGGATGGCCGGATCCGAGACGAAGTCGTCGGGGCCGGTGCCACGACGGAAAAACTATTGGCACTTGCCATGAAAGAAGGCAACTGAAATGTCCCACCCGGACGTCATGCAGCCCCAAAGAAGGGCCGCCGAATCCGAGGCCGGCGGCCTGTTCATGCGCATTCGCTCCTGGGAGAGCATCGGCCTGCTCGGCGTGCTGGTGCTGGTCTTCCTGGTACTGGCCTTCACCGCACCAAACTTTCTCAGCACGCGCAATCTGCTCAACATTCTTCAGCAAGCCGCCTTCTTCGGGATTGTGGCTTTCGCTATGACGCTGGTCATCGTGGCCGGCGAGATCGACATCTCCGTGGGATCCCTCGCCGCGCTATCGTCTGCCCTGCTGGGAGTCATGGTCGTCAACCTCGGATGGCCGATGTGGGCCTCATGCATCCTGGTCCTTGTCACCGCTGCTGCCATCGGCGCCTTAGCTGGATGGATCCGGGCGGTATTCGGGGTCCCGACCTTCATCGCCACTCTGGCCCTATATCTGGGACTACGTGGAATGGCCATGCTGATCACCGACACATTCCCGATTCCCATCGACTCCGACAAGTTTTTCTACTGGGGCGGCGGAAAGATCGCCGGAGTCATTCCCGTGCCGGCCGTTTATCTCCTGGTCGTCTTTATCGTGATCGCGGTCATTGCACGCAAAACGGTGTTCGGCCGGTCGATTTACGCCGTGGGCGGAAATGCGAAATCCGCCGAACTTTCCGGCATCAACGTACGCACCATCCGGATTTCGGTGCTGGCGATCTCCGCGTTGACCGCGGCGGTCACCGGGTTGCTCCAATCCGCACAGCTGTCCTCCGGAAACGGCACCATCGGCAACGGGCTGGAGTTCGATGCGATCGCCGCCGCCATCATCGGCGGCGCCGCGCTGAGCGGCGGCAAGGGGACCATCGTCGGGACCCTGATCGGTGTCCTGTTCATTGCCGTACTCATGAACGGGATGGTGCTGCTGGGAGTCGACCCCTACGCCCAGCAGGTCGTCCGCGGCGCCGTCGTCCTCATCGCGGTCTTGGTGAACGTATGGCGCTCACGCCGAGTGGCAACCTCGACCTGACCAGCGGGCCACCGCCACCCGAGAATCATCGACACAAGGAAGAAATGGCCACGATACCGCCCAACGACACCGAACGATTCGATCTCGTTGCCGCTTCGCTCTACACCCCGGTTCTCGGCGACATCCTGGATGCGATCGGCCGTACACACCAGTTCCTGCCGGCTGCGGTGCAGCCCCTGCTGCCCACCATGATCGTGGTCGGCCGGGCGATGCCGGTGCTGGTCGGGGACGTCTTCGGGACGCCGGCGAAGCCTTTCGGCAAACTGACCGAAGCCCTGGACGCTTTGCAGCCCGGCGACGTTTACCTGGCCCGCCGCGGCCGTCTCGATTGCGCCGCCTGGGGCGAGATCATGACTGCGGCCGCACGTGCCAGAGGAGCGGTCGGCGCCGTCATCGATGGCTACCACAGGGACACCGACAAGGTCTTGGACCAGAAATTTCCGGTCTTCAGCCGCGGCGGCTACGGCCAGGATTCGGCAGTCCGCGCCACTGTGCTCGACTACGGGATTCCCCTCGAAATCGACGGTGTTCAGATCGCCCCCGGAGACCTCATCGTGGGGGACAGGGACGGCGTCCTGGTCATCCCGGCCGCCCTCGAGGACGAAGTGCTGGCCCGCGCGCTGGACAAAGCCAGCGCCGAGAACCAGGTCCGCCACGCCATTGAACAGGGAATGAGCACCACTGAAGCCTTTGCGACCTACGGCGTCCTGTGAACGCCGCAGGTACAACCCGCGATCGAGAGCGAGAGGAGCAAAACGATGGGTTCCATAGAACTTTTTCCGCAGCCTGACGTGGTGATCCGTGCCCATGCCACGGTCGGTGAAGGACCTGTCTGGGACCGGCGGACCGGACGGTTGTGCTGGGTCGACATCAACAACGGCCTGCTCTTCGAAAACGACCTCGCGGCAGGCGAGCAAAGCACCTCCGCCCTGGGCACCCTCCTGGGCGCAGTGGCGCCCAGGGCTCAGCATGAGGGATTCGCGGTCGCCGTCTCCGAAGGTCTCGGGATCTTCGCCGACGGAAAGCTTCAGATTCTGGACCCGGTGCTGCCCGAACCCACCCTGCGTATGAACGACGCCAAATGTGACTCGCGCGGCCGTCTCTGGGCGGGGAGCACCCACCTCGACTTCGTCCCTGGCGCCGGCGCTGTGCACCGATGGGACGGGCAGGCGCCGAGCAGTGTCGTAGCGACCGGATTCGCTCTGCCCAACGGCATGGGCTGGAACGCCGAGGACACCACCATGTACCTGGCGGACAGCATGGCGAACCTGCTTTTCAGCGCGCCCTACCGCAGTGACGAAGGCGAGGTCGGACCATTCACCCCGCTGTGCAAGATCGACGGCGGACTGCCCGACGGGCTCGCCGTCGATCTTGATGGATGCCTGTGGGTCGCGATCTGGGGTGGCAGCGAGGTGCGCCGTTACACCCCCTCAGGCGAATTGATCGGACGAGTCCCGATGCCCGTCGAACAACCGTCCAGCTGCGCCTTCTCCGATGACGGAACGCTGTACATCACCTCGGCGTCGGCGGACATCCCGCAAGACCGGCTCAGCAAGCAGCCCCTGGCGGGCTCTGTCTTCGCGCTCGCCACCAACACCGCCGGTGTTCGCGTCCAGCCCTTCGCCGCATGAGCCAGCGAACCCTCGACCTCACCAGCCCCGACCTGCAGGTCAGCATCGATCCCGGAAGAGGCGCGGACATTCTTTCTCTCGTCCACCGGCGCATCGGAGTGGACGCGCTCTTCAGGACGCCATGGCGGGAACGCGCCGACGCTGTCCGCGACGGGCAGCGGCCCTCGACATACGACCCGGTCGCTGGATGGCTCGAGCAGTACCGGGGCGGCTGGCAGACATTGTGTCCGAACGCCGGCGACCCTCGGTCCATCCACGGTGCTCCCGTGGCATTCCACGGTGAAGCGTCGGTCGTCCCCTGGCGGGTTGATGAAGCATCGACCGGCTCGGCGCGGCTGCATGTGGAGTTGTTCTCGGTCCCGGTGCGGATCGATCGGGTCATCGAGCTCCAAGGCTCCCGGCTGCACCTCGCCGATACGCTCACGAACCTGAGCGGCACCGCTCTGGAGTTCGACTACTCGAGCCACCCCGCGCTCGGCGGCCCATTCCTGGACGGGGACTGCCGGCTCGAAACCGGCGCACGCCGGTTCACCAGTGATCCGGAGCGGGAAACAGTGCTCGACTCCGGCTCTGAACACCTCTGGCCCTGGGCCGTCACAAAATCAGGAGAGCGTGTCGATCTGCGCCAAATACCGCCCCGCGGTAGATCGCGCGAAGTGTTCGGGTGGCTGCACGACTTCACCGCGCACTGGGTCTCGGTCACCAATCTGGACCTGGGCCTGACGGTCCGCCTCGACTGGGACGGCACGCACCTGCCCTACGCATGGCTGTGGCAGGAGCTCAATGCCACCCAGCAGTTCCCGTGGTATGGGCGGGCCCGTGCGATGGCCATGGAACCGGCAAGCATGCAAACAAGCGGTCCGGACCGGCGGAGCGCCCTGCGCCTCGGCCCCTGGGCTGCGATCGAGATCCCACTGAGCATCAATTTCGAGGACAGGAGTGCGTGATGGGTGAACACGACGAGCGGGTCGCCCTCGTCACCGGCGGATCCCAAGGCATCGGCAAGGGCATCGTGCTGGCATTGGCCCGTCAAGGCTCGGCCATCGTCTGCCACGGGCAGACCGAGGACCCTGCCCAGGAAACGGCGGCGGAAGTCAACCGCGCAGGCGGCAAGGCGGTCGCGGTATGGGGACCGATCGGCGATCCCGATACCAGCCGATATGCGGTCGAGCAGGCAATTTCCCGGTACGGGCGGCTCGATACCCTCATTACCTCCGCCGGAATCCAGCGGTACGGCGATGTTCCCTCCACCCCAGAGGAAACCTGGGACGAAGTTTTCGACGTGAATGTCAAAGGAGTCTTCCTCGCCGCCCGTGCGGCCCTGCCCTACCTGCGCCAGAGCCCGGCCGGAAGCATCGCCATCATCTCCTCCGTGCAGGCCACCGCAACCCAGAACCAGGTTGCCGCGTACACGGCGAGCAAAGGTGCTCTCCTCGCCCTGACCAGGGCGATGGCGGTAGACGAAGCCGAGTACGGGGTCCGCGTCAACAGCATCAGCCCCGGCTCGGTGGACACACCCATGCTCCGCACGTCGGCGGCACTGTTCAGCGACGGCTCGGAAGAAAGCGCCCAACAGATCGTCGCGAACTGGGGCACCGCCCACCCCCTCGGCAGGGTCGCCAGGCCCGAGGAAATCGGGGAAGTCGTCTCCTTCGTGACCAGCCCTCGGGCCAGCTTCGTCACGGGAGCGGAAATCCGGGTCGACGGCGGCCTACTCGCCCGCATCGCCGCCCCGCTTCCCGACACGAAGAACTGAAGCACCGACGCAATGCCCGAACCGACCAGGGCCAACTGAAAGGTTGCATGATGATTCAACTGAGCGAAATGCTTTCCCCCCGGCCCGAGCCGCTCTGGAAATTGATCAAACAATGCGGGGTCGATAACGTCGTCGCCCTCCTCAACGGAGCCGAACAGGACCAGCGCATGTTCGCCTCGGTCGGCAAGAAAGGGTTCTCAGGGACTGCTTCCGACGATATTCCGTGGGGGGAGGCAGCGATCAGACGCGATATCGAAATTTTCGCCGAACACGGCCTCAAAGTGATCGCCATCGAGGACACGGCCCCCATGGACAAGGTCCGCCTGGGGCTCCCCGGTCGAGACGAACAAATCGAGAACATTCTCACGCAGATACGCGCGATGGGCCGACTGGGCATCCCCACCCTGTGCTACAACTGGATGGCCATCTCGAGCTGGGGTCGCACGAGCGTGGACATCATCGGGCGCGGGGGCGCCCTGGTCACCGGGTTCCGGGCAGCGGACATAGCAGGCTTGCCGCCGCTGGCCGAACCGGGCGAGATCACCGAAGACCAGTTGTGGGATGCGCTGGGCTACTTCCTCGACGCCGTCATCCCGGTTGCCGAAGAAGCCGGAGTCAGGCTCGGGATGCACCCCGACGACCCGCCCCGCCCCATGGGCCGCAACGTGCCGCACATCATGCGCTCCCCCGAGGCATTCCGGCGGCTACTGTCGCTGCACCCGTCCACAAGTAACGGCATCACGTTCTGCCAGGGCAATTTCGCCCTGATGGACGTCGACCTGCCCACATTGATCAGGGAATTCGGCGGTCTGGACCGAATCAGCTTCGTCCACTTCCGCGACGTCCGGGGCACCGCCGACGACTTCCAGGAAACCTTCCACGACGAAGGCCAGACGGACCTACCCGAATGCATGCGCGCCTACGCGGAGGTCGGTTTCTCCGGTCCCATGCGTCCGGACCATGTCCCCACCATGCACGGCGAATCCAACGACCGCCCGGCATACGGCGTCCTGGGGCGACTGTTCGCCATCGGATACATTCGCGGCCTCGAACAGTCGGTCTATGGCAAGCCTCCGCTCCCCGAGCCGACGGAACACGCCCTTCCTGTGCCGGCCTGAAAAGATGCGAACGTCCGGACTCCGAGGAGCCAGGTCGCGCGCCTGCGTGCGTAGCGGACGCCCAATGGGGTCAAAGCGGTCCTCGACAACGGTCCGGGTTGATGCGGACGCGCCCGCGTGACGGGGCGACCACTTCTCTGCCCGGCTGACGTCCGGCACGGGTGGGCGGGTACTCGATGAGATGACGCCAGGCCGGCGAGGAGAACCCGGTGCGTAATGAGGGGTGCCGGGTCCTGGAGGGCGGCTCGGGGAAACCGATCGGCGGCAACGCCGGCATGGCGCCCCGAGCCGACCTCACTATCACTCTCATGTGATCGAAGTGCAGGCTGTCAGGGGTCGGTGAGGACGGCCAGCTGCAGCGACATCCGGTCGGCCGCCATCTCGTACTGGGCGAGGTCGTTGGTGCCGATCGAAGCGAAGTCAACGCGCTCGAGGAGCGATTCGGCCATGGTTGCAGCTAGTTGTATATCCGGAGAGATTGCCAGAGCGGGATGGATGGGGCGAGGCACCTGGAACCGGGCTTGGTCGGCGGCGACATCACGGAGCTGGGCGGCGAGCCAACGTCCGGTCGCGGCCGTTCCTGTCGCGAGGATGCCGACAGACATTGCGGCGGTGAGGAATCGACGCTGCGACATTCTTTCGGCGGTGCTGGTACAGCTGCGTGCAGTCCGGGTGATCAGCAGTCGCAAAGCGGCGATGCGTACCACTATCCCCCAAGAACGCGGAACCGCGAACCATGCGGTGGCAGTGGGGTTGCGATGCCACGAAGACCGCGAAACCCCCGAACGCCAGTCTTGGTTTCTAGGGGGCAACACTGCTGGTGTTAGCTAACCGGCTACTGCGGTGTCGCGTTGATGGCGTCGCGGACGGTGGATTCTTGGTTGCCGAGGAATTTCGGGGCCGGGTGTACGAGCATGTCGAATGCGGCCTTGGTGGCGGCTAATTGGTCGCGGAGCCAGCACTTGTTGTAGGTGAGGTTGTGGGGCTGGGTGTCGTCGCCGATGCCGGTGGCCTCGATGCCTGCGTCGCGGCAGAGGGCGATGGTGCGGGGGAGGCTGAAGTCCTGGGTGACGACGATGGCCTGTTGTACCCCGAAGATCTTGTGTGCGCGGGCGCAGGATTCGTAGGTGCTGAATCCGGCGTAGTCGAGGGCAATTTTGTTGGCGGGCACGCCTTTGCGCACGAGATAGCTGCGCATGGCGGTGGGCTCGTCGTAGCTCGGGCGGCCGTTGTCGCCGGTGAGCAGCAGTGCCTTGACCTTCCCGGTTTCCAGTAGCCTGCGGCCGAGTTCGAGTCGGGCCGCGAGATAGGGCGACGGCTGACCGCTCGCGTAGACCTGCGCGCCGGGAATCAATGCCACCTCCGCGGCGGGAACGGTATCGACCGAGTATTCATAGTCGCTGGCCGCGTACCGGATCCAGATAATCGAGCTCAGGCCGACGACGGTGGCCAGTGTGGCGGCAACCGCCGCGGTCCGCAGCATTGTGCGCACGCGAAGCCAGGATCGGATCCTCCCCCGACCTCGTGTCATGAAGTCACGAAATCCCATTCCGCCGAGTTTGCCAGATCGGGCCGAGGTGTTCATCGACCGGAATATGCGACCACTCAATTCGGGCAGGTTCGGTTGTCATGCGATGTGTTCAGCTGCCAGCATCGTGCGGGTGGCTGATTTGGGATCTGCGGTGAAGCGTAATGGTTCTTATCATTTCGGGGATCTACGTAGCGCTCTTGTGGGGGCCGCGGTCGAACTGGCCGGGCGGGGTGGGCCATCGGCGGTGACCGTGCGGGCGGCCGCGCGGCGCGTGGGGGTTACGCCGACGGCGGCCTATCGGCATTTCACCAATCATGGGCAGTTGTTGCGTGTGGCCAAGGAGCAGGCGCAGTGCAGCCTTTTCGGGGCCATGTCGGCGGCACTTGCCACGCTCGAGCCGGGGACGCACGGAGTCACCCGACTCAACGCGGCCGGGCGCGGATATATCGCATTCGCGATGAGCGAACCGGGCCTGTTCCGAACTGCCTTCTGCGACACCGCCGATGACGAGGAGCGCGATTCGCCGGCCTTCGACCTGCTCTCGGAATTGCTCGACGAGCTGGTCGAGGTCGGGTTCACCGATCCGACGCATCGGCCGAATGCCGAGCTGGCCGCGTGGTCCACGGTGCACGGCCTGGCGTCGCTGGTGCTCGACCGCGCCGGGATCGACGCGGTCACACGCGAGCAGACGATCACCGATACCTTGGCCGCCATTGAACGCTGCTTCGCGACCGGACCCAACGCCACCGACTACCGCAGCCGGTAATCCCCCGGCCGCCGGATTCGACGGCCGGGGGGATCAGCTGTGCGGTCAGGTCAGCGCGGGCACGTCCGACTCGGTGGGCGGCTCCGCTTCGGCCGGTGCCGGTTCTCCATCCGATTCCTGAATGCCGAACCGGGCGTAAAACTTTCGCAGCGGACCCGGCGCCCACCAGCCGGCGTGGCCGAGCAGGCGCATGATCGCCGGAACCAGCAGGATCCGCACGATCGTCGCGTCGAGCACGATCGCGACCACCATGCCGACGCCGAAGAGCTTCATGGTGAGTACTTGGCTGAAGGCCATGGCCGCCAGCGGAACGCACATCAGCAGCGCCGCACTGGTGATCAACCTGCCGGTACGCTGGACGCCGGTAGCGACCGCAGCGGTGGGATTGCCGAGCCGGTCGTACTGTTCGCGCACCCGCGAGAGCAGGAACACCTCGTAGTCCATGGACAGGCCGAAGATCAAGGCGAACAACATGATCGGCATATTCGGTTCGATATTGCCGGTCGGATCGAAGCCGAGCACGCCGGACAGATGCCCCTCCTGGAATATCCAGACCAGGATGCCGAAGGTCGCCGACAGCGAGAGCAGATTCATCACAATCGCCTTGAGCGGCAACAACACCGAGCCGAAGGCTAGGAACAGCAGTAGGTAGGTGGATACCGCGATGTACAGCAGCATCCACGGCAGCACTGCGCCGAGCTTGCGCAGCGTATCGTCGTACGCCGCGGTCTCACCGCCGAAATAGGCGGTCGCGCCCGGCGGTTTGGGCTGGGCACGCAGGCGGTCGAGCAGTACTCGGCTCGACTTCGATACCGCCGCACCGTCATACGACACCGACACCCGCGCCATCGCGCCTTCCGCTCCGGTGATCTGTGCGTTGCGCACACCCGCTACGCTGTCGAGTCGCGTGGCGTAGGCAGCGAGTTCGCTCTGCTGTGCCGGCGTGTCGGCGGGACCGGACAGCTGCAACACGGCGTCGATCGTCTTCGCACCGTCGCCGTCGAAATCATCCACCAGCATCTCGAAAACCTGTCGCCCCTCGGCGGTTTCGGGTAGCTGACGGGCATCGTTGGCGCCGAAGTCGATCTTCAGCAGCGGCGCGGCCAGTACCAGCAACAGTGCGACGGCGACCGCGGTCACCGCGATCGGGCGACGCATGACGCCGTGCGCGAGCCGGTACCAGAAGCCGCCATCACCGGGGACGGCAGAACGCTGTTTCCACAGCGACAGCGCATTGACCCGGTGGCCGAGCACGCCCAGTGCCGCGGGCAGTGCGATCAGTGAGAAGACCATCGACAGCAGCACCGCGGCGATTCCGCCGTAGGACATGGATTTCAGGAATACGAAGGGGAAGAAGCTCATCGAGGCCAGCGCCACCGCGACCGTGATACCGGAGACCGCGACGGTGCGTCCGGCGGTGGCCAGGGTGTGCACAATGGCGTCGGCGCCCGCTCGGCCGCGTTCGGTTTCCTCGCGGTAGCGGCTGACGATGAACAGACCGTAGTCGATGGCCACGGCCAAACCGAGGATGGTGACCAGACTCATCGCGAATACCGAGATACCGGTGAACTGGGCCAGCAGCCGCAGCACCGCCATCGAGCCGAGGATCGACAGGCCGCCGACGACCAGCGGCAGGCTGGCCGCGACCAGTCCGCCGAATACGATCACCAACAGGATGAACAGCACTGGGAACGAAAGTCCTTCGGCCATACCGAGATCACTACCGACTTGATTACCGGCCTCGTATCCGGCCGGGGTGCTGCCGCCGCGGACGCTCCGCAGCCCATCGACGCCGAGCTTGTCCTTGATCTTCAGATAGCTGTCTTGTTTGGCATTGTCATCCGCACCCGCCAGGTTCAGCCCCACATAGGTGGCATGGCGGTCCCGGCTGGCCAGATCCGGCGCTCCGGTGGTCCAGAAGTCGACCGATCCGGTGACCACATCCTTGGGCAGCGCCGCGATCCGGTTCTGCACCGCAGTGCGGAAGGTGGAGTCGTCGACGGTTCTGTCGGCGGACCGGTACACGATGACCGCATCCGGCGCGCGCTGCGGAAATGTCTTTTCGGCCAACTCCGCGGCCTGCCTGCTCTCGGCGTCACGCGCCTCGAAGCCGTTGGGCACCATATCGCCGAATACTCCGACGCCATACGCCCCCGCCACCACCGCGAAGAGCAGCGTCAGCCCGAGCATCGCTTTGCGCCAGGTGTAGACGAACACACCCAATTTCTCGAACATCATTACCTCCCATCAAGATCCGGTTCGAATGCGGTCAGCCTCGGACCGGGGCCGCTTCGGGTTCGACAACGGCATCGGCCGGTTCGGACGCCTCGATGGCGGCCCGGCCGGGCAGCGCGATGGCGAACAGCGTCGCCGCGCCGAGGATCGCGCAGCCCGCCCACACCGCGGGGGCGAAACCGTTGGTGAAGGTCTGTCCGGTCGCATAGCTGCCATTGGCCGTGAAAACCGCGCCCAGCGCGGCGATTCCGATGACGGTGCCGAGATTGCGCACGGTATTCGACACACCGGAGGCAACGCCCTCGTACTCCGGTGCGACATATTCCAGCGCCAGCCGGGCGATCGGCGGGAAGAACAGTCCCATTCCGGCACCACTGATCACAAAGGCGGGTACCAGCGCCGCATACGACACCTCCGGATCGGTGATGGCGGCCAGCCAGCCGAGTCCGACAGTCTGCAGCACCAACCCGGTGACCAGCACCGGCTTACCGCCGATCCGGTCGATGAGAATGCCCGCGATCGGTGCGGTGCAGGTCGGCATCGCGGTCCAGGCCAGGGTGTACACGCCCGCCTTCAGCGCCGAATAGTGCTGCACCGTCTGCAGGAACTGAGCCAGCAGGAAGATCGCGCCGAACATGCCGACGGCCATGGCGAATCCGGTCAGGATGGTCAGGGTGAAACCGCGACCGGCGAACAGCACGGGCGGAACCATCGGCGCCGACGCGCGCAGAATCCAGACCACGAATGCCGCGAGCACCAGTGCACCCGCGACGATCGGGCCCAGTACGCCCGCACTCGTCCAGCCGTGGTCGTTGCCCCGGATCACACCGAACACCACGCCGAACAGACCGGCGGCCACCAGCACATTGCCGACCACGTCCAAAGAACCATGCGCACCGAAACTTTCGCGCACCATCCGCACCGCGATGGGCAGCAGCACCACCCCGATCGGCACGTTCAACCAGAAGATCCACTGCCAGGAGGCGACGTCGGTGATCGCGCCGCCCACCACCGGCCCGAGCCCGACCGCCAAACCGCTCATCGCGCTCCACATGCCAATGGCCGCACCACGTTTCGTGGGCGGCACGGCATCGGCGAGCAGTGTCAGGGTGAGCGGGATGAGAATCGCCGCACCGATGCCCTGGATCGCCCTTGCACCGATGAGGAATTCGATCGACGGTGCCAGCGCGCATGCCGCGGACGCGGCGGTGAACAGCGCCAGTCCGAGCGCGAAAACCCGTTTACGTCCGAAGCGGTCGCCGAGCGAGGCGCCCGCCAGCAACAGCACCGCCTCGGTCAGGGTGTAGGAGTTGACCGTCCACTGCAACCCGTCGAGGCCGGTGTGCAGTTCGGCACGGATGGTGGGCAGCGCGTTGAACACCACCAGGTTGTCCAGCGACACCATGAAGACCGCGAAGCCGCAGACCACAAAGGTCCACACGATCCGATTCTTGTCGGGGTGTGTCATCAGTTTTCTTCCCTGAGTTAGTTAGTGATCACTTAGTTCCCGAGACACGGCAAAGGCCAAGGATCCGAGCGTTATTCGGGTGCGAGAGTTAGTCGGGCAGATTCAGATCGAGTGCGCTGGCCACATTCAGCAGCATTCCGTCGGCCATGAATTTCGACTGCACGTCCGGGTCCGCCCCGGTCAGCTCGTGCACCAGATCGAACAGCCGCTGGAAGCGCACCCGGCTCAGGTCGCGGATCTCCTCATCGAGACTGGCCGCGGCGTAGACATGCAATTGGAAGGTCAGCAGTTGGCGGTCGGCGAGCAGCGCGATATAGGCGTCCCCGATCGCCGCCAGCCGCTCTTCTTCGGTGTCGCCGACCGCATTGTCCCGGAAGGTCTGCTCGACAATGTCGAATGCGCGTTCGGCGGCCGCGAGGAAGATCGCCTTCTTGGTTTTGTACAGCCGGAACAGGTATGGCTGCGAGACGCCCATCCGGCGGGCGATCGCTTCCGTTGCCGTCCCCATATAGCCACCGACCGCGAATTCGGCAATGGCCTCGGTGACGAGCTGCTCGCGCCGCTCCTCCGAGGACATCCGCACTTTCGCCGGTGAACTCACATTCCCAACGTTAGTAATCAATCACATACCGGTCAATGAGTAGTCAGCTCATTGAGTAGTCGGCGGCAGCGCTGCCGACGGATTCGCCGAGCAGCAGCGGTGTGATCAGGCGATCGACGATGGCCGAGCCATTGGTCGTCATCACCGAGGCCGGATGGAACTGTACCGAGGCGAATCCGTTGCCGCGCAATGCGTGCACCGCTCCGGTGTGCGGATCACGGCAGACCTCGATCGGACTCGAGCGGCGCTGGCTCCAGTAGACCGCATCGTCATGACGGGCCTGGAAGGTGTTGTAGAAGTAGACCGATTCCGGCGCGCCGAACAGATCGATGCGGCGCCGCACGCCCTGGTTCGAGACCGGGCAGCGGACCACGTCCAGGCCGAGCTGGGTGCTGAGTACCTGATGGCTCAGGCAGACCGAGAAGAACGGCACCGGACCGTCGAGCAGTGCGCGCGTGAGCATGTGCAGCCGGGCGATCTTGGGATCGGACAGGTCACGGGGATCACCCGGACCGGGTCCCATCACCACGAGGTCATAGCGGTGCGGTTCGACCGGTACGCCACATGGGTGCACGGTGACATCGAGACCGAGTGCGCGCAGCAGCCGGGCGCCCATCGCGGTGAAGGTATCCTCGGCGTCCACGATCAGTACCCGGCGACCGGCATGCGGTCGCGCGAGGGCCGTCGGTCGCAACCAGAGCGTTGCCAACGGCCCGTTTCGATCCGAAAGCGCCTGTTGCACAGCGGGATCCGCACCTATATCGCGGGGCGTTCCGATGCGGGCGCGGTTGTGCAGCGCGTCGAGCAGACCGGCGGCCTTGGCGCGGGTCTCGCGTGATTCGGCGGCCGGATCCGAATCGCGCACCAAGGTCGCGCCGACACCGATACGCAATCGGCCCGCGCGATCCACCTCGGCGGTGCGGATCATGATCGCCGAATCCATGCGCGGGCGGCCGCGTTCGTCCCGACCGGCCAGGGCGAGCACACCCGCGTAGTAACCGCGGCCGGTCGGCTCGAATCGGGTGATCACCCGGCAGGCATTTTCCAGCGGGCTGCCGGTGACGGTGGGCGCGAGCAGCGTTTCGCGCAGCACCTCGCGATAGTCGCGGTCGCAGTCCCCGGCTATCCGATATTCGGTATGCGCGAGCCGGGCCATCTCCTTGAGCCACGGACCGTGCACATACGGCTCGGGACAGATGTGGCACATCATCTTCAGCTCTTCGTCGAGCACCATATAGAGCTCATTGGTTTCCTTGCCGTCGGCCAGGAAATCCAGCACGCCGGAGACCGTGGGGCCCTCGGCGGGATAGCGGTAGGTACCGCTGATCGGGGTCATGGCGGCCGTGCCATCGGCCAGGCTGACCTGTCGCTCCGGGCTCGCGCCGATAAAGGTGCGACCGCCGGTGTGCACCAGGAACGTCCAGTAGGCGCCGGTTTCCCCCGCGAGCAGCCGGACAAAGTACGCCACCGCGGTGCGCACGCTCCAGTTGGTGACCTCGCATTGCCAGGTGCGGCGCAAGACGAAGTTGGCACCCGCGCCGTGGCCGATCTCTTCGGCGAGCACACGACGGACCAACTCGGCGTAGGCGGTGTCGTCGATATCGAATTCGCCAGGGCCGACCTCGATCGGCCAATCGGCAACGGCGGCGCGCAGTCGGTCGACCGACAGTCGGGTCTGCCGGTCGACAGCGAGGCACAGCACCGGCGCACCGTCGTCATGGTGCGCGAAGCCGCGTTCGCCGATCGCCCGGTACGGCACGATGGCGAGCAGGGCGTGTGCATCGACAGCGGGTGCCAGCGCGGGCAATTCGGCCGTGGTATTCCGTTCCGACACCGTGCCGAGCAGTAATTCGATCCCCTCCCCCGGCCCCGATTCCGGCCGCCGCAACAATGCGAATGGCGTTGTACCCGAGAGACATTCGGCGAGCAGCGGAGCGAATTCGTCGGGGCTCACCGCGCCGCCACCTCGGCCGCCGCGGACAGCTCGGCGAGTACCTGCGCGGATACCACCACCCGGCCACAGCGGCTCGCGACGTAATCCAGTGTCATTCGATGGAATTCGGGTGTGAAGTCGGCGATCGCGTCGGCGATGACGAACGCCTGCTGGTCGTTGGCGAAGGCGTCGCAGGCCGTGAGCAGCACTCCGACGTGCCCGTACACCCCGCAGATCAGCAGCTGATCGCGGCCGGTACGCCGCATCAGATCCAGCAATTCGGTGCGATGGAAGGCACTGGCCCGCCATTTGGTGAGCACCGGATCGGCGGGCCCCGGCCGCAATTCGTCCGGGATGCCACGGTGTTCGGGAGCCGCGCTCATGCCGGGGCCCCAGAAGTCCATGAGCAGCCCGCGCTGCTCGTCGGTCATGCTGCCGGGCTGGGCGGTGTAGACGACCGGAACCGAAAGGCGCGCACACAGATCACGCAGTGCGGTGACACTGTGCAGTAGCGCGGTCAGCGGCTCCCGGTCCGCCGAATACGGCGCCAGGAAATAGTGCTGCATATCGTGGACGAGCAGTACGCAGCGCCGCGGCTCGATGCGCCACCGCACGGTGTTATCCGGCAGTTCCGCCGCGCCGGGCATCGGGTAGGGGGCTATCGGTGCGATGGCCACAGCTGTCTCCTTGTTCAAGCACCGAGCGTGGCGCCACCGTCGACGGTGAGCTGCTGCATGGTGACGTGGCGGGCCTCGTCGGACAACAGGAACAGGACGGCATCGGCGATATCGCTCGGGCGTGCGATCCGCCCGAGCGGAATGCCGATCCGAAAGTCCTGCGGCACACCGTCGATGGTGGCGCGCTCGGCATCCGAGCCGTCGAACAGCGCGGTCAGCATCGGGGTGGCGGTGGAGCCAGGGGCCACCACATTGCAGCGGATTCCGTACTCCGCCAGTTCGAGTCCGAGGCAGCGGGTCAGCATGCTGGCCGCGGCCTTGGAGGCCGCATACGCCGACATGCCGATCCGCGGTGTGGTCGCGGCATTCGAGGACACGGTGACGATGGCGCCGCGCCGACGCGACTGCATGCGTCGCGCCACCGCCTGGCAGACATGGAATACGCCACCGGCGTTCACGGCGAGGGTTGTCGCCCAATCCAATTCGGCCATTTCCTCGATCCGGCCGTGTTGCAGAATGCCCGCGGCGTTCACCAGAGCGTCGACCGGACCGAGTACGGCTTCGGTACGCGCCACCGCCGCGGCCACTTCCTCGGGCACGGCGACATCGGCGGCCACGGCGAGCACCCGGCCACCCGCCGCGTCGAGCTTCTCCGCCAGATCCCACAGGGCCGGAATCCCACGGTCGACCAAGGCCACCGCCTTCTCGGATTCCACCAGGGCACGGGCGATTTCGCTGCCGATGCCGCCCGCCGCGCCGGTCACCAGTGCGACACTCATCGCCGTGCTCCGGCCAATATGCCCCCGACCACCTCGGCGGGCACCCCGAGGCAGCGGGTGGTGAACGACCCGAGCGCGGTCAGATACCGCTCCCGCAGCTCGTCGACGTCGACGCCAACGCTGCCTCCGCCGGACAGCAGCACCTGCCCGCCCACGACGACGGTATCGACGTCGTGGGATCCACCGAGCCACAGAAAGCTTTCCAACGGACGGGGATTGAGCAGATAGCGCCAGTCGTCGGTGCGGATCAGCACCAGATCGGCCTGTTTGCCGACCTCGAGGCTGCCGATCTCGCCGGCCCAGCGCAGGCCCGCGGCGGCGATACGAGTGGACATGGCCAGCGTGTCGGTGGGCAGGACATCGGTCTGGTCGGCGACCATCTCGTTGTACATCTGCCAGGCCGCGCGCATGGCCTCGGCCATTCCGGCATTCGGGAGCGAGGCCCCGTCGGTGGACAGCGATACCGGCACACCCGCGCGACGCAGGCGCGGCACCACAGCGGTCTCGGTCAGCGTGGATTCGCCGGAGGGGCCGTACTTTCCGGGTGAATGGCTGATATGCGCACCGGCCGCACGCAGCAGCTCCTGCTCCTCGTCATCGATGAACGCGCAGTGCGCGGCCATCAGCCGGTCGGTGACCAGCCCGAGATCATGCAGGCGGCGAACGCCGGTGGCGCCGTAGTACTTTCGCATCAGTTCCGGCTCGTTGCGCACCGCGCCGACGTGCGTAACGAAACCCGCGTCGTGCCGCGCGACGAGTTCGGCGAAACCGCGACCGAGTTCATCGGTCATATTGGTGACATACGCGATCGACGGACGACAGCGGATGCGGCCGGATTCGTCCTGCGCGCAGCTCTTCAGCAGCTCCTCGAGTTGGGAGAGTATGGCGTCGGCATCCCTGGTGCGGACGAAGGAGTCGGCGGCGGGCGGGCAGATGGCATCGGATGCCCAGGTGGTGGCACTGAACCGGATGCCGAGCGTGCGCGCGGCGGCGACGAGTGCGGCCGGGCGGTTCAGCGAACCCGCGTCGCCGAGCGTGGTGACACCACCGCGCAATTGGGTCCACATCGAATATTCGGCGATCGCCTGGCCCTCGTCGGGGGTCAGGCCGGAGATGAGGCCGTCGAACGAGTCGAACATGCCGGAGATCTTGTGCATATCGCCGCCGCCGCCGAACAAGGCGACCTCATCGGTGCGGTCGCTGGCCGGACGCAGTGCGCCGCGCAGCGGGAAGCCCATGGCGAACATATCGTGCCAGTGGGCATTGATCAGACCGGGCAGCACCATCATTCGCGCGGCGTCGATGGTGCGCAGTTCGGACCGCACCGGATCGGCGAGTGCGGCCACCGCCGCGGCGACGGTCTCCGGGACTCCGATCGCCGCGATTTTATCGTCCACGACGAGAATCGAGCCGCGCGAGAGCACCGTTTCGGCGGCATCGGCGGTGTAGACGACACCGTTTTCGATCAGCAGGGCGCTCATGCGTTCTTCGCCCCCTGCGCGACGATGGCCGCGAAATGCCGAAGCCAGGCGGTCAGCGTGGGGGTGGCGACCAGTTCTTCGAATACCGCGGGCACCCCGGCCTTGTTCCAGCGACCGACCATGCGCATCAATTCGAGCGAACTCAGGCCCAGGACAACGAGATTGGCGTCGGGATCGAGTTCGGCGGCAGCGGCGAGGCCGAGTGCGGGCGCGAGTTCGGCACGCAGCTGGGCCTCGGTGGGAACGGATACGACGGTCACGACGGCACTCCTGTTATCGATGCGCCCGCACGGGTGCGGACCAGGGCTTTCTTATCGACCTTGCCCAGCGGGGTCAGGGGCAGTTCGACAACGATCTCGATGTCATCCGGAATCTTGTAGGCCGCAACACCGCTGGCGTGCATGGCCTGCTTCAGCTCGGCCGGATTCGGGGCGGCGGCCGTTGGCACGACGAATGCGCAGGTGCGCTCGCCGAGGAAGGGATCCGGCACACCGACCACCGCGACCGCGCGCACCCCGGGGCAGCCGAGCAGATGTTCCTCTACCTCGCCCGCATTGACCTTGTCGCCACCGCGGATGATCATGTCCTTGATCCGGCCCTCGATGACCAGATCGCCGTCTCGGGTGAGCCGAGCCAGGTCACCGGTCCGATAGAAGCCGTCGGTGGTGAAGGCGACTCGATTATGTTCCGGCGCAGCGTAATAGCCGCGCAGCGTGTAGGGGCCGCGAGTGAGCAGCTCCCCCACCTCGCCCGGTGCCAGCGCGGTGCCGTCGGCGTCGGCGATCACGATCTCGTCGGCGTCGGAGATGGGCTTGCCCTGGGTGGTCAGCACCGACTCGGCGGGATCGTCCGGGCGGCTGAAGCACAGCAGACCTTCGGCCATGCCGAATACCTGCTGCAGCTCGCAGCCCAGCGTCGGGCCGATGCTCGCGGTGAATTCGCGGGTCATCCGTGCGCCACCGACCTGCAGCAGCCGCAGGCTGCTCAGATTCCAGGAGGCCCATTCGGCTACCTCCAGCCAGACCGCTACCAGCGCGGGCACCAGGGCGGTGACCGTCACCCGCTCCCGCTCGATCAGCGGGAAGCAATCCATCGGGTTCGGGGTGTCGGCCAGCACCACGGTGCCGCCGGTGTGGAAGGTGCCGATCACGCCCGGACAACCCCAGGCGAAGTTGAATTCGATCGGCAGCGCGGCGAGGTAGACGTCGCGGTCGTTCAATTCGCACACCTCGGCGGCGCGCAGCGATTGATAGACGTAGTCGTCATGGGTGCGCGGGATCAGCTTCGGCAGTGCCGTGGTGCCGCCGGACAGCAGGAAGAACGCGACATCCGCCGGATCGGTATCCGGCAACCGAGTCTGATACGGCTCCTGATCCGCGTCCTCGATCGAGACGAAACCATCGGCGCGACCGCCGACGAGGAACAGGGTGCGCAGCTGGTCGTGCGTCGCGCGGATGCGCTCGCCCATGTCGCGATGGCTGAACTCGCGGTGGGTGTCGGGCAGCACGTAATGGGTTGCGCCGCTGAGGCGCACCAGATGGCCGACCTCGGTCTCGCGGTGCGCGACCAGGCAGAACACCGGTTTCGCACCGATTCGCAAGAGCGCGAACGTAATCGCGACGAACTCCGGGATATTCGGCAATTGCACCAGTACCCGATCGTCCGGGCGCACGCCGTGCCGTTGAAACAGCGCGGCCAGTCGATCGGCCCAGGCATCGAGGTCGCGGTAGCCGATCCGACGGTCGTCGTGGACCAGCGCGGTCCGGTCACCATAACGCTCGGCGGCCTGCCGCAATACCGCCCCCAGCGTTTCGCCGCTCCAGAACCCCTGGGCCCGATAGCGTTCGGCGAATTCCCGCGGCCAGGGTGTGAAACCCTCCAGCATCGCCGCCCCTACTTCGCCGGTGCGGGCGCGAGGATCTCGACCACCGCGGCACCCGCTTCCATGCCGGTGCTCGCACCGATCATCAGCACGTGGTCGCCGGGGCGCACCTGCCCGGTGCGCCACACGTGTTCGAGACCGAGGAACATGTCGGCGGCGCCGGTGTGCCCGATGGTGTTGGTGAAATCCCAGACCTCCTGGGCCTTTTCGACACCGAGCGGCTGCAGGAACATGGCCTCGAGTGAACCGCGGCCGAATCCGATGTGGCAGACCTTGCTGATCTTGTCGAACGAGACGCCCGCCTCGTCCATGGTGCGCTCGGCGATTGCCGCCACCGCCAGGCCGAAGTTGCGGATCGGCGGGGCCTGGCCCGCGGCCCACTGTTCGCGGACCTTCGCCGCGCGTTCGTCGAAATTCAGACCGCGACCGCGGGTAATACCGGGCGGGAACAGCGCCTCACCGGCGCGGTGCAGGATTTCCATCGATGCATCCGAAAGCGACCCGACGGCACGCACTTTCGCGAATCCTTCGCGCCGCGACACCACGGCCGCCGCGCCCGCGTCGGCGAACAGGAACAGCTTCGAACCACGCCAGCGGTCCACCAGCGGAGTGGAGAAGTTGTCACCGGTGGTGAGCAATACCGCGTCATGGCTGGGGTTGGCGATGAGCCGATTGGCGGCGGCCTCCAGACCCGCCAGCATGCCGAGGCAGCCCTGTTTGATCTCGACCGCCGGGATCGGGCGATCCACGGTGTTGTTCAGGATGTAGTGCACGGCGGACCAGCCGTCGGGGCCCTGGTGGTGGGTGTAGCTGTGCAGCAGCGCACCGATATCGTCGGAATCGTGGCCGCATTCGGCCAAGGCGATGCGGGCCGCGCTGATCGCCAGATCCGGCGCCGGGGTGTCGGGGCTCACCGCGCACGAACGCATACCGGACGCGATGCGCTCGGCCTGGTCGTACCAGCCCGCGGCGACGGCGGATTCGGTGGAAATCGACTCGGGCAGGTAACTGCCCACGCCAGCCAGATAGATATCCTCGGTTTGCATGCGGCCCAACTTTCTCGTGTCGCCGTGCTACACCTGGGATGCAACCAGGTCGGTGCGGTGAAATCGTGAGTAGTTGCTACTCAATTTCTGGGAATCCGAAGCGCATTTTTCTCAATTGAGTAGCAATTGAGTAGCTGCCCGGCTGGCGTGGGCGTCGCGCAGGTGTTGTCCTAGGTCGTAGCATCCGAGGAGGATCAATGACCGTAATTCCCGAGGGCGATATAGCGGTTCGCAACCGTCCGGAAATCGGCGATTGGACCACGCCCGACGAACTCGCGCAATTACAGCGGGCACAGCTGCCGAGAATATTCGAGCAGGCCGCGCGGTCGCCGTTCTATGCCGCCCGATTCGAGCGCGACGGAACTGCGCGGGTGGCCGAAGATTTCGCCGGTCTACCCCTCACGTCCAAACAGGACCTGCGCAATGCGTATCCGTTCGGAATGCTCGCGGTGCCCCGCGCGGAATTGGCGACCTATCACGAATCCAGCGGCACCTCCGGGGAGCCGACGGCCTCGTATTACACCGATGACGACTGGGCCGACCTCGCGGAGCGGTATGCCCGCAAATGGGTCGGCATCACACCGGCGGACACCTTCCTGGTGCGCACGCCGTATGCGCTGGTGATCACCGGACATCTGGCACAGGCGGCGGGGCGGTTGCGCGGTGCGACGGTGGTACCCGGCGATGCCCGCTCACTCGCACTGCCGCTGGCCCGCATTGTGCGGCTCATGCACCGCCTGGATGTCTCGCTCACCTGGTGCAATCCGACCGAAGCCATGATGATCGCGGCCGCGGCCCGGGCCGCGGGGCTGCGGCCGGAGCGCGACTTCCCGGCCCTGCGCGCGATGTTCGTGGCCGCCGAACCGATGACCGCGGCCCGCAAGCGGCGGCTGAGCGAGATCTGGGGCGGGGTGCACATTGTCGAGGAGTACGGGTCCACCGAAACCGGCACCATCGCGGGCGAATGTCCAGAGGGCAGGCTGCACCTGTGGGCGGATCGGGCCATCTTCGAGGTGTATTCGCCCGAGAGCGGCACACTGTCCGATACCGGATGCGGGCAGCTGGTGGTGACGCCGCTGTATCGCGCGGCCATGCCGTTGCTGCGTTACAACCTTGCCGACGATGTCGAGGTGCGCCATGAACCGTGCTCCTGCGGGTGGCGGCTGCCGACCGTTCGGGTCTTCGGCCGCACGGCGTTCGGATATCCGGTCGGCGCACTGACGGTGCGGCAGAACGATTTGGAGGAAATGATTTTCCAGCTGCCGCTAGCGTACGAGGTCGGCTTCTGGCGCGCGCGGGCCGAACCCGATGTGCTGCGAGTGGAATTCGAAGCGCCCGATGGTGTGCGCGACCTTGCCGCCGTGGAATTGGCCGCGGCGATCGATCGGACACTCGGTGTCCGGCACGCCATTGCGGCATTGCCGGTCGGCAGCCTGGTGCCCGTCGAGGCCTTGACCGCGCAGCGCGACATTCTCAAGGCCCGCTATCTATTCGGCCCGGACGAGTCCTGGGACAAGGCACTCATGTATCAGTGACGCGGTCGATCACCGACCCGTCGACCCGGACTCGTTCCGGGACCACACCTTCGCGTGCCTGTGCCGGTCTGCTGATCGCCGGTGCAGGCACGGCCGTTCGCACAATCGGTGAGGACCTTCTCGTGTACGAGCCCACTGCCCCCGTGACCACAACCGCCGACGACACCACCGCCGCCGCCGACCGGATCGCCGTCGTCGGGCTCGGCTGCCGCTTCGCTCCCGATCTGGGTTCGCCGGACGAGCTCTGGCAATTCCTGCTCGATAAGCGGTGCGCCGCAGACACCGTGCCCGAGGATCGGTGGGCGGCCCATCGTGCCCACTCGCGCGAACACGCCGCGGCGCTGACGCGCGTCACCCCGCGCGGCGCATTCCTGACCGATATCGCCGGATTCGACGGCCGGTTCTTCGGTATCTCCGCCACCGAGGCCCGTCAGCTCGACCCCCAGCAGCGGATCGCGCTCGAAGTGGCGTGGGAAGCCTTGGAGCACGCCGGAATTCCACCGCACACGTTGGCGGGGACCGATGCGTCGGTATTCATGGGCGTCGGTGCCGACGACTACGGACGCAGACTGCTGGAGGAGCTGCCGGAGGTCGAGGCGTGGACCGGTATCGGAGCCGCACCGTGCGCGGTGGCCAACCGCATCTCCTACACGCTGGACCTGCGCGGGGCCAGTCTCACTGTGGATACCGCCTGTTCCTCCTCGCTGGTCGCACTGCATCAAGCCTGCGCCGCACTGTTGCGGTACGAGACGCCGCTCGCACTGGCTGGCGGGGTAATGGTGATGGCGGGCCCCGGGCTGACCACGGTGCTGGATCAGGCGGGCGCCATCTCGAAGGACGGGCGCAGCAAACCCTTCGATGCCGCGGCCGACGGATACGGCCGCGGTGAGGGCTGCGGCATCATCGTGCTGAAGCGATTGTCGGACGCGCGGCGCGACAACGATCGGGTGCTGGCGGTGATCCGCGGCAGCGCGGTCCATCAGGACGGACGCACCGAAGGCATTATGGCGCCGTCCAGTTCGGCGCAGGAGCATCTGCTGCGCCGGGCATATGCCGTCGCCGGGGTCGATCCGCGCGAGGTGGACTACGTCGAAGCGCATGGCACGGGTACGAAGGTCGGCGACCCGATCGAGGCGGCGGCGCTCGCCGCGGTCCTCGGACACCGGGCCGATGGGGCCGCACCGTGTCTCATCGGTTCGGTGAAGGGCAATATCGGGCATACCGAGGCCGCGGCCGGGATCGCCGGGGTCATCAAGACCGTGCTCGCGCTGGCACGGCAGATCATTCCACCGACCGTCGTGGTCTCCGGGCCGAGGGCCGAAATCCCCTGGCACGATAATGGTTTGCGGGTGGTCACCGAGGCCATAGCGTGGCCACAGGTGGACCGGCCGCGCACGGCGGGTGTGGCGAGCTACGGCTACGGCGGGACGATCGCGCATGTCGTGCTCGAAGAAGCGCCACGGCCACATGGTGGTGTGGACCAGCCCAGCGCCATCGCAGACGCACCGGAGCTGGTGTGGCACAACCGATCCTGGATCTACCCCATTTCCTCGGCGACCCGGGCCGGGCTCGCCGCCCAGGCGGCGCGTTTGCTGCCGCTCGCCGCATCCGCCGAACTCGGCGATCTCGGACATACGCTGGCTCGGCAGCGCGGACATCTCACGGTCCGCGCGGGTGTCGTCGCCGCCGATCGCGCCGAACTCGTCACCGGGCTGACCGCACTGGCCACGGGCGGCACCGAACGGTCGGTCGCCGTCGCAGAGACGATCGGACACCGGGCCGATCCGGTGTGGGTCTTTTCCGGGCACGGCGCGCAGTGGTTGGGTATGGGCCGCGAATTACTCGGTGCCGAACCGGTTTTCGCGGAGGTGATCGACCGGATCGGGCCGATCTATCGCGAGGAAATGGGACTGACGCCGCGCCGGGTGCTGGAGAGCGGCAGATTCGACTCGGTGGACGTCATCCAGGCCATGCTGGTCGCCGTCCAGCTCGGACTGGCGGCGGTATGGCGGCGCTACGGTGTACGTCCGGGCGCGATCATCGGACATTCCGTCGGCGAGATCGCCGCCGCGGTAACCGCGGGCGTGCTGACCGAGGCCGAGGGTGCACTGCTGGCTTGCCGCCGTTCCAATCTGCTGCGCAAGGTGGCGGGCAACGGTGCCATGATCATGGTCGACCAGCCGTTCGACGATGTGCTCGCGCAATTGGGTGCGCGCACCGACGCGGAGGCGGCGATCTGTGCGGCGCCATCCTCGACCGTGGTCGCGGGCGAGGTCGACGCGGTCGACGAACTCGCCGCACAGTGGCCGGGACTCGGTTGGACCATTCGCCGAGTCGATTCCGATGTCGCCTTCCACACCGATCAGATGGAGCCGCTGGCCGCCGATCTCGCGATCGCCGTCGCCGATCTCGCTCCCTCCCCCGCCGCCGTACCCCTCTACGTCACGGCGGTGGACGACCCGCGCTCGGCACCGTCGCAGGACGCCGCATACTGGGCCACGAATCTGCGCGCGCCGGTGCGCTTCCACCAGGCCGTCGCGGCCGCGATCACCGACGGACACCGGGTCTTCGTGGAGGTTTCGGCGCACCCGGTGGTAAGTCACTCGATCCTGGAAACCCTGTCCACCAACGGTATCGATGACGGGCTCGTCCTGCCGACCCTGCGGCGCAATACCGCCGAACAGGCAACCCTGCTGCGTTCGCTGGCCGCGCTGCATTGCCGTGGCATCGGCATCGACTGGTCGGCGGCGGCACCGGCCGGTCGGCTGTTGGATCTGCCCACGAATGCCTGGCAACACCAACGCCATTGGGTCGACGGTCCGCCGCGCGCGGAATCTCCCGTCGATACTCTGCTCGGCGCATACAGCGCCGTCCACGGCACTCCGGTCCAGCTCTGGCGGACCACCCTCGACTTCCGCACCCGCCCGTATCCACGTCGCCATCCCGTACTCGGCACCGAAATCACCCCGGCCGCCGTACTGCTCAACACCCTGTGCACCGCGGGAAGCACCACCGAACTGGTGGATGTCCAGCTGAAACAGCCGGTGGTGGTACCCGATCCGGCGCAGACCCGCGAGCTTCAGGTCGTTCGCGACGGCACTGCCCTGCGTATCGTCTCGCGGCCCCTCGGCGCGGACGACACGGCATGGGCGACCCACACTATGGCGCGCATCGGATCGGCTTCCACCCCGGATCATGCATCCGTGCTCGAAACTGCTGCGGCCCAGAGCAACTCATCGCTCGACCCGGATTTCGTCGTCGACCGCCTGGCGGAACTGGGTGTCGCCGATATGGGCTATCCATGGCAGATCGAGACCCTGAGGCAGGGCGAAACCACCCTGTTCGCCACCGCCACCGCCGATCTCGACCGCAGCTGGGCCGCCGTCCTCGACGCGGCCCTGTCGATGGCCTCGGTCATCTTCCCCGGCCCGGCAACGCTGCGCATGCCCGCCCATATCGACCGCGTCACCCTGACCGGGCCCGCACCGCGGCGCGCCGATATCGCGGTCCGACTCCAAGCCGATCAACCGACAACCGTCGATGTCGTTGTCGCCAGCGATGATTCGGCGACCACACTTATCGGACTGCGCTACGCCGAACTCACCGCCAGCCCCGGCACAGCCGATGACCGCCACCTGGCCACGACCCATTTCGACCTCATCTGGCAGCCCTTGGCCGAGACCTCGCCAATCGCCGAGACCTCGATCGTCGTAGTCGAATCCGTGGACGACACCAGGCTGGTCGATGCCGGACAGAGTGCGAACGTGGTATTCGCACCGCCCGTGGGGACGCCTTTCGATGCTGCCGCGGCATTCGCCGCCGTCGTGCGGCGGGTGGGTGCGGTTGCGGTCGAGCGACGGCCTCGATTGTGGGCATTGACGCGCGGGGTGCGCGAAGGCGATACCGCGCATGCACCCTTGTGGGGCATGGCCCGGGTTGCCGCGAGTGAGCATCCGGACTTCTTCCGGGCGGTCATCGATATGTCCGCCGATGATGATCCGAATATGGTGATACGCACGGCTATCGAAGCCGGTATCGCGGATCCGGTGGTCTCGGTTCGCGACGGGGCGGTCTTCGGACAGCGGATCGTGGCGGCGGAGCGCGAGCGGGATGCGGCCTTCGCCTGCCGTCCCGACGGAACCTATCTGATCACCGGCGGATTGGGAGCGCTCGGCCTGCTGGTTGCCGAACATCTGGCCGAACGCGGGGCCCGGCGCATCGTGCTGCTCGGGCGGCGGCCACTGCCGCGCCGGGCCGAATGGTCCGATGACGACGAGCGGGTGGCCGTGGTGCGGCGGCTGGAGAATGCCGGTGTGACCGTGCGGACCATCGCGGTCGATATCACCGATCGCGCGGCCACCGAATCCGCGCTCGCCGCATTGGATCTGCCGCCCGTGCGCGGTGTCGTACATGCGGCGGGCACGGTGGACAGCGCGATGTTGCCCGACCTCGATCCCGAGGTGCTGCGAAATGTCATGCGCCCCAAGGTGGATGGCGCACTGGTGCTGGACGAGCTGTTCCCGCCCGGCAGCATCGACTTCCTCGTGCTGTTCTCCTCGGCCGGTCCACTGCTCGGACTGCCCGGCCAGGCCGCGTACGCCGCCGCCAACTCGCTCCTGGACGCGCTCGCGGTGCAGCGGCGGCGCGCCGGACACTGGGACACCGTGAGCCTGGCCTGGACCAGCTGGCGCGGCCTGGGCATGTCCACCTCGGCGGCTACGACCGATCTCGAGCTGGCCGCGCGCGGCACCGCCGATCTGACGGCCGAACAGGCACTCACAATCTTCGACGACGCCTTGGCCCAGGCGAATTCCCCGGTACAGGTCGCGCTGACCGTGCTGCACGACCATCGTGGCCCGCGCCCCGCGCTCCTGGCCGAGCTGGTCCTCGAAACCTCCGGAACCGAATCCACCGAACCGGATTGGGCCGAGCTGTCCGGACCCGAGCTGACCGACTATCTCCTCGACCTGGTCAGCACCCGCACCGCCAGCACGCTCGGCGCCGCCCCGGACGACCTGAACCCACACCGCCCCCTCACCGAATCCGGCATCGACTCCCTGCTCGCCACCGCCCTGCGCGCGAATCTCGAACGCCACCTCGGCATTCCGCTGCCCGCCACCCTGCTCTGGAACTATCCGACGATCACCGATATCGCCCGCTACCTCCAAGAGGTCCTGCGATCCCGCTGACCCGGCCGCCTGGGCCTGCCACCAACCCGCCGTCGAGGGCGCCGCTACCCGGCGCCCTCGAGCCGTGGTGGGAAAGGTGTTGTCTGCGTGCAGGTGTGGGTGGCCGAGTGAAGAGGCCTCGGGTGGATGGTTCAGCTGGCGAAGAAGAACCTGAATACCGGAGACCTCGCTCCCGCTATGCGATGTAATGGGCGCCGGTCATCAGTGCGGCGAGATCCTCGGGGTGGAGGAACGACGCGGGAGGCGGTGGGCCCCAGTCGAACAGTCCCTTGGCGCCCTCGAACACTTCCGGCGTCCAGAGCTGGTCGTCGATGATGCAGTCCATGTCGGCGTAGTACTCGGAAAAGTTCCCGGCCGGATCCTTCAGGTACCAGAAGAAATTCGATCCGGCGTGATGACGGCCCAGGCCCCAGACGTGCCGTTCGGGGTTGTCCGCCAGCATTGCGTTGGCGCCGCGGCCAACGTCGTCGATGTCATCGACCTGCCAGGAGGTGTGATGCAGGAAGTTCACCGGCGCCCGCAACACCAGCACGTTATGGTGATCGGTGGAGCAGCGCAGGAATGCTCCGGCACCCTGGATCTCGTCGGAGAGCTTGAATCCCAGCCCGTCGACGAAGAAGCGCCGAGTGGCCTCGTAGTCGACCGATCCGACCACGGCGTGGCCGAGCTTGCGCGGGCGCACCGGATCCTCGCGCAGCACACCGGGTGCGCGGGTACCGTGGCGCTCGAGGCGGCCGGGGCCGTTGTACGGAGTGGCGGGTGTCTCGGTCTGGATCAGCCGGTCGGCGACGCGTATGACCGCCCGGAAGCCCGCGATGGGCTCCTGCGTCGCCACGGAATCCGCTGTCCGTTCCGCATGCAGGCCCAGCGCTTTCAGACGCGCGGCAGCGGCGTCGAGATCATCGGGATCGTCTGCGCCGATGACGATTTCGACGAGCCTGCGCGCCGGTGCATGCACCAGGCGCAGCTGGTTGCCGCCGTCGCGGGTGCCCAGCCAGCCGTCGGCCTCGGGAGACAGTCCGAATTCGGTGTAGTAGTCGCGTGTCGCGGTCGGGTCGGGTACCCCGATCGTGACTGACGACAGTCGGTGTAACGGCACTGCCAGCTCCTCGAAGTACGTTGTGGGGTCAGCGATCGGTGACCATCAGGTGTCGCATCTCGCCGATGCCGCGGACATAACTGACCAATTCGTCGCCGGGAGCGAGGAATCGCTGCGGAGTGCGTCCGATGCCGACGCCATCCGGGGTACCGGTGAAAATGACATCGCCGGGCAGCAGTGGCGTGATCGCCGACAGCCTCGCGATGAGTTCGGGAACGGGGAAGATCATGTCGGAGGTCTTCCCCTGCTGCATCTGCTCGCCGTTGATCAGGCAGCCCAGTTCGAGATCGTCGGGGTTGTCGAACTCGTCCGGGGTGACCAGCACCGGCCCGATGGGACCGAAGCCGGGGAAGGACTTGCCCATGCTGAACTGCGGTGCGGGACCGACGCGCTGCCGGTCGCGTTCGGAAATGTCCTGTCCGACAGAGATTCCGGCTACATAGCTCCACGCATCTTCGGCGGTGACACGGTATGCGCGGCGGCCGATGACCACCACCAGTTCGACCTCCCAGTCGACATTGCCAGGTGGCAGCGTGACGGTGCCGTGCGGCCCGGCTAGCGATGTCTGGAACTTGGTGAAGACCGGCGGCTGCGCCGGGATCGAAAAGTTGGACTCCGCAGCGTGATCGGCGTAGTTCAGGCCGATGGCGAACACCTGCCGCGGCGACGGGGATGGGTTACCGAATTCGGCACGCTCGATGTCGGCCAGTGGTGTGCCCTCGCTGTCGAGACTCGCTGCCATCTCCAGCAACTCGTCCCACCGCTGGTAGGCGTCCTGGATTCGGGCGTTGAACCTGCCACCGCCGGCTCGCTCGATGTCCACCACCGTGTCGGAGGTGGTGACGAGTGATAGTCGACCGGAGATATTGGCGAAGCGCACGATGCGTACTCCCTGGCTCGGCGGGCAGAACTCGCCCTGAATGTGGATCGGTGGCTTTCGAAAGTAGTCGGACACATTTGCCGTCGTTGTCCGCTGCCGACGCCGGGTATCCGTTTCCGGCAACGCTTTTCGTCGGGTTGGTGCGGAAACCGGTTGCCCGGAGCGGATGGCCGCCGCCGAATCCGGATAACGCGGGGTCCCGGCCGCTCCTATCGTTCCGGTGAAATCGGCGTTCAGGAGGCGAATATGGACAACTTCGGCAGTACGCGGTCGGTAATGATTGTGGGCGCGGGAGTCGCCGGCCTGACCGCGGCGACCGCCCTTGCACGCAAGGGGTGGCAGGTCGAGATCGCCGAAGCCAGTCCGTACCGAGCGACTGCCGGCTGGGGCCTATGTCTGACCGGTCCGTCCCTGCGCGCTCTCGATGTGCTGGGCCTGGCGGACGCGTGCTCGGCCACGGGTTACGGGATGGGCGTGATCACCCATGTGGACGTTGACGGCATACCGAGCGACCAGGTGGAGCTGCCGCGGCTGATCGGCGCGCGGCGGCCGGCGATGGTCGGCATCGCCCGCCCCGAGCTGCACCGCATCTTGCACGCGGAGGCCGAGCGGTGCGGGGTGGTGGTACGTCACGGCCTGACCGCCACCGCGATTGACCAGCAAGGAGATCTGGTCGACGTGCGGCTGTCGGACGGTACCGACCGGCAGGTCGCCCTCTTGGTCGGCGCGGACGGGATCCGCTCGTCGGTGCGGGGCCTGATGGGCTTCGAGACGCCGGTCGACTACCTCGGACAGATGGTGTGGCGGGCCCTGGTGCCGCGCCCGGAGTGGGCCACGGGTATCCATCAGTTCGCCGGCAAGGTCAACACGGCCGGACTCGTCCCCATCTCGAGCAACCGCGCCTATGTGTTCCTGACCGAGAACGGGGTGCCGCCGAATGCTCTGCCCGATGCCGAGCTCGCCCCGCGGCTGGCCGATCTGCTGACGGCCTTCCCGGGCCGGGTGACCGAGATCCGCCGGCTGGCGTCGGCCTCCGACTCGGTGGTGCGCCGGCCGGTCCAAACCGCCTTCCTGACCGGCGCCTGGAACCGCGGAAACTGCGTCGTCATCGGCGATGCCGCACACGCACCGGCACCGCAGATGGCCAGCGGCGCAGCCCTGGCCATCGAGGACGGACTCGTCCTGGCCGAGGAGTTGGAGCGCCACGAGACGGTCGGCACCGGCATCGAGGCGTTCGTCGAACGACGCGCACAGCGTTGCCGCACGCTCGTCGCGACCTCGGTGACGATCGCCGGCTTGGAACAGGCGCAACGCCACAGCGAGGCGTATCCGCTGGTCGATGCCTGCCATCGGCAGATGGCCCAGCCCGCGTAACCCACCCGCTGACGCGTCGGCGGCCCGTCGTCTACCAATGGATAAGGAGAAACAATGTCCGTTACAACGAACCGAACCCTGCCCGAGGCGCAGCAGTGGCTGCGCGAACACCTCGAGCAACGGCGGAACCCGTTCAACGCCATCGATCATGATGCTGCCGCGCGGCACATCGAAGCGCTGCCCGGCATCGATCCCGAGTCCTGGGCCGGGCACTGGCTGGCCGGAGCGGAGGATTTCGCCAGCAGGGCGCAGCGAGCCGAGGACAGCGGCGACCGCGAGCAAGCGCTGGAGAACTGGTGGCAGGCATACCAATTCGCGTTCCTTGGCCGTTACCCCTCCCCGCTGCACCCGGCCAAGCTCCACGCGTACCACCGGGCCGTTGAGTACTTCGGCCGGGTATCCACGCTGGAGCGCACACCTGTCCAGCACATCGAGTTGCCGTTCGACGGGCGCGCCGGAGAAGGCGATGTGCTGCGGTTCTTCGTGGCGCGCCCGCCCGAGGCAGCGGTGCGCCCGCCAGTGGTCCTGATGTGGGGCGGGATCGATGTGTGGAAGGAAGAAACCTACGCACGCGGCCGGATGCTCCGCGAGCGCGGATTCGCAACCGTGCATATCGACAAACCCGGGGTGGGGCAATCGCCGGTGCGCGCGGGCCGTGACGCCGAACGGCAGTGGGATCCTGTCTTCGCCTGGCTGCGCGAGCAGGCGGACCTGGACTCCGAACGGGTAGCGGCCCTGGGGCTTTCGTTCGGCGGCTACTGGGCCATGAAGCTTGCCCACACCCATCGCGAACAGCTGGCCGCCGCCGTCAACTGGGGTGGCGGCATCCATCTGACGTTCCAGCCCGAATGGCAGGAGCGCAGCCGCAACGCCTCGTCCTATCTGATGGACCTGATGCCGGCGCGGGCACGTATCTTCGGCGGCAACACATTCGAGGATTACCTCGCCCGCTGCCCCGAGCTGTCCCTGCTCGACCAGGGCGTACTGGACCGGCCATCCTGCCCACTGCTGTTGGTCAACGGCAAGGACGATCTCCAAAATGCCTCGGCGGACCTGTACTTGGCGCTCGAGCACGGGAACCCGAAAACGGCCCGGATGTTCCCCGGCGGCCACATGGGCCGGGGCCCGGTGCTGGAGACCATCGCCGACTGGCTGACCGAGCGACTCAACTGACCGACTCATCGAGGAGTACACCGTGACCAACACCAGTGTGATCACCCATCTGCGGCATGTCGATATCGCTATGCCGAACTTCGCCGAACAGCGGCGTTTCTACACCGAGCTGTGGGGTTTGACCGAAACCGCCAGTGACACAGGCGTTTCTTTCCTAGCGGCTGAGGGCTCGCCGGAGCAATACGTGGTACGACTGCGTCGGGACGCCCAGAAACGCACCGATCTCCTGGCCTTCGGCGCCGCTACCGCGCCCGATGTCGACACCCTTGCCGCGCAGTTGATCTCGCAGGGTGTACAGCTGGTGCACGAACCGAAGCTGCTGGACACCCCCGGCGGCGGCTACGCGGTCCGCTTCTTCGACAACGAGGGTCGCGTCGTGGAGGTCTCCGCCGATGTCACCGCGCGGCGGCACCGCAAGATCGAAGCCCGCGAGCCCGTTCCGGTCCGGCTGTCCCACGTCCTGATGAACTCGCCCACCCCTGAGGCAACGGTGGCCTGGTATATCGAGCATCTGGGATTCCGTCTCTCGGACACCATGTGCCTGGGCAGTGACCGCGAGATCATGTGGTTCCTGCGGTGCAATAACTTCCACCACAGCTTCGGCATCGTGCGCGGACCGCACGCGGCGTTCCACCACGCCTCCTTCGAGATGCGTGGCATCGACGAGTACCTGCGCGGCACCGGCCGAATGCGGCGGTTGGGCATCGAGCGCCTGTGGGGACCGGGCCGACACCGGGCCGGTGACAACTCCTTCAGCTACTACCTCGACCCGGCCGGCAACACTGTGGAGTACACGACCGAGCTGGAGATCCTGGACGAGGACACCTGGCACCCGCACATCTACGACCTGCGCGACCCGGCCAACGCGGATCAGTGGGGCACGGCCAACGAAATGGACGAGTTCATCGCGGCCAAGTCCCACAACGACATCGACCCCGGGCTGTTCGTTGCCCCGCCGCTGTGATTCGCACGGAAAGGGATCTCTCATGACGCAACTGCGCACTCGGCTTATCGGCAGTTGGCAGCTGGCCGATTGGAAAGTCTTCACTACGAATGGGCCCATCGATCCGCCGCTCGGCCCGGCGCAGCGGTGCACCGGACTGCTCATTTACACCTCCGAGGGAACGATGAGCGCCCACCTGACGCTGACCGACCGGATGCGCTTCGCCGACGCCTCGCTCGACGGCGGCAGCGTCGAGGAGAAGGCCGGCGCCTACAGCTCGATCATTTCCTACGCCGGCACCTGGGACGCCGACAACGCGACCGGCCGGGTGATCCACCACGTCCGGATGGCCACCTTTCCCAATTTCGTCGGTACGGATCTCGAGCGTCTGTGTGTCTTCGATGACGCCGACACGCTGAAATTGGACACACCTCCGATGGCCATGGGTGGCGAGGCGCGTCCCAGTTACATTCTGTGGCGGCGTCTTTCGGGAAGGGGCGCGTGATGCGCAGCGTTCGCAGAATCGTCACCGGGCATGATGGGTCCGGCCGTCCCGTCATCGTCGAGGACGCCGATTGCCGGCACATCCAGACCACCGCGGGCGCACAGGTGGTCAATCTGTGGCTGCACAAGGGTCCGCCACGCAACGACACCACGTATGCCGATCCGGTCGGCCCCGATGTGCCGCTGCCGCCGCCCGCGGACGGCGGTGTCCTGCGCGTGGTCGAGTTCGGGCCGCGTCACCAGGGCGAGACGCCCTACTGGCATCGAACCCCTTCGCTCGATTACGCCTTCGTCATCGCCGGTGAGGTCGTCGCGGTCGTCGGTTCGGAGGAGACCGTAATGCGCGCCGGTGACGTGCTGATCCAGCGCGGCACGACCCATGCCTGGGACAACAGGTCGGACACCCCCTGCACCATCCTGTTCGTCATGCTGGATGCGGGCCCGGCGACCTAGCGCGACGGCGATACTGACATCGGACCATGGGAGGTGAACACCGTGTCGGCACCACTGCACAACTTCCTCATCACCAAGTCGCGCAATCCTGTCGATCTGCTCAACGCGGCCACCCGGCTGTTCGGCGGCTCGATCACCACCTCGCCATTGGACGGCCTGCGCGGCGGGGATCATGAGTTGCGCGGTGTCAGCGCGCCCGATTTCGCCGCCGGTTACTTTGCCTCGCCGCTGGACGTGCGCGTCGCCTCGTCGACGGGCCGCCGGTCGTACTTTGTGAATATCGGTGTCTCCGGAGCGATCTCGGCAGCCCGCAGCGGCCTGCGGGCCACCCTCGACTCGGCGACTGCGGGCATCGTCAACCCCGGAGACACCCAGGAGCTGCGGCCCCTGGGCGCCGATACCCGGTTTCTGGGGCTGCGGATCGACGCGGCCATGGTCGACCAGGAATTCACCGCGCTGACCGGACACCCGCCGGTGTCGACCGTGCGCTTCGATTTCGCTCTCGACCTGGCCAAACCCAAGGGTCGGGCAGTGCGGCTGCTGGTTCGTTCCCTGCTGGAGCAGCTGGATTCCGGAGACCCGCTGTTCCAGCGCGCGGAACTGCAACGCAGCCAGCTGCGCTGCATCGTCACCGCGCTGCTGCTGGCCCAGCCGCATTCGCACACCGGCGATTTGCGGGACGGTCCGGCGCCCGGACACCCACGCACCTTGCGCGCGGCTCTCGGGTTCATCGAGGCGAACCTCACCGAGCGCATCGGCCTGCACGACATTGCGGCGGCCGCCAACTGCAGCCCGCGGACCATCAGCTCCGCATTCCGGGATCGGCTCGGCTTGTCGCCCATGGCGTATGTCCGCAATCTGCGGCTCGAGCGAATCCGCGCGGAAATCCTCACCTCCACCGACCAGGTCGGCACGATCGCCTATCGCTGGGGTGTGTCTCATCTGGGCCGCTTCGCCGGTGAATACCGCGACCGTTTCAACGAACTGCCCTCCGACACCGCCGCCCGCAGGTAGCACCCCGGCCCCGCGCCCGGCCATGCCTGCGCATTCCGGCCGCCCCATCACTGAAAGGTGGTGGGGCGCAGTCCTGGTGGGCCTGCTACGGCACCATCCATTTCATTGAGGAGAGAACATGGCCGCTGACCCCGTCACCCCCTGGGACTTCGACATCATCCAAATCGGTTGTGGTCCAGTCGGGCAGACCATGGCCGCGCTGCTGGGACAGCACGGCCACCGCGTCGGCGTCTTCGAGCGCTGGCCCACCGCCTACCCGCTGCCCCGCGCCGGCCATATCGACCACGAGATCATGCGCATCCTGCAATCGGTCGGGGCCGCACACGAATTCGAACCACATGCCGTCCCCGTCCCCGACTACGACTGGTTCAACGGCGACGGCGACCTGCTGCTGCACCTCGACTGGAACCAGCCCACACCCTCGAGATGGAAGTCCGACTATCTGATATTCCAGCCGGACCTGCAAGACGCCCTACTGTCCGCCGTCCACTGCCTGCCCTCGGTGGAGCTGAACTTCGGCTGGAACGCCATCCGGATCACCCAGCACGACGACCACGTCGAGGTCACCCTCGCCCACGGCACCGTCACCGACGGCGCCTGGACACCCGACGGAACCGTCCGCACGGTCACCGCGGCCTGGCTCCTCGGGGCCGACGGCGCGAATTCGACCGTCCGCGCGGCCGCCGAGCTGGGCTGGGAGGACCTCGGCTTCGAGGAGGACTGGCTCGTCGTCGACATCGAACCCCACGATCCGGACATCCGCATCGATATGCCCGAAGCCGGCCAGTACTGCGACCCGCAGCGACCCGTCTCCCTGTTCCGCTGGCTCGGACGCGCGCACAGTCGCTGGGAGTTCATGCTCCTGCCCGGCGAGAACGCCCGGGAAATGACCACGGAAGCTCGCTGCTGGGAGTTGTTGTCCCGGTGGAAGATCACCCCGGACGAGGCCACGATCATCCGGCGTACCGTCTACACATTCCGGTCCCGGCTCGCCGAATCCTGGCGCCGTGGCCGCATTCTGCTCATCGGCGATGCGGCGCATCTGATGCCGCCCTTCATGGGACAGGGCATGTGCTCGGGCATCAGAGATGCCGCCAACCTGGCCTGGAAACTGGACTTGGTACTGTCCGGGCGCGCCCGCGACTCCCTGCTCGATACCTACGGCGACGAACGCCGCCCGCACGCACGCAGTCTCATCACCATGTCGATGGAACTGGGCCGCATTGTGTGCCTCTCGGACCCCGAGCGGGCGGCCGCCCGCGACCAAGCCTTTCGATCCGGCGACGGTGCCCCGCCACCACCGTTCCCGATACTGACCGCGGGACTGCTGCACCGGAACTCCAACGGTGTTCCGGCCGGACCGGCCGGAACACTGGGCGTGCAACCACGCGTCCACTGGCAGGGCCGCACCGGCCTGTGCGACGACCTGATCGGCGGCGGGTGGACGCTCATGACTTCCGTTCCCCCTGACCAGCTTCCGCTCGACGACGACCAGCACGCAATTCTGCGGCACCTGGACACCCGCATCGTCCATCTCACCCGCGCCAAGGCACCCGACGCTGTCATCGATATGGACGCCGACCTCACCCGCTGGCTGGCCCACCATCAAGCCGACGTCGTGTTGGTGCGCCCGGACTTCTACGTCTTCGGTGCGGCCCGCGTCGACCATGCGGGCGAACTCGTCGACTCCCTGCGCCGTCAGATGCGCCCGCACCTGCCAACGGTTCCAGCATGAGCGCCCCGGACTTCGAAGTTCGTCGCGGCACACCAGCCGAGGCGGATCTGCTGGCGGCCAACCGGTCACATAAGCGGGCCATGCCACTGCAGCGCCTCCTGGGAAATGGGATGGAATGGGCAGACGCTGTGGAACTGCACGCACGCGCCGATCAGGGCGAGCGCTGGCACGAGGTCGCGCTGTGTCTGGGCCGGCGCGACACCGAGCGCGCCGAGGCCGCTCTCGCGGGCGGCCACCGCCGGACCGCACGCGACTGGTACCTCGCCGCGGCAGCGTGCTACCGCTTCGGCCAGGTCCCCCTGCTCGACAGCGACCGGGACAAAACCCTTCTGTACCAACGCCTGATCGATGCATTCGGACGGGCCGGTGCACTCCACGACCCGCCGGTGGAACACGTCTCCATCCCGTGGGGCGGCGGACTCCTGCGCGCCTGGCTGCTGCGGCCGGCCACCACCCACGCGCCACCACCCACCGTGATCGTTGTCGGCGGCTTCGATGGGTGGCGCGAGGAGTACTACAGCGGCGCTGTCTACCTGCTGGAGCGGGGCGTATCGGTACTCCTCGCCGACGCTCCTGGGCAGGGCGAAACCAGACTGTTCGAAGGACTCACGCTGGGACGGGACTTCACCACCGCGTTCGCGGCACTGGTCAGCTGGATCCGCGACGACGGCAGGCTCGCGGACCACGTCGGCATCTGGGGCAACAGCTTGGGCGGATTTCTCGCCGCCGCCGCCGCGATCGCCGACGACCGTATCCAGGCGTGCTGCGTCAACGGAGGAACAACCACTCCCATCGAATTCCCGACGCGCTACCCGCGCATGGTGGACAAGGTCCGGCTCCTGTTCGGCGCCGCCGACGCCGAACAGGCGATGAACACCCTCGGCAAACTCCACCTCGATGCCGCCGACCTGGCCCGCCTGACCTGTCCCCTGCTGGTCCTGCACGGCACCCCCGACCAGGTCTTTCTCGTCGAAAACGCCCGCGCCCTCTATGTCGGCGCAGCCAGTCGGGACAAGACCTGGCGTGAATGGGCCGACGGCGACCATTGCATTTACAACCACTCGATGGAAAAACACACCCTTGTCGCCGATTGGTTCGCCGACCGACTTGCCGCCCGCGCCGAGCCGTAGACGCCCGAGGGAATCCGTATCGTGCTCGAGCTGGTCGGAGTCGGCCTAGATGACCACCTCGGGAACGACGGTCTGCACAGCGGCCAAGTCGTATCACCTGATGACCTGAGCTATTCGATGACTTCGGCCAAGGCGCATCCGGCGCGGTGGGTCACGGCCAACCTGTCGCAGCGAGTGGCGACGGCCCGGACGCACGTCGTCCCGCCGAGCCCGGATCGGTCGGCGGGACGACTGCGTCGGAAGGTCAGCTACGTGCCCCGACCTTCCATTCGGTGGCACGACGGCGCTGTGCCCAGAACGCCGCGTAACGGCCTTCGGCGCCCAACAGGTCGTCGTGCGTACCCGCCTCGACAATCGTGCCATTGTCGAGGAACAGGATCTGGTCCGCGGCGGCGACGGTGTTGAGGCGGTGCGCGATCACCAGCACCGTCCGGTCCGCGGTCAGCGCGCTCAGCGCCTGCTGCACGGCCTGTTCGTTCTCGGGGTCCAGCGCTGCCGTCGCCTCGTCCAGCAGCACGATCGGGGCGTCCTTGAGGATGGCGCGGGCGATCGAAACCCGTTGCCGCTCACCGCCCGAGAGGCGGGCGCCGCCCTCGCCGACCTTGGTGGCCCAGCCCTCGGGGAGACGTTCGACGATCTCGTCGACCCGGGCGGCGGCGGCCGCCGCGCGGATTTCGGCATCGGTGGCGCCGGGGCGACCGAGTCGGATGTTCTCCTCGATGGTGTCCTCGAACAAGTAGACGTCCTGGAAGACAATGGAAATGCGCGACATCAGCTCGACCGGGTCGAGCTGGCGCACATCCACCGCGCCGATCTGAACGCTGCCGTCGTCGACATCCCAGAATCGGGCGATCAAGCGGGCGATCGTGGTCTTGCCGGATCCGGACGGTCCGACCAGCGCGGTGACCCGGCCCGCCGGGGCGGTGAACGAAACATCGTGCAGCACTGCGGATTCGCCGTAGCCGAAGCCGACCGAGTCGAAGCGCACCGCATTGCCCTCCGGTACCCGGGCCGGCAATGGCTCGGGCAGCGGCGGTTCGATGACCAGTTCGCGCACCCGGTCCAGCGCGGATTCCGCCGTGCGCAAGGTGGATCCGAGAATGGCGAATTCGGCGATCGGCTCGGTGAACCGCACCGCAAGCACCAGCACCGCCAGCAGGGTCGGCACGTCGAGGCTGCCGCCGAGGGCCAGATAGGTGCCGTACACCAGGATCGTGGTGAATGCGGCCTGCACGATCAGGGTGAAGCCGACCAGACCGGGCACACCGGTGACGAGCACCTTGCGCGAGGTCTCATATTGGGTGTGCAGTGTGCCATCCAGCGTCTCCGCGCCGCGGCCGAATACCCGCAGCACCGGCTGCAGCTGCGCGAATTCCACAACCCGCCCACCGGTTTCGGCATTGGCCGCGGTGCGCAGCTCGTCGGCAGTGCAGCTCAGCGACACGCTCCAGCGGTAGACCGCGATGATGACCGGAACGGTCAGCGTCGCGGCCAGCGCCAGTCGCCAATCGAAGAAGTACATCAGCACGACCACCGTCACCGGCGTTACGAATGTGGTCACCATCGGCCGCAGCAGATGCGCCGGTACACCCATGATGTCCATGACACTCTTGGTCGCCAACTGCCCGAGCTGCCCGACCCGTTCGGGCCCGAACCACCCCAGCGGCAGCCCGGCCACCGTGTCACCGATGCGCGTGTGCAGCGTCTTCGCCAGTGCCGCACCGACTTGCGCGCCGATACCCATGCTGACGTAGTACGCCAGTGCATACAGCGCGGCCACCCCGAACAGGGTCCACAGCCACGGCCACACCGAATCCGGATCCGAACCCAGCAGCGCCTGCAGAATCGGCACCAGCAGTGCGAAGGCCACACCCTGCAGCACCGCGCCGATCACCAGGACCGCGAGCATTCTGCGCAGCGCCACACCCTGTTCCGGCCCGACCACCGCGAGCAGTTTCCGAATCATGCCCCGGTCCTTTCCAGCTGCTGGTTCCGCCAGCCCCCGGCGTTCTCGTGCGCCCGCCACATCCGGGCGTAGCGGCCCTCGGCGGCAAGCAATTCGGTATGGGTCCCGCGCTCGGCGATCGTGCCGTTCTCGAGCACCACGATCTGGTCGGCCTCGACGACAGTAGCGAGTCGGTGCGCGATCATCAGCACGGTCTTGGCACCGGTCAGTGCCGACAGCGCATCCTGCACCTCGGCCTCGGACTGCGGATCGGCGTAGGCGGCGGCCTCGTCGAGCACGATGATCGGGGCATCGGCCAGCAGTGCCCGCGCGATCGAAAGCCGTTGTGCCTGACCGCCGGACAGCCGCGCGTCGTCCCCGATCACCGAGTCGTATCCGCGCGGCAGCGCCAGGATCTCGTCGTGGATGCGGGCCATCCGCGCGGCGGTGTGCACCTCGAATTCCGATGCATCGGGCCGGGCCATCCGGATATTCGCCGCGATCGAATCCTGTGCCAGCCGGACATCCTGGAATACGAACGCCACGCGCCGGTACAGCTCCCGGGGCGCCATCTCGCGGATGTCCACACCACCGATGCTGACCGCACCGCCGGTGACATCCTGGAATCGCGGTAGCAGCGTGGCCAGGGTGCTCTTACCGGATCCGGACGGACCCACCAGCGCGGTGACCGTGCGCTCCGGCAACTCTAGGTCGATACCACTCAGCACCTCGGTCGCACCGTCATAGGAGCACGACACCTCGGCGAGCCGAACGACATTGCCGCTGGGCGACTTCGGGGAATCGACGACCGGAAGTGGTGCGGTGTCGAGCACCTCGATGACCCGGGCCGCCGCCTCCTTGGCGAAGCGCAGTTCATAGCTCGCATAGAACAGCGCCAGGATCGGCGCGGTGAGTCCGACCCCGAGCAGCGCGAACGGCAGCAGATCGGCGGCGGCCAACCAGCCCCGGGTGACGAACCAGGCGCCGCCGCCGAGCACCGCCGCCAGCACCGCGATCGGCGAGAGCACGATCTCGGCCGCGGTTTTGGAGCTGAGTGTCGACTTCACCCAGCCCAGGAAGAAGTCCGCGAAATCGCTTGCGGCACTGGCATATCGGCCGTGTGCGCGCTTGGCTTGGCCGAAGGTCTTGACCACGGCAATGCCCTGCACGAATTCCACTGCGCTGCCGTTGATCCGGCCCATCGCCCGGTCGTATTCGGGCAGGTACTTACCCATTGCGGCCATGGTGACGCTGTACAGACTCAACCCGATCACCAGCGGAGCGATGGTCACCAGCGTCATCTTCCAGTCCACCCAGAACAGGTAGACCAGTGCGGTGACCGGCAGCACCACCGCGGAGGTCAGCTCCAGCACCGAGTGTGCGACCAGGTGGTGCATCGCCGCCACATCATCCTGCACGATCTTCTTGACCGTGCCGGAGTTGTGTCCGGAGAACCAGCTCATCGGCACCTCACCGAGCCGGCGCACCAACCGTCGGCGGATATCGAGGGCCAGCTCGCCATCGGCGAAGTGGGTGAGCGCGCCGGCGGCCAGCAGGAAGATCAGCCGCACCAGCAGCGCGCCCGCGGCGACGGCGGTCAGCGTCCATGCCTCGCGGGTCCGATCGGGCCCGTTATCGAGCAGCACCCGGCCGAGCTCGGCAACGGCGATGAAGGGCAGCACCGCGGCGACGGACGAGATGGCTTGGGCGGCAACGGCTAGACGCATGCGACCGCGGATCGGACGGAGTAGTTCACCGAGAGCGGATCGTTCCGCGGCCATGGCGGAAACCTCCAATTTCGAGAGTCAGGAGTTCCTTGGGGTGAGATTAGTGATCACTAACAAACTAGTCAACGGCCGGAAGTGAGATCGAGCCTGCTGTGGATGCCGAGCTTGCTGTAGATGCGATGCAGGTGGTTCTCGACCGTGCGGACGGAGATGAACAGGAGCACTGCGATCTCACGATTGGACTTACCGTCGGCCGCCAGTTCGGCGATCACGGATTCGCGGCGGGTCAGCCGCGGATCGGCGTCCTGCAAACGCACCGGATGGTGCGCGGTTCTGCTGGTCGGGTATGTGGTCGGCGCGGACATCGCGGTACTCCTGTCAGTAGCCGGTCAGGCGGAAGCGACCGGCGCGGGCAGGTGCCCGTGCCGGACGAAGAATGAGACGTAGGTGCCGAAAAGCCGCTCGTCGATATTCGGGCACTCGATCCCGGTGCCGTCGAGCAGGCGACGCGTGAGGTGGTCGGTGAACAGCAGCGGCTCCTGCCGCTCCATCAGCATGGTGGTGCGGATCAGCGGGAACATCGCATTGGTGACATCGGCCGAGATGGCCTTGAGCCACTTGATGATGCTGACCTCTTTGATCTCGAACCCGGCCGACCGGATGAAACCGAGGATGGTCTCGGAATCGACGGCCGCAGTTCCGATCTGGTGGTAGATCCCGCCGAGCGCGGCATCCTGGGCGGTGACCGCGGCGATGGCCGCGCACACGTAGTCGACCGGAACCAGATTCATCTTCAGCCGGAAGTTGCGCGGATACACCCCGGCCTGGATGGAGCCGGTGATAAAGCGCCAGACGAAGTCGTTCTGCTGGCAGGCGCCGGACTTCGAGTCGCCCCACACCTGCGCGGGCCGGTGCATGGTGATCGGCACACCACGCCGATCGGCCGCCAGCATCAGTTGCTCGGCAACCCATTTGCTCTTGGTGTATCCGAGCGGCATATCCGCGGCGGGTCCGGTGGGATCCGATTCGCCACGCGGATCCGAATCCGCGTCGCCGGCGAAGACGCCGAGAGTGGACACATGGTGCAGCGGCGCGGTCGCCGCGCAAGCGAAGCGCAACATCTCGTGCGTGCCCGCGATGGTCTGCTTGCGCAGCCACTTGTAGGGCATGAGGAAATTGACCTTCGCCGCGGTGTGATAGCTGGCCTCGACCCGATCCGCGAGTTCGGCGTAGTCGCGATCGGATAGACCGAACTTCGGCAGCGTCACATCACCGGGCACCACCCGGATCCGGTCGGTGGCGATGGTCTCGGCCAGTTCGTAGGTGTCCAGATTGGCGGTCAACCGGGCCAGGGCGCTGTCGGCGTCGGCCGCGCGCACCAGGCAGTGCACGGTCAGTCCCCGGTCCAGCAGTTCCTTGAGCAGGAACGCCCCGAGGAATCCGGTTGCGCCGGTAAGGAATACGTCCCGCACCGAGCTTGCGTGCACGGTGGGAGTGAAACCCGGGATATCGGCGGCCAGTTCGGTATCGGCGGCCAGTTGTTCGGCCGCGCCCTCGATTTCGAGCGATGTCATGACGATGCGTCCAATCCGGGTCGGGTCGGGTCGATGGCGGCGGCGGCCTGCTCGATCGCGCCGCGCAGCAGGAACAGCGCCTCCGCGACATCGTCGGAGGTGGCGATGATCGGCGGGATCAGCCGCAGCACTTCGGGTCGGCTCAGACAGGTGGACACGACCAGTCCGCGCTGTGCGAGCCCGACCTGCACCTCACCGGCGAACTCCGGCGAACAGAAGTCCAGCCCCCACAGCAGACCCCGCCCGCGCACCGCGGTGACGACGGTGTCGTGGTCGGCGGCCAGCAGCGCCAGTCCCTCGGCCATTTCCCGCGCGATCCGAACCCCGTCGGCGACATGGGCTTCGATGGTGGCCAGCGCCGGGGCCACAGCCGAGACGCCGAGCGGATATCCGCTGAAGGTAGCGGTGTGCAGCACCGGATCGCCGGTCAGCGGGGCATACAGCGCCTCGGTGCAGACCAGCGCCGAGACCGGCACCACACCGCCGCCGATCGCCTTGCCGAGCAGCACCGCGTCCACCGGCAACCCGTGCGCCAAGGCGACGGACCGGTCACCGCAGCGGCGCAAGCCGACCTGGATCTCATCGGCGATGACGAATGCCCCGTGCGCATGCGCGTCGGCACACCAGCGCGACAGGATCGCCGGATCCAGCAGCGTGACTCCGTTCTCCCCCTGCACCGGCTCGAAAATCAGTGCGGCGACCGGGTTTTCGGCCAGCGCACGGGAAACTGCGTCCGGGTCGGCGGGATCGATGTGTACGGCGTTGCCCAGCATCGGACCCAAATTGCCTTTGAACCGCTCGTGGTGGGTGAGCGCCAGCGCACCCAGCGTCTTGCCGTGATAGGCACCCTCGACCGCGAGCACCGTGGCGTGGCCGGTGGCCAGCCGGGCCAGCTTGGCAGCCGCCTCGACGGCGTCGGCGCCGCTCAAACCGAAGTACACCTTCGACAGTTCCGGCGTGTTATCGCCCCCGAAGTCGGCAGCGGCCAGATAGTCCACTACCGCCTCGGCGGCCTGCCCGGGCAGCGGGTTCAGCACCGACCTGGTCGAAGTCGGCATCCGATCCAGCTGCGCCCGGACCGCCTCGACCACCGCGGCATTGCGGTGACCGAGCAGCGCGACCGCATAGGAACCGAAGTCCAGCACCGCGCGTCCATCGGACAGGGTGACCCGGCAGCCGCCGGCCGAATCCTCGACCGCACCCTGACCGGTGAATTTGCCCGCCAGCGCCATCGATGGCGCGAAGTGCCGTTTGACCTGTTTGAACGTGGTCTTCGCGATATCCTTGGCACCGCGAGTTCTGATGTCGCTCATGGCAATTCCCTCACCGTGCGGCCCGGGTGACGATCGAGTTCGCATAGCCTTCCAGCGCCGTGGCGATGGCCGGATGGATCATCTCGGCGACCAGCGGCAGCCCGATATCGAATTCGACATTGAGTTCCAGTTCGCCGCCCGCGCCGCCCTCGTGGAGCTGCCAGTAGCCGTGGTAGCTCTGCAGATCGCCATCGGTCTGCCGGAATTCGATGCGATGCCGCTGGGCATCGATCAGATCCTCCTGCTCCCACTCCATTTCGGAGCCCTTGAGCTCGACGACCCAGCTACTCGTGCGGCGCGTACCGTCTTCCTCGAGGATTTCCACCTCGTTGACCCCACCCATGTAGTCGGGAAAGGACGCACAGTCGAGCAGCACCTCCCAGACGTCCGCGGGTGCGGCCGTCTGGTGCCGCGAATTCATCGAGTACACAATGTGTCCTTCCAGGGTGTTACATCCGAAATAGTGGTCAGGCCGTGGTCTCGCCGCTGGCCTGCAATTGGAACTGCCAGTGCGAGAAGAGTTTCCGGTCGCGGTGCAGGTCCAGCAGCACCGTCAGGACGCGGTCCACGACGACCGCGTCGGTGACCGGGTCCGCCGGGTGGAAGCCGCGCCAGATGCGTTCCAGGCACAGCAGCAGCACCGCGCCGTCCGGGAACGGCGGCGCCAGCACCGTCGCCGAACGCACGGTCAGGTGGATCAGTGCGGCGGCCGCGTGCAGTGCGCAATATTGTTCGGCGAGCCGGTAGATTTCGGCGGAGGCGCCGTAGCCGCGGCCGAGGGTCTGCTTGGCCCGCTGCTGTTCGAGCAGAATCCGGTCCAGTTCACCGAGTAGGCGTTCGGCGAGGTCGGCCGATTGTTCGAACCAGCTCCGCTGCTCGCCTTCGCGGGTTCCGGCCAGTGTGCGCAGATCCGCGATCGCCTGCGGCAGCGCCACTATGGCGGCATCACCGGCCCGGCTGAACAGCTGCTGCTGGGCGGGCTGCCATTCGTCGAGCTTGGCGTCGAGATCGTAGCTGCGCGCAACCATTTCCGCCGCGGCCGAGCGCCGTTCGGCGGTGGCGGAATTGGCCGCGGTCAAGATCTGCTCGAGCTGCGCGCCAATGGATTTCAGATTCACCACGGTATTGCCGTCGGCGAATACCGATACCACGATATCGCGCAGCATCTTCTGGAAGATCGCGTAGTGCGGGTGGTCACGCAGGTACAGCCGGGCGCCCAGCACCTCCGACAGCTGGGTCATGGTGCGCTCCAGTGAGGTCGGCACGAAATATTTGACGATCGCGGAATCGACCGCGATCTGCTCGGGCGCGGCCTGCAGTCCGCGCACGGCGCCGGTGGCCACCGCCTCGGCCAGCAGCAGATCGGCAAAGCTCTCGGCGATCTGGCGGCGGGTATAGGGGAATTCGACGACCTGCTGCCCGAAGATCTCTCGCGTCACGATGAAGTCGCAGGTGACCCGCAATGCGGTGTCGACCGCACCGAGTGCCAGCCCGCTGATCGTGGTGCGCGCCACCTGGGCGCTCTTGAGCACCATCTCCAGGCCCTGGCCCTCGGCGCCGATGCGGTGGCTGTCGGGAACGAAGAACTTCTCCAGCCGGATGCCGCTGAGATCGAGTGCGCGCAGTCCGTGCAGCCGCTCATTGGGCAGCTCGCGCACCGCACCCGCGGGGCCGAGCCGCTTTTCGACCAGGAAGATGGACCAGTCGCCCGGTCCGCCGCGTTCGCCGGTGCGGGCGTGCACGGTGACCATATCGGCCAGGGTGGCATTGCCGATGAGGTACTTCTCCCCCGTCAGCAGATAGCCGCCGTCCACCTGCTCGGCCCGCATCTCATTCGAGAGCACATCGCTGCCGTGGGCCCGCTCGGACAGCCCCCACGCCAGCTTGGCGCCATTGTTGATCTGCGATACCAACCAGGTCCGCTGCTCATCGGTGCCCGCGATCCAGGTGGGCATGAACGCCAGGTCGGTGAGCATCAGGGCGGCGGCGGTGGTGGGGTCGCGGCGGGCGACCAGGCGCAGCAGCGAAAATCCGGTCTCGACGTCACCGGCGCGGCCGCCCCACTTGGCGGGCAGGCAGTATTCGTGCAATGCCCAGCGCTGCAGCAGGCCGAGCAGGTCATGTGGGAACTCCTCGAGCTCGTCACAGCGCAGGATGCGCTGGAACGACATCTGATTCGCGGGATCGTGCGGATCGCCGAGGTAGCGTTCCAGTTCCTCGGCCAGCTCGGTCACGTACAGCACGGTCATGACGGTTCGGTTCCTTCCTCGGTGGCGAGCGAGAGCGGCCGCGCGGTGAACAGCCAACGGTCCCGATGCAGCCGGGCGATCACGTCGAATGCGTTGTCCGCCAACACCATCGGCAATCGGGCGGTACGGCAGTCGGCCCGGTCGAGCAGTAGCTCCAGCGCCGGGAGCAGCCAGTCGACCGATCCCGGGGTGGTGCCGTAGAGCGAACGCGCCCGGTTGAACCACCACAGCTGGACACACGCCGCGCCGGCATGCAGGTAGGCGACGCGCAGCGCGAGATCCACTGTCTCGGTGGCACGTTCGGAGGTGGACAGCTCGGCCAGACCGGTGATGTCGGCGCGCGCCGCCGCCAGCGCTCGCTCCAGCCGGTCGACCAGCTCCAAGGCCCGTCCGGTGCACGGACGGGCCGCACCGAGTATGGCGCGCATACCCGCCGCCGCCACCGGGAATCCGCCGGTGACGACCTCGAGCCCGCGCGCCGACAAGGTCAGGCTGGTGAAATCCAGCGAGGGCAGAGTGGCATCGAGATCGAAAGTGTCCGAGAGCAATTCGAGCGCGCCGTCCTGCGCGGCGGTGAAACCGGCTTCGACGAACCGGGCCAACTGCATGGCGACCAACCGGAGATTGGCGGTGGGGCTGGTATCGAAGTAGCGAACCACTGCGTTATCGGCGCGCAGCACATCGAAGGCGCCTTCGGCACCCTCACGCAGTACGCCGCGGGTACCGAGCACATCCGCGCAGCGCGTGAACGCCTCGGTGGACAGCTCGGTGAGCACGGCTTTGAGCAGGCCGGACCACAGGCTCTGCGCCGCGGGGAAGGTGTGCATCGCACGCGCACAGGCCAGTGCGGCCGCATCGCCGGCCAGCAAGGCCGCCGCGGCGGTCCCCAATTCGCGGCGATTGAGCGCATGTTCACCGACCGGGCGGCCGGCGACCACGTGACGCCCGGCGAACTCGAGGGTGAGCCGCAGCGCCGAATCGACCGCGGCCAAGTTGGCACCCACGCTGGTGGCCCGGACCACCTGCATGGCGCGCATCGCGGTCTCCATCCCCCGGCCGATCCGGCCGACGATCGCGTCGTCGGCCACCGGCAGCTCGGTGAAGTGGAAATGCGCGAAATCGGTGCCGCGCATACCCGCCGGACACTGCCGTCGGTAGCGGGCCGAGCTCTGCCGCAGGGGATCGTGCACCAGCGCCATCGAGTACGCGGCCGGACCGCGTCCACCGGTGTGCGCGATCACCAGCATGGCACCGGCCCGCTTGCCGAATCCGGTCAGCCATTTCTCGCCATCGAGCAGCCAGCCGCCGGTCACCGGATCCGGCGTCAGCGCACAGGTATTGGCGAGCAGATCGCTCCCGTGCGCGGGTTCGGAGAAGGCGAATCCGATGGACTCGCCCGAACGCAACAGCCGCACCACCTGATCGCGCTGCTCGGGCGAACCGGCCAGCAGCACACACAGTGTCGCGGTGATGTCGATCATCGTGGCGGGCATGATGGTCAGATCACGTCGCGCGGCGACCCGAACCAGCATCAGGGTCTGGTCGTAGGTGATCAGATCGCCGCCGTACTCGGCCGGGATATAGGACAGCCGCAGCGCGGGTCCGGCGATATCGGCGAGCGCATCGGGAAAGGCATCCCGTTCAGCACGTGCCAGCATGGCGGCGAAGCCGAACGAATTGTCTTGTGCCCGTGGATCTCCCAGCGCCGCTTCCAAAGCCGCCGCCGCCGGATATGGTCCGAGATCGATGGCGGCGGCGCGGCTTTCGACGGTGGTCACCGCGTGCCCCCGGAGTCGTCGGCCAGCGGCGCCGGGCGGTAGTCGGCGCAACCGCGCGGCACCCGGACGCCGTTCACGGCCAACTGCTGGATGCGGGTGGTGAAGGCGGCACCGTGCAGCAGATTCAGCGCCACATCGGCGACCCGGCGGTTCTCGGTGGCCGCCAGGTAGGAGCCGCGCACCCATTCGTTGAAGCTGCCCATGGCCGGACCGCACCAGATCTGGTAGTCCAAGCCGCGATCGGCCGCACCCACCACGGCCCAGCGCGAGGCCATGCCCAGGTACCAGCGGAAGACCAGGGCCATCTTGCGCTTCGGGTCATCGGCGGCCCGGGTCAGCTGGTCCGGATCGCGGCGGGTGAAGTAGGCGACCACGTCCTGCCAGACGTCTTCCACCGAGCGGCGCAGGATCTGCTGTTCCAGCCGGGCGCGCTCGGCGATCGGCAGCACGTCCAGCCCGTCGTAGGTGCGGTAGAGCTCGTAGAGCCGCTTCGCCCGCATCGCGAACATGCTGCCGTTCTTCAACACCTGCAGCTCGACGCCCATTTCGAACATATCCGCCGCGGGCGCCATATCCACATCCGCGACGCCCGCCGCCGCCAGCAGATGCCGGACCTCGTCGGAAGTTCCTACCTCCAAGCAGGATTGGTTGACCGAACCGGTGACCACATAGTCGGCACCCATGGCGAAGGCGGCCGCGGCGGCGACCGGGGTACCGATACCACCGGCCGCGCCCACCCGGACCGCCACCGGATAACCCAGATCCTGCTGCACCTGGTCGCGGCGGCGCAGGATGGACGGGAACAGGGTGGTCAGCGGGCGACGGTCGGTGTGCCCGCCGGAATCGGCTTCGGCGGTGATGTCATCGGCCAGCGGCACGAATTTGGCCAGCTCGGCCTGTTCGGCGGTGATCAGCCCGCGACCCAGCAGATCGGAGACGATCGCGGCGGGTGCGGGGCGCATGAACTTCTCGGCGACCTCGGCCCGGGATACCTTGGCGATCACCCGGTTCGCGATGAGCACCCGCCCGTCGCCGGTGCGGGCCAATCCGGCCACCCGATAGCGGACGATATGCGCGGTGACGTCCATGAACGCCGACGCCTCGACGCAGCGCACACCGTATTTCAGGAACAGCTCGACCGCGGCGCGTTCCAGCTCCTCCTCACTCGGGCTGTGAATCAGGTTGGCGGCGTAGGGCAATCCGGGAATTTCGGCCGCGAATCGCTGCAGCGCGGCCTCGACGCGTTCGGGCAGCAATCCGGCCGCACCGAACGAGCCGAGGCAACCGGACCGGGCCAGCGCGATCACATAGTCCTCCGAGGCGATACCACCCGCCATCGCGCCACCCATGTAGGCGTAGCGGACACCGTGGCAGGCGCGGAAGGCGGCGGAGCCGAGCTGCTCGGCGGGCAGCGGGCCGATCGCGGCGATGACCGAGGCGTCGTCATCGGGACGGGTGGTGCTCAGGCCGGTGCCATCTGCGGTACGCACCACATAGACCGGCTGATGCAGGGCGGTCAACGTCTCGTAGAAGCCGTCCTGGCTGTGGTGGACATTGGGTTCGACGGCGTAATCCGCTGGATCCCGCTCGGTTCCGACTGTGCTGGTCATCGTTCGTCCTCTCTGCGTTCGTGAACCTCGACGGCGACGTCGACGAGTTCATAGATGCGCATGCCCGGCTTCCACACATTGGCGTCGGCGATAACCAGCACCCGATCGTCGGCCCGCCGCACCTCCTTGATGTGCAGGTCGAAGGTCATCGGGCCCTCGGTGCGCAGAATCTGTCCCCGGTATTTCCAGACCATTTCGATATCCAGCGGCATCGCCAACACCGGGTCGGTGAAGCCGTCGCCCGCACCGATCTCGATCGCGTGGACCTGCAGTGCCTGGATCAGCGCCTCGACGCCGAGCGAGCCGGGCATCACCGGGTCGCGATAGAAGTGGCATTCGAAATACCAGTCATCGTGGTCGATTCGGCGCAGGCCGCGCAGATAACCCTGCCCGTGCGTGCCGCCGTCGTCGACGATGTCGACCTCGTCGATCAGCCGCAGATGTCCATCGGCCAGCCGCAGGCCGGGGCGGCTGAACCAGCTGTCCTCGGTGCGCACCGCCAGCGTGCGCACCCGGCCCGGCGCGAGTTCGCCCTGCTGATCCAGCCAGGGCGCCACGTATTTGGCATTGTCCAGGCCGATCTGATTGCTCAGGGCCTCGGCGGTGTGATAGCCGAACATGGACTCGCCGTGGTAGAACAGCTCGCCGTCGGCGAAGAGCTCGTAGCGGAATTTCTGCAGCGAGGTACCCGGCATGATCTGGTTGAACAGCATCGTCGTGTGCTGGCGAATGGTCTTGCCGCGCAGGTCGATCTGCTTCACGACGGTCGCCTTACCGTCCAGGTTGCGGATATTGAGTTCCTGATCGGGCGTGGCCAGGCTGGCGCCGAGGTAGTAGCCGAGCAGGATGGCGGCCTGCAGCGAGGACTCCATGTAGACGCAGTTCGGCATGCCGGGGAAGGCGTTCTCGTGGAAGTACCAGGCCTCCGGCGGGCAGTCGTATTCGGTCTCCATGGTGGCCCCGGCCTCGAGTTCACCGCGCACACCGCCGAACTTCATGATGCGGTCGACGAATCGGAAGTCGCCGTTGGGGATATAGGGCGCCTTGCGGTCGGCGTAGATCTCGAACTCCGGACCCATGGCGGTGGCCAGATCGCCCTTCGCGGCGTGCGCCAGATGCAGTTCGTTGATGAAGGCCGGTTCGCCCGCCGCATTGCGGCGGCCCAGAAACGCTGGTACGCCGCCGGTTTCGGGCCGGTACGCGGTGCCGGGCTTCTCCCGGACCTGAACGCCGAAGTTGCGCATGCTGATCATCGGCTTATCGCCGTCGTAGACGATGATGTCGGCGATGATCGTCGGACGCGGCAGCATGGTGATCTCGGTGATCTCCACGTGGTAGCGGATGCTGCGCTGTTTCGGGGTGATCTGGCCGCGCACCTTCACCTGGGTCTTCAGCCCCGGCACCGACTGGAATTCGGCATCGGGCAGGACCAGGTGCAGGCCGAGGTAGAGCGCATAGGTCTGCAGCAACTGCACGCCGCCCTCGGCGACCAGAGATCCGGCCAGTACCGGGTCGCCGGTGAAGTGGCACTTGAAGTACCAGCCCTCGGGGTTCAGATGTTTGACCGCCGTCAACTCACCCAGGGCGCGCGGGCCGCCGAGCCGGTCGATCGCGGTGATCTCGTCGATCATCCGCAGCATTCGATCCGGCAGGCGCAGTGCGCGATTCGAGCCGTCCGCGGTCTGGTCCCAGGCCGGACCGAAGACCTCGGCCGGACGTCCGGCGGCGAGCAGTTCGAGATCCGCCGCAGTCAAGGCGGTCCGGTCGGTGCGCGCGAGCGGCTTGAACCAGGTCTTGGTCATCGACTCGCGGCGCTTGCGATCGGCGGCATTGAAGACCACGCCGAGGGAATCCTCGAGTTCGGCGGCGGAGAAGAAGCCCGCGCAGGCATCGAGCAGCTCCAGGATGAGCACACCGTCGGCGAAGCACCGGTAGTTGAAGAAGAACAGCAGACTGTCGCCGTTCCAGACGAAGCGGTCGATCTTGATCTCGTAGCGCAGGGTCTGGCCCTCGCGGGGCAGGCCGCCGTGGAAGACCAATTCGCTGTCGAGCAGCCGGTAGACCTTCTGACCCTTATTGCGGAAGTCGATGCCGAGATAGCTGACCAGCAGCAGGTCGCACTGCCCGGCCTCGATGGTGACCGCGCACGGGACCAGTCCATCCACCGAGTACCAGGCACCCTTCGGCACATCATATTCGGTGGTTATCGCCGACGGCACGTATTCGCCGGTGGTGGCCCACAATTCGGTGACCCGGGTGACGAAGTGGTAGGGCGGCTCGGGCAGTCGCACCCGCACCGGGTAAGTATCGATCTCGGCGAAGTCCGGGCCGAAGACATTGGCCACCTTGCCGTTCGCGAATTCCAGCAGCGCCGCCTCATCCCAGACCACCGGACGCTCCGGCTGCGGTGCGGCGGAGGGGAATGCGCTCGGCGGGGGTGGGAAGCCGCGTCCCGCCTCCAAATCGTCCAGGCTGCGCTGCACCAGGGCGCCGTGGACGCGCAGGAAGGACCGGTGCGCCAGCGAGACGCTCTGACTCATCGGACGCAGCACCAGGGTGCGGGCGGTGTCGAGCGGATCGGCGACGCGGGCGATCGGCGCGGCGGCCGGGGCACCGACCGGAACTGGTTGCGGTGCGGGCTGTTCGGCGGCAGCACGACGGGGCAGGTACACGAACGGCTCTCCCTCGATGATGATCAGATCCGGATTCACGATGGGGACCGCGGGAATGACGGTGACCGGATCCACCGTCCGGTGCGCCGCCGCCCGCTTCGCCGCCGCCAGGATCGGGGCGGTCCGCGCGGCGACTCGGTCGACCACCGATTCCCCTCCGCAGGTCACCGCGATGCGGTACTTGGGCTGGGCGGCGACGGCTTCGGTGGCCGGAAACAGCAGGTCGAGGCGTACGGCGACGCCGTGGCTGACCAGTCTGGCCAGCGCCTGTCCCAGCGCGACGCCGCTCGGGATGCCGCGCCGGTCGGCGGCGACGGCGATATGGTCGCGGCCGGTGAGTGTTTCGCCGATCCAGCGGGTGCAGGTGGCGGCGGGGCCGACCTCGACGAACACCCGGAAGCCGCGGTCATAGGCGGTGTTCACCAGTCTGGTGAAGTCGACTGTGCTGCAGAGTGTTTCAGCGATCCGGTCGGCGATGACCGCGCGGTCGGACGGATCGACCCGGTCGTAGTCGTAGCTGGACAGCAGTTCCAGGCCGACAGCCGGATGACCCAGCGGGTGGTTGTTGAGTCCGGCAAAGGCTGCGCGTTCGGATTCGACTGCGGCACAGTGCATAACGTGGTTCGCAGGCGCCTTCGCGGATTTGCAGCCGAGTCGGGTGATGAGTTCCCGCACCGCGGCTGGACTGCCCGCGACCACGACCTCACCCGGGGTATTCACATGGGTCAGGTACACCCGGTCCAGGTCGGTCATCGCCGCACGCACCGCATCGGCCGGGGCCAGTAGCACCTGAGTGGTCCAGACCTCGCGGTCGGCCAGCGCATCCGACAGCCCCCACCGCTTGCGGATCAGCCGTTTCGGGCCGCGCAACTGGTCGACGAACAGCGGCGAGTTCCGCAGCGGGGCGTCATCGCGCACCGCCGCATCCCAGACGTCCATCGCGAAGAGCATGCTGCTCTCCCCCAGGCTGTAGCCGAAGCCACCGTCGACCCGGATGCCGAGCGAATCTCGCAGCAGCCGCGTCGACAACACCGCGGCATTCGTGCCGATGGCCAGCATGGTGGGAATCGACTCGATGAGTTCGCCCTCGTGCCACATCAGCGCGGTCCGATCGATCCCGCGCGGCGCACTCGGGTACAGCGCCGAATGCTTGTACTCGGCCCACGGCTGCTCCGACTCCCGCTCGAAGGCCGCGAGCAGCGACGGGAACAGCGAGAACAGTTCGCGTCCGGCTCCGGGGTAGGCGGTGAACGCGCCCGGATAGACGAAGGCGATCCGGGCGTCCGGTCCCACCGGCCGCGCGGTGCAGAAGCTGCCCGCCGGGGTGGCCCAATCCCCGCCCGCCGCAACGGTTTCCGGCAGATATCGCACCGCGGCCCGTAGTTCCTTGCGCAGCTTGACGCCGTCGGCGGCGACCACGACCGCGGTGTAGGTCCCGGACCGCGGCGCGGCCACATATTCCCGCGCCAGCGCGACCGGATCCCGGCCCGCGTCCAGCGCATCGAGGCAGGCTTCGGCCCGGGCGGCCAGCTCCGCGCCGGTATCACCGTGCAGCGGGATCAGCAGCGGTCCACCGCCGCCCACCCAGTCCGCGACCGGCACCGGCCCGTTGATGCCCGACGCCGAGTCCCCCGAGGTCTGCTCCTCGGAATGCGGCATGACAGCGGGGGCCGCGGACAGCAGGATATGGGCGGTGCTCGCGCCGCTGATCGCGTGCACCGCGGCGAGCCGGCGGCGGTCGCGGGCCATGGCGAGCCAGGTGGCCGGGGCGTCCAGCAGGTGCAGGGCGGAGTCATCGAGTTCCGCCATGTCAGTGGCGATCCGGCGCAGAGTCCCGGGGGCCGGAGGCAGTTCGCGGTGGCGCAGGGCCAGGGCGGCGCTGACGACGCCCGCGAGCACTCCGGCCTGCTGTGCGTCGCCGGTCAGGGCGACGTGACTGCCGAGGACGCAGCTCGCGATGTCGCCGTCTCGGGCCGGGAAGATTTCGGACAGCGCCGTCAGGTCGGGGGCGGATACCGCACCGGCGAGTTCCAGGTAGCCGACCTCATCCGGTGTGACACCGGTTGCCGCATAGCTCTTTTCGAGCTCGTGACGCAGCTCGTTTCGGTCGCCGCGGCGCACGGTGATGTTGTCGATGGTGACCGCATCGGTGCCGTCGGAGCGGCGCAGCACCAGGGCGGCGGCGCCGTCGCCGAGATCCGGGCGCTCGCCATCGGCGAGGACGCTGCGGACCAGCGTATTCTCCACTCCGGCCGCGAGTTCCACACCACCCACGAGCACCGCTTCGACACTCGGGTCGAGCAGCAGCAGTCCGGCCACCTCGAGGGCGCGGCCGCCGCCGGTGGCGTCGGCCGAGATGGTGAAGACCGGGCCGGTCAGGTTGTGTGCGGAGGCGATCCGGCTGGCCATGATATTGCCGATATAGCTGAGCACCTCATTGGCGCCGATCCGATCGTGCACACCGGCCCGGACCGCGGCCTCCAACCGGTCCAGCTCGTCCGGCCCGAGTTCGACACCGGCCCTGGCACATTCGGCCCGCACCTGGGCTCCGATATCGAAGCGAGCGCGATGGGCGTGCGAGCGCGGCTCCATTTCCATGGCCACCACCACCGCCACCCGGCGCCCGGCCTGCTCCCGCCCGCTGCCGGTCAGCCCGGCCTCGGCAAGTGCCTCCTCGGCGGCCTGGAAGAACAGCAGATGTTGCGGATTCATCTGCGCGAGTTCGGCGGGTGGCAGTCGATAGGCGCGGATATCCACCTCGACGCTGTCGACATAGCCCGCAGCCCGCTCGTCGGTGAGTTCGGCGATCCCCACCTGTTCCGCGCCGTACCAACGACCATCGGGCCGCTGCACCAGCGCGGGTTGTCCGGACCGGATGGTCCGCCGCAGGGCGTCCGTCCCGGCCAGCGCCCCGATCCGAATTCCCATTCCGGACACCGACATTCGAGGCAGCTCGACACCGCTTGCGGCATCCGGAGCGTCGATCGGAACCGGCGGACCGGCATTCGACTCGGGCGGCGAAACCAGCACGAGGTGGGCATTGGTGCCGCCGAAGCCGAAGGCCGAGACACCAGCGCGCCGCTGCGCCGAATCATGCTGCGGCCAGGGCTGATTGACGGTGACGATGCGGTCGGCAACGGACTGGGCACCGGTCGGGCGGATCGCGTCGCCGACACCCGGCGTTGCGGGGATGACCCCGTGGTGCATGGCCAGCATCGCCTTGATGAGGCTGGTGAAGCCCGCGACCGTGAGCAGGTGGCCGACATTGCCCTTCACGGAACCGAGCAAAGGCACATTCGTGCCGAAGAATTCGGCGAGTCCGCGCAGTTCGATCGGATCACCGACGGGAGTTCCGGTGGCATGACATTCGATGTAGTCGACGGCCGCCGGATCGACGCCGCCGTCGTAGGCCCGGCGGTAGGCGGCCAACTGGCCGTTGATATTCGGGGCCAGCAGGTGTGCGCCGGAGCCGTCGTTGCCGAGACCGATGGACTCGACCACCGCATGGATGGTGTCGCCGTCACGCTGGGCATCGGCCAGCCGCTTGAGCACCACCACACCGGCGCCCTGGCCGGTGACGATACCGCTGGAATCGGCGCGGAACGGCTGACTGACACCGTCCTCGGGGAAGGCGCGCAGATCCGAGAAGCACAGATGGATGAGCAGCGGGTCCGGCGCGCATACCGCACCGGCCAGCACCACATCGGCAGTTCCGGTGGCCAGATAGTCGCGGGCCAGCCCGATGCTGTAGAGCGCCGACGAGCACGCCGCGTCCAGCGCCAGCCGCGGCCCGCCCAGGCCGAAGGCATCGCCGACCACGGTGGTCGGCAGGCCCGAGGGCCACAGCGATTCGACCGGAACCTTCGGCTCCCACTGACGGACTCCGTTGTCCGGCAGTGGAAGTCCGGCGGCGCGCAGACCTTCGGCGACCGCGCGTCGGGTCAGCGGCACGCACAGGTCAACGGAGCGTTCGGTCGGGAAGGAGTAGTTGCCGAGTACCAGGCCGGTGCGGGCGAGCACCGCGTCGTCCTCGGCGATACCGGCATCGGCCAATGCCTGCCGGACCACGTACAACGGCCAGCGCACCACCCGCCCCAACCCATCGATCCGCTCGGCGGGAACCCGCAGGCCGGTCGTGTCGATCGCCGGTTCGGTGACGAAACCGCCTCGGGTGGTAGTGATTTGGTGCTCCGGATCACCCCAGCCGCCGATGGTGGCCGGGTCGATTCCGAAGACGTCCGCGCCGCCCTCGGTGCGCAGATCTGCGCCGTCGAGCAATCGGTCCCAGAATTGCCGTGGGGTGTGCGCACCGGGTAGCAGGCAGCCGATTCCGACGATCGCTACCGGCACGCGCGCCGCGCCGTTATCCGTGTCTGACATGTCCTCACACAGTCCGATCCGTGTCGTCCGTCGTGAATTTCGCACCGAGTGCCTCGCTGATCACCAGCTCCACCGCACCGAAGCGCAGCAGCACCCGTCCGGTCGCGCTGACCGCGGTGACCGTGCCGGTGGCCGTGGCCCCGCGGCTGATCAGCGGATCCACCACAATGTGGAACTCGACATCGCTGGGCACCGCGTCGTGCACCTCGATCGCGCCGACCGCGGTCGGCAGGCTGTTGTGGCCCGTGGTGCGGTGCACCTGGACCAGCGCGGCCTGCAGCAGCAGATCGGCGAGCACCGGGCTGTAGTCCTCGGCCGCGAACGCACCGCCGAGCAGCGTGCGGTCGGCCAGGCGGCAGGTGAGCACCAGGCGCCCGTCCTCGGCCTGCACCGCAGCGGTGATGCCGCGCAGCGCGGGGCCGTGGAACAGCGTGCCGTCGGTGTAGACCGAAACCGGTTGTGCCGCAGCAATATCCGGCGGCCCGGTCAGGGTCTCGGGCGCGAGGTCATCGTCGACCACACTCGCCCGGAACCGTGGCCTGTCGTCGGAGTCGGTCACCAGTACCGCGGTCGCCACGGCGCCCGGGGTGTAGGTGAGCCGCAGTTCCGTCGGACCGGCAGCGTCGAGGACTACGCCCTTGAGCACCGAGAACCCGGTCAGTCGCCGCACGGTCCGTCCGGTGATCCGCTGGGCGGTTCCGAGGATCGTGCCGATCGCGGCCGTCGCGGGCAGCACCGGAATTCCGCCCACCGCATGGTCGGCCAGCACCGGATCCTGCGCGGCCCCGGTGAGATCGCGGCGCACCACCGTCGGCTCGGCCGACAGCGTCCGCGGCGGCGCGGCCGACAGCGGCGCATTCGGCCCGACCACGCACACCACATCCGCGGACCGTGCGGTGCGGAACTGTTCGGTGAAGAACTCCACGCCGGTGCGCAATGGGATCAGGGTGACCCCGCGCTCGGTGAACATCCGCTCCAACTCCGGTGTCACCATGCCGCCCGCCCAGGCGCCCCAGTTCACCGAGGTGACCTGGCTGCCGGGCAGGCGCCGCCGCAGCGCGGCGGCCACTCGGTTGAGCGCCTCATTGGCGCTGGCGTAGCTGGACTGACCGCGATTGCCGAAGAATCCAGCGATCGAGGAGAACAGCACCACATGCCGCAGCCGGTCCATATCGAGGGCCGCCAGGGTGGCGGCCAGACCGGTCAGCTTGGTCGCCAACACCGGCGCGACATCCGCACGTCGCTGATCGGTGATCGCCTTGTCGGCGAGCACCCCCGCGCCGTGCACCAGACCGGTGATCCGATCCCGGTACGGTGCCAGCGCCGCCGCGGTCGCCGTGGCGTCGGTGACATCGACGGCGAGGTATTCCGCGGTGGCGTCGGCGGCGCGAATCGCGGCCAGGGTGGCTCGTATCTCGCGGCCCGCGACCAGGCCGCGGAAGATCCGTTCGACCTCGCGTGGCGTCGGCTTGCCGCCGCCTGCGCGCAAATCGGCGACGATCGCGCCCTTCAGTTGCGCCTCGGAAACTCCGGTGGCCCAATCGGGTTCGGGTTCGAGTGGGCTGCGCCCGAGCAGCAGCAGTCCGCAACCATACTGTTCGGCGAGTCCGATCGCGCACGCCGCGGTGACGCCGCGGCCACCACCGGTGACCACCAGCAGATCCGCCAGGGTCGGTTCGGGCACCGAATCACCCTGCGGCAGTAGCGGATCGGTGCCGTCGTCGGTGGACGCGCGCAGCGTGCGACGGGTGCTGTCGGCCGCGATGCCGACCTCGGCGGTGCCGGTATCGGCGTCTGCGAGCTCGTCGAGCACTCGGGCCACCGCCTGCTCCACCGCCAGTTCCGGACTCAGGTCCAGTGCCCGGCAGAACAGCGAGGGCGCCTCGATCGCAAGGGTCTTCACCAGCCCCGGCAGTCCGCCGAGCAGTCCGGCGGCGTCGACCGTGCCGGACAGGCCGAGCAGGCCGTCGACACGGCTGACCGTGAGGAAGGCCGCGCGGCCTCGCGCCGCCGCCTGTTCCAGGGTGCGCTGGGTCGTATGCGCCAGCTCCAGCGCATCTTCCAACGCCGCAACGGAACTCGACCACCGGGGTGGCGCCTCCGGGGCGAGGAATACGACCAGGTCGAGCCGATCGTCCGGGCCGAGGTCGGCACCGGCGACGACCGACCAGCCCGCCGCCGCGAGGGCGGCGGCGAGCGGCTCGGCCAGCGCGCTGCCGCCACCGGCGATCAGCGCGACAGGCTCGGCTGCGAAGGCCCCGACCAGCGGGGCGACGGCAGGCAGCTCGGAAAGGCGCGCCTGCATCCGCGAGATGCGGGACGCGCCATCAGCTTTTGGGTGCACCACCTCCGCCGCACGCACCGCGCCCGAGCCGCCGATCGCGACGCTGATGAAGGCGATGATCCCGCCCAGTGTGCGCAACTCGCCCATCTGCTCCGGACCCGCCTGCGGGCTGTCCGGGAACCGCTCCTGCAGTGCGCCCATGATCTCGACCCGCTTGATCGAGTCGATACCCAGATCGGCCTCGACATCCATGGATACGTCCAGCATGTCGGCCGGGTAGCCGGTCTTCTCGGCGACGATCGACAGCAACGCGTCCTGCACCACCTCGGTGGCGTCACCGGTGACCGGGGTCTCGGTCGAGGCGCTGACCACCGATCCTGCGGCCGCACCGGTCGCGACCGGAGCCGGTTGCGCGACAACCGCTTCCGCGACCGGCTGCGGTGCGGCGACCGGCGCGGGCGCCGGAGCGGGGGCGAATGCCGGAGCCGACACCGGAGCGTAGGCGGGGGCGGCCGTCAGTTCCGCCTGCGCCGCCAGCTCGGTCCGCGGCAGCCGCTCGACCGGGCGGCGGATGGCCGGAGCGTCGATGCTGTGCCCCGCCTCCAGGTACGCGAAGCCGAGCAGCACCTCACTGGCCTGGCTGTGCGCATGGCCGATGGCCACGCTGTGGTCGCTGACCGAGGCAAGTCCGGCGATGGTGCGGTCGTCCAGGGTGCCCTGGCGCGAGTCGTATTCCAGAATGCCGCTGAGCCTTTCGGCCACCCGCAGCTGGCTGCTCAGGTATTCCCGGTGCAGCGCCAGGTGGTCACCGGCCAGGTCGCCCTGACCACCGGCCGCCGCGAGGGCGGGCGAGGCGGCGGGCGCCGCAGCGACATTGCCGTTGCCGTCGCCGTTCCCATTGGCGGGGGCGGGCTGCGGTACGCGATATCCGTTCTCGAGAGCGTCGCGATAGGAACTGCGCCGCTCCTCCGAGACATAGTTGATGCCGTTCAAGGGGATCCTCATTCCTTTGCTTTCGACTACTTCGGATTCCTCGGCGCTGTACCGGTTCAGACCGGTCAGCGGCAGTCCCAGCACCGCGAGCCGCGCCGCGAGCTGCTTGAGCGCGCGGTCGCCGTCGGCGCCCGCGTCGGCGGCGAGCACCACCGCGTCCGGCATATCGGCCAGGATCTTGCGCACCAGGCCGGAGAGCACCGACTTGGGGCCGAATTCGACGAAGACCCGGTAACCCGCGGCGTACATCTGCTGGATCCGCGGCGCGAAGCCGACGGGCTGGGACAGCTGCTCCACCAGCACATTCCGGTTCGCCGCCGGATCGGCGCCGTATTCGGCGCCCGCGGCGTCGGCGAATACCTCGAGGGCGGGCTTGCCGATCGACTCCTGCGCCACGGCCGCCCGGAACGCGTCCACCGCATGCGCCACATAGGAGGTGTGGAAGGCGGCGGCCACCGGCAGCAGCTGGGCGCGCAGGCCCTGCTCCTGTGCGGCCGCGGCGAATTCCCGCACCGCCTCGGTACCACCGCCGACGACGGTCTGCTCCGGCGCATTGAGGTTGCACACCACCACATCCGGGTGCGCCACCAGCAATTCGGTCAGCGCGTCCGGACCGCAGCGCAGCGCCGCCATGGTGCCCCGATCGGCCGCGCCCTCGGGCAGTGTCGCCATGGCCGTGCCGCGGGCCCGGGCCAACCGGTAGAACGTGTCGTCATCGAAGGCCCCGGCCGCCCACAGCGCGGTGAGCTCACCGAAGCTGTGGCCGAGCGCGCCGTCGGGTACAAAGCCCAGTTCGTCCAGGAAGCGGTACTGTCCGGCGGCCAGCGCGCCGATGGCGGGCTGTGCGAAATCGGTGCGGCGCAAGGCTTCTTCCTGAGCCGCGGCGTCCTCCGGGGTGAACGCGGGCGGCGGGAAGATGGCCCGGCTCAGCGGATCGGCGGGATCGGAATGCCCACTCGCAGCATCGAATGCGGCACGGACCGGCGGCACCGCTACGGCGGTCTGCGCGCCCATGCCGACGTACTGGCTGCCCTGTCCGGCGAACAGCGCGCCGATCCTGCCGGGCACCCCTGCCGCGCGCCGGTAGTAGGCACCACCCGGCACCTCGAACGCGTCGACCGACTGCTGCGCGCGCAGCCGTTCGACGGCCTTGTCCCGCAACGCCGTCAGCTCGTCATCGGACTGTGCGACCACCGCCAGGCGGGCGTGCCCCGCCGGAATCGCCGTATCCAGTTCGACACCGCGTGGGCGCTCTTCGATCGCCGCGAGCAATTCCGCCGGCGTCGCGGCGTGCCACGCGTACACGCGGTAATCCCGGTGCAGCGCACGGGCATCGGCGCCGGACGGATCGTATTCCTCCAGCACGCAATGGAAGTTCGTGCCGCCGAAGCCGAAGGATGAACTGGCCGCCCGCCGCTTCTCCCGGCCCGGCTCCAGCACCCACGGCCGGGTCGCCGAATTCACGTAGAACGGCGAGTTCGGGAAGTCCACCGCCTCCTTGGGCTGCTCCACATTGATGGTCGGCGGCAGCACCTTCTGGTGCAGCGCCAGCGACAGCTTGATCAGCCCGGCCGCGCCCGCCGCCGCCTTGGTGTGTCCGATCTGCGACTTGACGCTGCCCACCGCACAGAACTGCTTCTCATCGCTCGCCTCGGCGAAAACCTCACGCAGCGCCGACAATTCGGTATAGTCACCGACCGCGGTGCCGGTGCCGTGGCATTCCAGCAGTCCGATCTGCCCGGGCCCGAATCCGGCATCGGTGTAGGCCCGGCGCAATGCCAGCTGCTGCCCCTCCTTGCGCGGGGCGTAGATGCTCTTGAACCGCCCGTCGCTGGAGGTGCCGATGCCGCGCAGCACCGCGTAGATGCGGTCGCCGTCGCGCTCGGCGTCGGCGAGGCGTTTGAGTGCCAGCATGCCCATGCCCTCGCCGATCATGGTGCCGTCGGAATTCTCGTCGAACGGCCGGATGATTCCGCTCTTGGACAGCGCGGGCGTCTTGCTGAAGCACAGGTACATCAGGATGGTGTTCTCGGCATCGCAGCCACCGCTGATCATCAGATCGGCCCGGCCGGAGACCAGTTCGGCAGCCGCCATATGCACCGCAGCAAGCGAACTGGCGCAGGCGGCGTCGATGGTGCAGTTGGTGCCGCCCAGATCGAACCGGTTGGCAATGCGCCCCGACACCACATTGCCGAGCATGCCCGGGAAGGAGTTCTCCTCCCACGGTGCGAAGGCCTTGACGAATTTGGCCGCGACCTCCTCGGCATCCTGGTCGCTCAGGCCGCAGCTGCGCACTACGTCTTTGAGCACCGGGGTCTGCAGGCGGGTGGCCAGCGGCTGGGTCAGCGAGTTGGCGCCGGTGATGCCGAGAATGACGCCGGTGCGGCTCGGGTCGTACCAGGACGAGTCGGGTGCTCCCGCATCCGCGAGGGTCTGCTTGGCCACCACCAGACTCAGCAGCTGCAATACGTCGGTGACCTCGAGGATGTTCGGTGGCAGGCCGAACTCCATCGGATTGAAGTTGACGGTGGGCAGGAAGCCGCCGCGCTTTGCGTAGGTCTTATCCGGCGCGCTGGGGTCCGGATCGTAGTAATCCTCGATCTTCCAATGGGTTTCGGGTACGTCCTCGATGCAGTCCGCGGCCGCGACGATATTCGACCAGTATTCGGTCAGATCCGCCGAACGCGGAAACAGCGCGCCGAGACCGACGATCGCGATGGGCGTATCGCCGAGCCGGGTACCAGGCGCGGGCGAGAGCGTTGTCTGTGATTGCATGGGGCACTGCTCCTCGACGGCGTAAAACGCAGCGGCGGTGGACGATTCGCGACACTCAGGCCGCGAGCCGGTCCTTCTCGGCGACGATGTACTTGGCCAGTTCGGCGATGGTCGGGTGGTACCAGAGCGCGGTGGTCTCCAGCTCGAAGCCCAACCAGGACTCCAGCTCACCCGCCAGCACCAGCGCCTCGGTGGAGTCGAGGCCGAAGCTGTCGAAGAAGTCGTCCACCGAAACCTCTGCCGGCTCGACGGACAGCTTGTAGGCGATCTTCTCCCGCAGCCAGTTCTCCACTTCCTCGACGGAAAGCGATGCGGTGGTGGCCTGCTCGGTCATGGGAAACACACTCCTGATGCGGTAACAGCGAATTGATCTGATGAGGGAGAACTCATTGAGCTGGCGCGGCGGATAGGCTGCGCACCACCGCGTCGGCCGCGGCGGCGCCGGAATCGAATCCGGATTCGTGGTTGCCGACGATATCGATGCCCATCTTGCGCGAATGGAAATACGAGCCCGCGAATTTGACCCGGGAGCTGCCCTCATTGATGGTGTGCAGCACCGGACGCAATTGCCGGGCCTCGTAGGTGAAAATCGGGTGGCGGTAGGCCAACTCGCGGATCACCCGGTCCGGGTCGATGTCGACGCCGCAGTCCAGGGTGAGGAAGTAGTCGGTCTCGCTGGTGAAGCACTGCAGCTCGTTGAGGTAATAGACGACCCAGGACCGCATATCGTCGAGCCCGCCCGAACGCACATAGTTCCAACTGCGCCAGATCGAACGGTCGCCGGACATGCAGACCGGATCGGTGTGCAGGGTGGCGCGAGTGTCGTTGTAGGACAGGGCTTCCAGCATGCGCTGTACTGCGGTGGGCGCGGCGAGCATGGCCAGCGCGTCATCGGCATGCGCCGCGATGATCACCTCGTCGAAGCGCCGTGGGCCCGCAGCGGTGTAGACGGTGACTCCGGTTTCGTCCTCGTCGACCCGATCGACGGCGGTGCCGAGCCGGATCTCCTGCCCGGCCGCACCCAGGTGCTCCAGCGTCGCGCGCACATAGTTGATGCTGCCGCCGGTGACCGTATTCCACGGGGCGGTGCGCCCGCCCAGGCCCTCGCGACCGTGCCCGAGAAAGAACGCGATAATGGTTGCCGCGGGCATATCCCAGATGCGATCGGCCGGTACCGACCAGGCGGCGGTGGCGATCAGCACAATGAATCCGTAGCGGAAGTCCTGGCTGTAGCCGTTGGCGTCCAGATATTCACCCATCGGCATCTCGGCCTGCTTGCGGATGAAATGCTTGGGCGACTCCCGGTAAAACCGCTCCGCCTCGGCCCACATCGGCACGAATTCCGGTCCGTACTTCGCCCTGATCTCGTCCTCGGGGAGTACGAAATCCTCCGAGACGAAGCCGAGTCCGGTGTCGGCATGGTAAAAGCTGAAGGTGCCGGGATGCGATTGCGTCGGCACGCCCAGATCGGCAAAGAATTGCGTCAACCGCTGGTAGTGCGCCTCGTTGTAGACGATAAATGCGGTATCCAGTCCGAGGATCCGACCACTATCGTTCACTTCGATAGAGTTGGCGTGACCACCGGCGTTCGCTTCCTTTTCGAACAGGGTCACTTCGGCCCGTCCACGCAGGTGGTAGGCGGCGGACAGACCGGCGATACCACCACCGATCACGGCCACTGCGGACATACTGCCCCCAATTCATCACCAAATGTCAGGAATTCGATCCCGAGGCCACTCCGACGCGGGATCGAAACTGACGATATCCGTTCGTTACCAGCACCCCAAGGGACACTTTGGGAACATCGGAGCATGTATCAAAAGAGGTACGTGCCGCCATTACCTGGTCCTTTCCAGCGATTTTCAGCGCCATCGGAACTCTCCCCCAACTCTTCGTTAATTTGCACCGAACGATCAGGAACCGATTCCCCGAATTAATCGAAAGATAAGTGTGGACCGCGCTCGGGCGCTCGCGTTAGCGTCTGTCCATGGCCACCGCCGCAACGCAACAGGCACACCGGATACGAGCAGTAACGGAAATAATGGCCGCCTATCATCGACTCCGAATGTGTTTCCGGGAAGCGCGCCCCATGGTTCAGCTGATGTTCTCGCTGCGTTTCCTGGCCGCATCCGCAATCGCCGCGGAATACGGTATGGGACACCGGGAATTCGCCATCCGAAGTTATGGCTGCGCACTGCTGTCCTGGTTCTTCGCGACCGTCTGCATCTATCTCGCCAACGGCATTGCCGACGGTGCGAACGACCGGATCAACGGCGTCGGCCGCCCGATCGGGCGCGGCGACCTGATGCCCGCACAGGCACTGCCGGTCGCGGTCGGCGCCGCGGTCGGCGCCCTGCTGCTCGGCGCACTGGCGGGTCCGACCCCGACCCTGCTCGTATGCGCATTCCTGGCCGTCGGCTATGCCTACTCGGCGCCACCGTTCCAACTGCGCCGCGGCTGGCTCGGTTCGACTTCGGTGGTGGTCGCCGGTGGTCTGCTCACCTATGCGGCCGGGGCGGTGGCAGTCGGCGCGCGACCGACGCCCACGCTGGTCGCCTTCGCCATCGCAATGTCATTGTGGATGGGCTGTATCGGCGCGGTGACCAAGGACTTCTCCGATGTGAACGGTGACCGCGTCGCGCGCCCGCGGACCCTCATCGCGCTGGTGGCCGAGTGGCCGCTGCGCCGCTGCGTCGCCGCGCTCGCGACCCTGATCGCGCTCGGCATTCTCATTGCCGCACAACGGATTCCCGGCCTCGTTCCGACCTGCGCCTGCCTGCTTCCCGGCGCGGTGCTGGTCGGCTATCTCACCCTCACCACCCGCTACCACCATCCCCGCCGACGCAGCCGCCGCCCCTACCACGCCTTCATGGCCACCCAGTTCGCCGCCAACGCCGCAATGGGTTTGAGCGGCCTGTAACCAGGTGGGCGCCGGGCACTGATCAGATCGCACAGGCCGCCAGCACCGGTATCCATACCCCGACCGTGGTGCCCCCGTGCTTGCGCGAGACCACGGTCACCGCGCCGGAAAGCAGTTCGGCGCGTTCACGCATGGAGTCCAGCCCGTTCGTGCGGCGCTCGGCCTTCGGGTCGAATCCGATACCGTCGTCGGCCACCGTCGCCCAGACCTCGTGCGGCGCGATATCGACCGTGACCACCACCTGCTCGGCCGCCGCGTGCGCGAAGGCATTGCGCAAACCTTCCCGCAGGATCAGGAAGATCTCGTCGAGCACCAGCGAGTCGACCCAGGACTCCACCCCGTTGACCTGAATCCCGACCGCCGGCTCGGCAAGTCGCATCGCACCGACGAATGCCGCCAGCGCATCGCGCAGACTGCCCGTCCCATAATCGGCGCGCAGCCCGGTGGTGATGTACGAAAGTTCCTGCAGCGTATCGGTCAACGCCGCGATGGCGTCGGAGATGGTCGGGTCGCCCGCGGGCTGCGATGCGGCGCACAGTTCCAGCCGCCGCATCGCCACGCTGACGCTATTGCCGATCCGGTCGTGGATATCGCGGGCCAGCATCCGCCGCTCGGCGTTGTTGACCATGCGCACCTGGTTGAGCAGGAACGAGTCGTAGCCCTTGGCCCCGGCCTCCAGCCGCGCGTATATTGCACGGTTCAGCGTGATTGCCGCAATCCCCAGGTGCCGCGTCGAATCCGCTAGCGGGGCAACGATTTCGGCCACCTCGGTGAGCACCAGTTCGGAGAGCACCCGGGCCGCGCGCACCGAGGCATCCGGCCGAATGCCCCGGTCACCACGGCGCTGGGCCATATCGGCGATGGCGTGTAGATGTCGGGCCACGATGCCGACCCGACCGGAGGCGAGCGCATCGGCACAGTCGGCGATGATGTGCTCGGCCTGGATCGAACATTCCTGCCAGGTGACCTCGTCGGCGACCAGCGCACTGTCGATCGCCGCCAGTTCCGCGCGATAGCGGTCGAGAATCAGCCGCTGCCTAGCGCGCAGGTCCGCGACCGCTGCGGACGGCCCCACCTCTGTTGTCATCGTGTCGATCTCCATCGCCGGGCCGGACCAGCCCGTTCCCCTGACCTCGGCGCGGGCGGCACAACGCTGTGTCCCACGCACCCGGTCGTCCTGCTGTCGGGTCAACCGATGGGTTTTGCCGACCCATCAGAAGCGAAGGCAGTGTCACATCCGGGGCCGACTCGACCACGGCGCCACACCATCCAAGTCGTGACCATTCTTATACGGTTGTGTTAACTCGGCTACTCGAAGAGTAACGCCCCCAATATTTTCCGGACCTCTATACCGCAAAATGTCCGCAACCGCACCGAACGAGGGAAATATCCCGAATTCCAGTTTGGATCAACCGACCAGTTTTTGAACCGGAGCCGCCGCGCCTACCTCCACTGAAACTGGTTACACCCCAATCTCATTCCTGCTCCGGCGAAAAAGGCGCATCCCGCATCCACTCGTCGATCGCGGTCGCGATCCGCAGGCGCAGCTCACTCGCGGCGACCACGGAATCCACCGACCCGACTCCCACCGCGCGCTCGATACTGTGCACCGCATCGAATTCCGCAGCGAGCGTTGCCAGCTGCTCGGCGCGCACCGCCGTACGCTGGTCCACCAATTCGGCGGCCAGTTTGGGTCGCTCGGACACATCGGCGCGAGCCAGTCGGTGTTCCAGGTCGTGGACGCGAGCGTCGGCAACGGTGCGTGCGTCCACGGTGCGCGCGAACACCACCGCCGCCGCCGGAGCCCCGCCGATCACCGAGGCGAACGATCCCTCGACCGCGAGCACCGTCATATTCGGATTCAGTGCCTTGGAGAAGACCACGAAGGCGCCGCCGTGGTAGCGGGAGATCACGCAGAAGACGATCTTGCCGTCGAAGTTCACCACCGCCCGGCCGATCTCGGCGCCGTACTCCAGTTGCAGCGTGCGCATGGATTCCGGCGATCCATCGAATCCGGACAGATTGGCGAGCACTATCAGCGGCCGATTGCCGCTGGCCGCATTGATTGCCCGCGCCACCTTCTTCGACGAACGCGGGAACAGCGTGCCCGCGGTGTAGGTGTCCGGGCCGTCCGCCGGCGGAAAACCATGTCGGACAACGGGCTTGGATTCGATCCCGATCAGGCAGACCGGCCAGCCGCCGATCCGGGCGTCGGCGACCACCGCGGTGTCCGCATCGGCCATATCGGCCCAGCGCTCCAGCAGCTGGTGGTCCTGGTCGGTGACCGCGCGCAACACCGCGCGGATGTCGAAGGGCTTCTTGCGATCGGGATTGACGGTGGCAGAGAAGATTTCACCGACCGTACGGAACTCCGCACCCGGATGCGGGAACGCGGTGATGTCGCGCTCCACCGGGTCGGTGCTGGCGGCCCGGCGCGGCCACGGCTCCCCCGGACCGCGGTAGCTGTGCGCGTAATGCGCCAGCAGCACATCGCGGGCCTGCGCCAAGTTCGCGGCCCAGTACTGCGCCTGCCCATTCGGGCCCATCACCCGTGCGTAGCCGCCGATACCGAAGTTGTCCTCGGCCGACACCCCACCGGAGAAGTCCAGCGACTGCTTGCCGGTCAGCACCATCGCGCCGTCCGGGATCATCACCAGGATGCCCTTGGTGTGCATCAACATGGTGGCCTCGGCGTTCCAGTACGGCTGCGCGCCCACATTGATACCGGCGACCACCACATTGATCTCGCCGCCGTCCTGGGTGAACGTGACGATGCGGCGCAGCGCGCGGGCGACCCAGTCCATATTCTCGGTGCCGGAGTCCAGCGAGATGCGCGCACCCGCCGAGAGCGCGAACCACTCCACCGGAACCGCAAGCCGCTGCGCGAGATCCAGCGCCGCGATGATCCGGGCGCATTCGGCCTCCGATACCGCGCCGAGCGCGTTGGTGGGATCGCCGAACAAGGTCACCCGGCACACGCCCTCCGGGTGCAGTGCGGTCGGCGTCGACACCACACCCACCACGATGCCCGCCGTATTGCGCCCGCGCGGTCGGTCCACCGGGACCAGCCGCGCCGAGGTGGACTCGGAGTCGAGATCGTATTCGGTGAAGGTGCCGACCGCACCGGTGAGCAGCGGGATCAGCTCGTACGGGTACACGGTGCCGCGCCGCCGCGCCCGCACCACCTTCTGGTCGTAGTCGTCGAGCGGTTCGAGCGCGACCTGTGGAGGTCCCTCGATCGTCACCTGCGCGCTGGAACCGGGCTCATAGCGCAATCGGGTGACCGATTCCCGGAAGGCTCCCTCCCGGGTGGCCAGCCGCGCCTGGACCAGCACTTCCTGCACACCGGCCTCGGTGAATTCCGGTGCCACGCAACGCTGCCAGGCCGCGAACTCCGCCAGGTCGACCTCGATACCCGGCCGGATGTCCAGCCAGATGTGGTTCATATCCAACCAGGCCCCCGCCGGGTCCAGATCGTGGCGAGCCCGTCCGATCGCCTCGACGCATGCCGAGAGCACCGTGTCGACATCACCGACCGCCGCGATCGCCCCCTGTTCGTCGCGGGTCAGCTCGAAGCGGCCGACCTGGGCCAGCGCCACCAGCCGCTGGTCGTCCGGGTTGTCCTTGGCCACACAGTGATACAGCAGAATCGGTTCGGGAGTATGGATCCGCGACAGGTGGAAGTGCCGCAGCCGCCACAGCGACAGCCGCCGCCCGACCAGCGGGTGGACCCCGCGCACCAGCCGGTCCTCGACCAGATCCGACTCGGCCCGGCGGAAGGTGTAGAACTCCACTTCCGGTCCGGCCACGGCCACCACGATCCGGCGCGCCTGTTCGGACAGCCGGGCCGCGATCAAACCGCGGCACAGCGCCTCGGCGCGTTCGTCGGGCGAGGCGGGTGCGTCCGGCCAGACCAGGTGCAGGTCGGCCACGGCCACCTGACCGACCGGGACCGCGAGCAGTTCGGCGCGCAGGGCCGCCACCAGTGCGGTGTCCGGCTGGTCGGCGTATTCCGGCAGCTCGGCGAAGGTGCCAACGGTGGCGACGGCGGTCGTCGGCACGGCATGGGCCGGATGCAGTTCCAGCCGGTAGTCACAGACCACGAACGGACGGCCCGCGATATCGAAGGCACGCAATGTGTGCAGATGCTGTTCGCCGTAATGCCAGCGGCCCAACACCTCGAGCATGGGTTCGCGCGGTGCGAAGCTGCCGTCCGGACCGGCGAGCAGACGCTCTGCGAGGAATTCGTACAGCGGTTCCGGAATCTCGACCAGCGCGGCGATCCGACGCGACCGCTCCGGCGAATCCGGCGCCGCCGCGAGGGCGGCAAGTTCCTCCGACACCCCAGTCAGCATGGCGGTACGGGCGGCATCGGTCGCCGGGCGCATGAACCAGGCAAAGGCGACGCTGCGGGCCAGATCGGCGACCGCGGGGAAGCGCGAGCGGGACATCCGGATCACCCGCTCCAAGATCTCGCGGGTGTGCGGGTGGTGCGCCACCGGCGGCGGATCCGCACCGATCCACAGCTTCAGCAGTTCGGTCACTACCCGGACACCCACGGCAATCCGATTGGTGCCCAGGAAGATACGGAAGACGGCCGCTTCCAGTTCGGGGGTCCGATCCAGTTCCGCGACCCCGTAGTGGGCCAGTGCGCGCCCGAGCCTGCTGCGGAACTCGGCCGGAATCGCACCCCGTTCGGTGTCGAGACTCTGCAGGTAGATATGGAGCTGCTCGCGCGGGCTGTCGGCGCCACGGCCCGATGCCTCGGGGGAGGCCAATTCCGCGATATCGGCAAAGATCTCGGCCAACTCGACCTCGTCGACGAGCCAGTCGCCGTCGGCGACCGCCAGCGCGTCACGATCGAGCAGATAGCGGGCCCAAGCGTCGGCCGATGCGGCGTCGAAGCCGAGCAGTTCCGCTCGCATGTCCGCCCGCGCGCGGCGCGCTCGATCCGCCGCGCTCGGCGGATGTGCGGGCGACGGGATCATCAGATCGATCGACCGCGACGGTGCCACCCGAGTCGCACCACCCGCCGGTTCCACCCGTGCCAAGAGCTCCCCCGCCGCGACTTGGCTGCCGACGGCGACCAGCAGCTCCCGGAGCCGACCAGCGCAGGGCGCGGGCAGCACGGTTTCCAGCTTCATGCTCTCCAGCACCAGTACCGGTGCACCGCTTCGCACTTCGCCGCCGACATCGACCGGGGTCGCGACCACCAGCGCGGGCGCGGGTGCGCGCAGCACACCACCCTCATCCCGACTCACTCGATGTGCGACGCCGTCGATCTCGACCAAATGAACCGCGCCGTGTGTGGCCGACACCAGACGGTAGCGCTGACCGGCCACGGTGAGCGCGGCCAGGTGCTCGTCGATCCGCTCGACAGCCGCCTCGAATTCCACGCGATCGGCGATACCGTCCTCGATCGCGACCCAGAATCGGCCGAATCCGTTCTTGGCCACCGTGACCCGGTACCCGCGCTCACCGACCCGCAGTTCGACGGCCCGACCGACCTCGTGCTGCACATGTGGGCGCCGCCCACGCCCACTTTCCCAGAGCCGTCCGCGAGCACCGTGTTCGGCGTCCTCGTAGCCGTCGATCGCCGCGGCCGCCAAGGCGAGGCCGAGGTGGTGCTGGGTGGCCAGACCGCCCTCGGCCGATGCGCGGTCCACCCACCGGGTGTCGGCGGTACCGTCGATCACTTCCGGCGTATCGAGCAGCGTCAGCAGAAAGCTCTTATTGGTCGCGCCGCCCTCGATGACCACCGTCGTATCGGCCAGTGCCCGGCGCAGTCGCTGTAGCGCCTCGGTCCGATCCCGGCCGTAGGCGATGATCTTGGCGATCATGGAATCGAAGTCCGCGGGGATTTCATCGCCCTCGCCGACACCGGTGTCCACCCGGATACCCGGGCCGGTCGGCAAGCGCAGCAACGCGATTCGGCCCGGTGCCGGTGCGAAGTCACGGTCCGGATCCTCGGCGTTCAGCCTGGCCTCCACCGCGTGCCCGCGTTCGGCGGGCACCGGTCCGCTCAGCGGAATTCCAGCCGCCACCTGCAGCTGGGCCTTGACCAGATCGACACCGGTGGTGGCCTCGGTGATGGGGTGTTCGACCTGTAGCCGAGTGTTCACCTCCAGGAAGGCGAAGAACCGTTCGCCCGGGTGATACAGGAATTCGACGGTGCAGGCCCCGCAGTAGCCGACCGAAAGTGCCAGCCGTCGCGCGGATTGCTTCAACTCCAGCGCCTGCTCGGCGGTGAGTACCGGCGAGGCCGACTCCTCGATGATCTTCTGGTTGCGCCGCTGCACCGAACAATCGCGCACGCCCAGCGCCCAGGCGCCGCCGTGCCCGTCGGCGATCACCTGCACCTCGACATGCCGGGCACCGGTCACCTGACGTTCGAGGAACACCACACCGCTGCCGAAGGCCCGCTCGGCCTCCTTGCTCGTGCGCTGATAGGCCTCGCGCAAATCGGCCTCCGAGGCGACCACCCGGATCCCGCGTCCACCACCGCCCGCGGTCGCCTTCAACATCAGCGGGTAGCCGATGCGCTGCGCGGCTTCGATTGCGGCATCCAGCGTTTCGACCGGACCGCCGCTCCACGGCGCGACCGGCACGCCCGCCTGCTCGGCCAGCAGCTTCGCGCCGATCTTGTCACCGAGCCTGCGCATCGCCTCGGCGCTCGGCCCGATGAAGGTAACACCCACCCGCGCACACAGTTCGGCGAATTCCGGATCCTCGGCCACGAATCCCCAGCCGACCCAGGCCGCGTCCGCACCGGTTTCCCGTAAGGCGCGTTCCAGCAGCACCGGATTCAGATATGGGCGCGCACTCGCCGGTCCCAGGCAATACCGCCGATCGGCTTCCCGCACGAAGGTCGCATGACGTTCGCCATCGGTATATAGCGCGACGGTTTCGATACCCAACTCCCTGGCGGTATGAATAAGCCTGCGGGCGGCCTCGCCGCGATTGACAATTGCGATCCGGGTGAACATCTGCTGCCTTCCGTGCCCGCCTGCCCGACCGATCATCGGCCCCTGTGCACTTACAACTGTGGCGGCAGATGCAACACCCGTCGAATCGAGAGGACGAAATAAGTAGCGGCAGTATCGATTTCCACCTATTCCACCGCAGCGTCACAGGATCGGCGTCCCTCGTCGAGGCAGCCCAGCGGTTCCACCGGGTGATCGAGAAGCTGTCGATGGCAAACTCGAAGAAAACGAATATCGACTCCTTCGTTACCGCTCGACGCCGTACGGCCAATTTCCCCCACAGTCAGCTATAGCAGGCTCGATACGCTGAATTGTGAACCCCGCCAGCTTTCTTCACGCACCATCCCGCAGTGGTCGGGCACAGATATCGCACGGTGCGAACCCCTCAGCGAAATGTCCGAGTGCACATATGCACAATCCGCAGCGAATGGCACATCGGCATCTGCTCGTCCGCGATCGGCTGCGGCAATGGGCTTGCGTGGCATACCAGCAGCTCGCGCCCGCCTTGGTGGGCTACAGGCCGCTCGGCCCGAGTCAGCGGGCGTGGGCTGCGAAGAACTGCCAGCTGGCTTCTGAGGCGTCGAAGATATCGGTGGTCGGGCCGATGATGGCCTTGGGGAGGTATTGCAGGCCGCCGGGCCAGGTGTGTCCTCCGTTGTCGACCTGCATAAAGGTCACCTCGGTGCCGTCGGCACAGGCGGTGGCGGTGAGGCGGTGGACCTGGGTGGCGTCGTTGCCGGTGGCCGAGAGCAGCTCTTCGGTCGGCGCTTGGCAGCGGTCCGCCTCGCGCCAGCGCGCCGCAGTCGTGAGGGCGGGCAGAATTGTCGACTGTCCGCCTCGGCCGGTCATGGTTCCGCCGGTAAAGGGCACGATCGGATCGGCGGTTCCGTGAGTTTCGAGTACGGAGACCGGACGCGTGGGCGCACAGTTGACGTTTGCCCCCAGGGTGCCCGCGACCGGCGCGATGGCGGCGAACACATCGGCGCGATCACAGGCGAGTCGATCGGCCATGAACCCACCATTCGACATACCGGTGGCGAATACATGACCGCGGTCGATATCGAATTCGCGGGCGAGTTTATCGACGAGCGCGACAAGGAAACCGACATCGTCGATGCCGCGACGGTCCGGCTCGGACGCACCCCGCCCATCGGCCCAATTATGTTCGATACCATCGGGATACACCACGATGAAGCCGTGCCGGTCCGCGACGGCGTCGTAGTGCGTGAGCGATTCCTGGCCGTGCCCGGTCGAACCACCGCCGTGCAGGTTGACCACCAGCCCAGCCGGATGGTCGGTTCCGGCGGGGATATGCAGGCCATAGGTTCGCACCAACCCGCCGAACGATAATTGCCCGAGCTGATCACCATCGGGGCCGGTTTCCGCGCGCGATATGTGATGCAGGCCCAAACCGGCCATGGCGCAGCTCATTACGCAAACCATAACCGTCGTCAGCACCCTCGGACGGGGAATTCGGTTGAGCAGCCTTTCCGACACGAGGCAAAGATACCGCAGGTTTGTGAACGTTGGTCGATGCCGAATCGGCCGCTCGGATACCGCTGTTGATCACCTGCGCGATCGCCGCAGGTTGGGCGTCCAAGTAGAAATGCGAACCCGGGAAGACATGCAGATCGAACGATCGCGAGGTATGAGTGCGCCACCGCGCGAGCTGGTCCGGTGTAACCACCGGGTCGTCGGCCCCGGTCAGCCCGACCACCGGGCAGCGCAGCGGATCACCGGGTGCGTAGACGTAGTTCTCGATCGCGAGGTAGTCGTTGCGAACCGCGGGCAGCACGGCGGCGGCGAGTGCCGAGTTGGTACGCAGGACGGCCACTGACGCGGGATCATTTGCCAAGCGCTCCAATTCGGCGATCAGCGTGGCATCGCCGGTGTCGGCCAGCCGATCGGCGGCGGGCTCGGACGGGGCCGTCCGACCGGATACGAACAGTGTGATCGGGGTCCGGCCGCGCGCCGCCAGCCGACGGGCGGTCTCGAAGGCAATGGTCGCCCCCATGCTGTGGCCGAACAATGCCAGCTCACCGCCGAGCAGTGGCGCCAAGGCCATGGCGATTTGGTCCGCGAGTTCGGTGAGGCATGGAATCAGCGCCTCGCCGATCCGGTCGCGGCGACCCGGATACTGCACGGCGTAGACGCCGACACCCTCGGTAATGTGGTTCGCCAGCTCGCGATAGCCTCCGGCCGCGCCGCCACCGGGCGGAAAGCACACCAGGGCCGGATGCCCGGGCCGTCCAGGGCGCATTCGTCTCATCCACACCGCGAACGGGTCACCGGCCATCACGCATGCGCCCGCCGCAGCCAGCGCTCGGTGAACGCATCCACCGCACCCGAGTCCTCGATGATGCCCTTCGCGAAGGCCCCCGCGATCAACCGGCCCGCCATCGGAATTCCGGAATCGACCGTCACCGAGTATTCCGAGACGCATCCATCCACGCCGTCGCGCAGCTCGCAGCTGCCCGCCATGGTGCCGACGCCAGCGATGCTGCCGCGTATTTCGGCCCGGGCCGTCCCCGCCACCAGCGGTGACCAGTGCTCGGCGTAGTCCAGCCGCAGCCCGGACGGCCAAACCCGCGCCAGCCGTGGCGGAATCTGATCCGGGGCAACAGGTTTGGATACTGTGGCCACGAGCACGCCGTCGGCCTCACGATGGAGAGACAGTTCGGCATGCGGGCCGTCCAGTTCGGCCACGCGCGCCTGCCAGTACTCGGCACTGACCAGTGCCGCATGGAAAAGCACTGCGGGAAAAGAGAACTCACTGATCAAGCGAATCTTCTGCGGCATCACCACTCCTCGATCGGCTGGTCCGGCTAGCTGTCAGGGGCTAGCGCGCGGAGATCCGGACTCGGGCATCGGCCCAGGACAGCGGTATGTCCTCGGTCGACGCGCTCGACTCGACGAAATTCGGATCGCCGATCCGACCGGCCATATCCGCCAGCATCTTCGCGTGGGTACCGCTGTGCGCGAAGTGGTCCATGGCCTGCTTGTCCGACCACGCGGACAGCGTCCAGAACGTCTTGGAGATCAGCTTCGCGTCCAGTGCGAATCCGACACATCCCGGTGCGGAAACCAGTTGGGTGCGAATCCGCATTGTCCAGTAGAGAAATCGGGGCACATCGATATAGTTCGTCAGCGGCAGCCGGGAGGTGAGCACGTGCAACTGGTCACCTTTCGCGGGCTTGTGCACCCCCGCGGTCCAGGGCAGAGCGGGCATGAAAATCTCCTTACAGCAGTTCCAGTTCCAGCACACTCGTGACATTCAGCAGCATGCCCTGCGCCATGAAATCGAACGCACCCCCGGCATCGCTGCCGGACAGGTCCTGCACCACCTGGTACAGGTGGTGAAACCGTTCGCGGGCGAGGGCGCGGATCTCGTCGTCGAGAGCCGATGCCGCATACACCTGCAGTTGGAAGGTCAGCTGCTGGCGATCACCCAGCAGCTCTATATAGGCGTCCGCCATCGCGTCCAGGCGGTCGTCTTGCACGCTTTTCGAGGCGGCCTCGCGGAAGGCCTTCTCGACGGAGTCGAATGCTCGATTCGCCGCGGCGAGAAAAATCTCCTTCTTGGTCTGGAACAAACGGAAGAGATAGGCCTGCGAAATTCCGGAACGCCGGGCGATCGACTCCGTTGTCGTCGCCGTGTAGCCACCGGCTGCGAATTCGGCTATGGCGGCAGCCAATACCTGTTCGCGTCGTGCGCTCGCCGACATTCGTACTCGAGCCGGTGAACTCATATCCCGAAGTTTAGTGATCACTCACCTACCTGATCAACCGGTGCGCCGGATAGTTCAGCGCGAGTTAACGGACCGGACACCAGAAGCGCCACGATCCCGCATCTATTGCATACTCACGACGCGCTATCGCGACCCGCAGCAGGCGACCGCCACTCATGACAGATGGCCGCCGATCTCGGGGCGGCCCGCAGCGGGCCGGCGGTTGATCACTCCGGCGGATACGGGACGATGAGCTTGGCCGCCGTCGCCCGGTTGACCATATCCAGTCTCGATACGGCGTCGAGCTTCTGGAAGATGTTGCGCAGGTGCCGCTTTACGGTGCCCTCGGTGATGCCGAGTGCATTCGCGATCTGCCGATTGCTCATGGCGCTCGCGACCCGTTCGACGACCTCCAACTCGCGCGCGGTGAGCGCCTGATCCGGCGAGACGTCCCGGTTGCCGTCCGCGGATCGGCGATCCTCCTGCCAGGACACGTAGACGATGACCTCGCCATCGCTGTCCGCGGTGCGGATCGCCGACAGCAGCGTCTCCCGCCTCGCGCTCTTGTGCAGATAACCAGCGATGCCGCACTCGACCAGTTCGCGGATCAACCCCATATCCTGGTGCACGCTGACGATCAACACCCGCGTGTCGGGACTCACCTCCCGCAGCCTGAGCAGTGTCGTCACGACGTCTTCCCCGGGGATCTCGACATCCAAGATCACGACATTCGGATATAGCCGCTCCGCCTGCTCGATGCCCGAACGGCCATCGGCAGCCTGACCCACCACCGTGATATCGCTCTCACGATCCAGGATTTCGCACAGCGCGCCGCGCAGCATGTTGTGATCGTCGATCACCAGCACCGATATCATCGCGGTCATCACGCCTCATCGATCGATAGTTGTGTCCACCACGCGACGCGTGTAACTGCCGCCCCGATTCCCATGCACCCCTTGGGTTCTCCGGCCACCAGCCCGCGGCGATGGCCGTCGGGTATGTGCCGGGCCGCCAGGCGGACAGGCACCACATCCGGCGGATTCTGCGTCATACACCGATCCCCCGGACGCCTGGATATCCAGCAATCGATCGGCTATTATTGCCGCGTCGAATCACCCAGTGCCAGCACCGCATTCGTGCCACGGTTGCCATTTCGGTTTTCCCCTTTGATACCCACCCATGGTGCCCCGGGCTATCCCTCGATGGATATCCTCAGGTGAACCGCACTGTACCCAAGGATCGCACGGTCATCGACCGGTCCACGGTCCGGTTCACCCGGGCGGACCTGATCGAAACGCACTGCAAAATATCTGGTCAATTGACCTATTCTCTTGCGGTTCAACATGCTTTAACCTCCACCGTATCGAGTGCCCTTATGGAATCTCGCCCACTCCTACCAGCCAACACACGTCATGACCTCACGGCAAAGCCGCGGTCCGCCAGTAAACTACTCATGAACACCGGAAAACCATTGCAGGAAAACAACTTCCGTTGTCACATCCACGAAAATTGAGTAGCGAACGGCGCGCTGCCCGCGGATACTCTGACAATCATGTTCAGCCGCGCCGGACTCGGAATACTGACATTCGGACTCACCTTCGCACTCGGACTCAGCGCATGTTCGTCGCAAGGGCAGACCGATGTCGCAACCAAGGGCGAAATCACAGCAACCCTAACGGATCCCGATCCGCAACCGATCGCATCCGACCCGCGGCCGCGCCTGCCCGTCACCGTCCGCGGTTTCGACGGCACCGACGTGACGGTCTCCGACACCAGTCGCATCATTGCGGTAGACCGTTTCGGCACCCTGGCGCAGACGGTATACGCACTCGGCCTCGGCCCACATCTCGTCGGCCGCAGTACCGCCGCGAAGCTCCCGGCGATCATCGACCGCACCGATGTCACCCCGGGCGGTGAGGCCATGAGCGTCGAGGCCGTTCTGGCCTTGCACCCCACCGTCTTGCTGACCGATACCACCACCGGGACACCTGCGGTCTTCGAGCAGTTGCACGCCGCTGGCGTCCCGATCGTCGTCTTCGATCCGGCGCGCACGCTGACCGGGACCGGTCCGCAGATCCAGGCCGTCGCGGACACTCTCGGCGTCCACGACCAGGGTGTCGCGCTCGCCGAGCGCACGACCGCGGAGATTGCCGCCGCGACCGCGGCCGTCCCGGCTGGAAAGCCCAAGCCGCGCATCGCATTCGTGTATCTGCGCGGCACCGCGCTCACCATGTTGGCCGGACCGGGCTCGGGCGCGGACGCACTGATCACCGGGTTGGGTGCGCAGGACGCGGGAACAGCGGCCGGGCTGACCGAGCCCTTCGTCACCATCACCAGCGAGGCGCTGATCGCGGCCCGCCCCGATATCCTCCTGGTCATGACCGATGGCCTCGCCTCGGTGGGCGGCCCGGCCAGCCTGCTCGAGCTGCCCGGCATCGGACAAACTCCAGCCGGGCGCGCCGGTCGGATCATCGATATGTCCGACAGCGTCCTACTCTGCTTCGGCCCGAATACCGGACGAGTGATGACCGCATTGCTGCCGGCCGTCTATGGCTGACCGAGGATAGCCGCGGTGCGGGCGTCCGGCCAGCGCGGCCTCACGCCTGCAGCGCAGCGAGTTCGACCACGGTGATATCGGACGGCGCCCCCACCCGGACCGGCGGGCCCCATGCCCCGGCGCCGCGCGTGACATACAGTTGCGTGTCGCCGTAACGCTCCAGCCCGGCAACGGTCGGATTGGCCAGGCCCGCAAGGAAATTGCCCGGCCACATCTGACCGCCATGGGTGTGCCCCGACAGCTGCAGGTCGACGCCGTGGGCAACCGCGTCATCGATCAGCACGGGCTGGTGCGCCAGGAGCACCGCCATACGCGAGCGATCCCGATCCCCCAGCGCCCGACCGAAGTCGGGTCCCTGTCCGGTCGACGCGCCCTGCACGTCGTTGACGCCCGCGAGGTCGAATCCGGGCAGCTCCGTTCGGGTATTGGCGAGCAAGTGCAGCCCCAATTCCTGGACGTGTTCGATCCATTCCTCCGCACCGGAGAAGTACTCGTGGTTGCCGGTCACGAAATACGCACCGTGGCGGGCCCGCAACCCGGCCAGCGGCGCGACGGCGGGGCGGAGATCCTCGACAGTGCCGTCCACCAGATCGCCGACAACGGCGATGAGGTCGGGCTGCGTGTCATTGATCGTGGTGACCACGCGTTCGGCGAACCCACGCCCGAGGATCGGACCGAGATGGATGTCGCTGACCACGGCTATCCGGAACCCGTGTGCACGGCGAGGCAGTTTCGCCAGCGGAACGACAACGCGCTTCACACTGGGACCACGCAGTACACCGTAGGTTCCGTAGCCGACGGTCGTGACCGCGGCAGCGGCGGCCGTACCACCCACGACACGAGATACGAAGAGTCGGCGCGGAATTCGAGTGACCGTGGCAGTGGCCACCCCCGACGATGACTCCGGCTGCGTCTCGGCACCCGGCCCCGGGATCGCCCCACTGGGGGCGGCCGTGTCCGCTACCGAAATCGTCGCGGCGGTATCCGCCGCCGCGTCACCGCGACCAGCCCATCTCAGCAATACAAATCGGACTACCTCCCCCACGAACAGCGCTATCAGCAGGTACACGAAGACAGCACCCCACAGATAGCCTGGCCAGGCGATGATCCGAACGAGCCGAAACGGTGCCCGAAGGCGTTCGGCGACCACGGTCCCGATCAGCAGCACCGGCCCAACCACCACGATGGCGCTGCCGATATGCCGGGGCACGGAGCCTGCGACAGTCGTATCACGCACGAGCCGCCGCCATACATACCAGTGCAGCCCAACACCTGACACCGCGAGAACGACAACTCCGACCACAACCGCGACAACCACAACAACGACCAACACGCACTCCCCACGACATACCGATGCGGACCCGACTCCCGTCGCGAGACCCATCCGAATCCCTGCCCTGCCGCGGTGTGCCAGGGTCCGATCACGCAGTACCGCATCAAATCTGCGGCGGCCGTAATAGGTGGAGGCGGCGTCGAGTACAACGCCGCCTCCACCTCCACGGGCAGCCATTTCACCGACTCGGGGCCCGATATCGAGAGCCCCGAGTCCTGCTCGGACCTACCGCATCAGCAATCAGATGGTCCGGACCGATCAGCCAGGCAGACCGGCCTCGATGGCTTCGATGATGCGCGGACGCAGTTCGGCGGCGCGGATGATGGCGTCCACCGAACCGACCTCGACAGCGCGCTGTATATTGTGCACGCGGTCGAATTCTGCTGCGACCTCACCGAGTTTCTCCGTGCGGACCGACGTCCGGACCTCGTCGCGCTCCGCCGTCAGTGCCGCGCGGTCGGCGCCGACCGCGTTCGCGGTGCGTGCCTCGAGGTCCCGCACTCGCTGATCGGCTGCGGTACGGGCATCGACCTCGCCGGAGAAGACCACCGCGGCGGCGGGGGCGCCGCCGAGCACCGAGGCGAATGAGCCTTCCAGCGCGAGCACGGTCATATTCGGGTTGAGCAGCTTCGAGAACACCACGAACGCGCCACCGTGATACCGCGAGATCACGCAGAACACAATGGGCCCTTGGAAGTTCACGATCGCACGGCCGATCTCGGCGCCATACTCGAGCTGCAGCTTCCGCATCGATTCCGGCGAGCCGTCGAAGCCCGACAGGTTCGCCAGCACCACGAGCGGCCGATTGCCGCTGGCCGCGCTGATCGCCCGCGCGGCCTTCTTCGACGACCGCGGGAACAGCGTGCCTGCCGTATAGGTGTCCGGGCCATCGGTGGACGGGAAGCCGCGCCGCGGCACTCCCCTGGACTCGATGCCCAACAGGCACACCGGGATACCGCCGAGCCGCACGTCCTGCACCACGGCCGTCTCGGCGTCGGCCATCCCGGCCCAGCGTTCCAGTACCGGGTGGTCCTGATCGGAGACCGCCCGCATGACAGTCCGAATGTCGAACGGCTTCTTGCGGTCCGGGTTGGCGGTGGCGGAGAAGATCTCACCGACGGTGCTGAAGTCGCTGCCCGCCACGACATGCGGGAAATCGGAGACGTCGCGATCGATCGGGTCACTGGTCCGGGACCGCCGCGGCGACTGCTCGCCGGGTGCCACGTAGGTGTGGTCGTAGTGCGACATCAACACATCGCGCGCGGCAAGCAGATTCGGCGCCCAGTACTGCGCCTGCCCGTTCGGGCCCATCACCCGGTCGTAGCCGCCGATACCGAAGTTGTCCTCGGCCGACACACCACCGGAGAAGTCCAGTGCCTGCTTGCCGGTCAGCACCATCGCCGAGTCCGGCGTCATCACCAGGATGCCCTTGGTGTGCATGAGCATCGTCGCCTCGGCGTTCCAGTACGGCTGCGCACCGACATTGATGCCCGAGACCACGATGTTGATCTCGCCGCCGTCCTGGGTGAATTCGACGATCCGCTTGAGCGCCGCCGCCACCCAGTCCATGTTCTCGGTGCCCGACTGCATCGAGATCCGGGCGCCGGACGACAGCGCGTACCACTCCAGCGGCACCTGCATCCGTTCGGCCAGGTCCAGCGCGGCGATCACGCGACGGCACTCCGGCTCCGAGAGCGCGCCGAGAGATTTCGTCGGATCTCCGAGCAGCACCACCCTGGTGATGCCGTCCGGATACTGCTCGGTCGGCGTGGTGACCACGCCCGCAACCATCGCGGCCTTATTGCGTCCCTTGGGCCGGTCGACCGGCACGAGCGTGTGGTCGGTGTCGAGGTCGTACTCGGCGAACTCACCGAGCAGACCGGTCAACTCGTAGGGATAGACGGTGTTGCGGCTGCTCGCCCGCAGCACCTTCTGCCGGTACTCGTCGAGTGGCTCGACCACCTCGTCGGACCGCTCGCCGATGGTCACCTCGGTGCCGCCGGTGGTGTCGAAGGTTATGCGCACGGCGACCTTGATCAGCTCGCCGGACCTCGGGGCACGGTGCCGTGCGATGAGCAGGATCTCCTCCAGCCCGGCGCCCGCGGTCGTCGGCCGCACGCGATCGACGATCGTTTCCAACTCGGCGCGGGTGATGTCGACCGGCGGCCAGATGTACATCACGATGCGGTTGGTGTGGAAGCGCTTGGCCGACGGCCGCTGCGACTGTGCCCGCCGGATCGAGTCGAGGCAGGTGGCGATGGTGCTCTCGGCCGTCGGCAGTGCCAGCAGTCGGCCGTCGTGCTCGCGCAGCGCGGCCAGGTCACGCACCTGCGCGAATGCGACGAGGCGCTCATCGGACGGGTTTTCTTTCGCGATGCAGCGGAAGAGGTAGATCTCCTCGTCCGAGGACGGCAGCCGGGTGAGATCGAACTTGCGCAGCCGCTTCATCTGCATCCGCTCCGCGATGTAGGGATGCAGGCCGCGGATCAACCGCTCCTCGACCATGCCCGTCGCGGACGGACGGAAGGTGAAGTGATGGTGCATCACCGCACCGCCGCTGCCCGCAACGGTCGCGGTGATCCGGTGTATCTGGTTCGGCAACGGCCGTGCACCGAGCACTTCCTGCAGCGCCGCCGCCATCGCGTCGAAGTCCTCTGGCTGCTTCTCCCAGCTCAGGTAGATGTCGACCTCGATGGACGCGGCCTCGCTCGCCAGTTCGGTAAGACCGCGCAGCACGGTGTCGAGCGCGTCGAAACTCACCGCTGCCGACACCAGGCTCAGGCCCCGGCGCTCGGCGATCACGAAGGTGCACCCGCTGGCCTCTCGCGTGTGTACGCTGGCCAACCCCTTGTTTCCGTAGTACCGCCGGGTCAGCACCTCGAGCATGGCGGTGTTGTCCACACGGCCGCGTACCAGCCGCTGACCGACCAGCCGCACCAGCGGCTCGGTGCTGCGCACCATCTCGGAAATGCGCTCGGCGCGATCGGGCGTTTCCGGGTGCGCGTCGAGGTGGCTCAACTGCTTGCGGACATTGGTGTAAACGCGGGCGCGGTTGCGCCGCAGCAGCGGCTGGCCGAACCAGGCATACACCAAACCGCGGGTGAGGTCGGCGATCACCGGGAAGCGCACCTGCGTCGCGGCCACCAGCCGCTCCAGTGCCAGACCGACCGGTTCACGCAGCGCCCGGTCCGGCACCGGCTCGCGCAGCCATTCGCGCAGCAATGTGGTGATGACCGTGACGGTGTCGGATGGACGTTGCTGAGCGAGGAAGATCCGGAAGACCGCGGCTTCGAGCTCAGGGGAACGTTCCAGATCGGTGACACCGTAGTTCCCGAGCGCCTTGGCGAGGGTGGCCTGGTACGACTCCGGCAGCCCGGCCCGTTCGACGTCGAGGCTCTGCAGGTAGGTGTGGAAGTACTCGCGGGCGCTGTGGACATGCCCGTGGCCACCGTCCTCGTCCCCCGACCGGTTGTGACTCAGTTCGGAGAGATCGGCGAACACCTGCACGAGTTCGATTTCCTCGGCGAGGGGCCGACGGTTGTCCGCCAGAGCTGCCCGGCGCACGGCGAGGTAGCGGTCGAGTACTCGGCGATCGTCATGTGGGTCGACATCGAAACCCAGCAACAAGCTGCGCAGGTCCTGCAGACTGCGTGCCGTACCCTCGTGCGGCTGGTCCGGTGCGGACTCACCGGGCAGATCCAGCTCGACCGACTCGACCGCCGCCGCGTCCTCGGCCTCGTCGTCATCGGCGAGCGGCTCCAGCCGCAGCAGCGGCGCACCGGTCTCCACCTGGGTGCCGACGGAAACAGCGCATTCCTTCAACCGAGCCCGGAACGGCGCGCGCAGCACCGTTTCCATCTTCATGCTCTCCAGTACCAGGACCGGCGCGCCCGCCTCGACCTCGGCGCCGATCGCCAGTGGCGTGGCAACGACCAGCGCGGGAGCGGGCGAGCGGACGACACCACCCTCGTCACGGCTGATCCGATGCGTCACACCGTCGACATCGACCAGATGAATCGGCCCGTGCGTACCGGTGATCACGCGGTAGCGGGTGCCGTTGACCACGATCTGCCCGGTGTGGCGGTCGAAGCGCTCGAGGTCTACATCAGCGGCGGCCGTATTGCCGCCCGCCTCGATGCCGACTCGGAACCGATAGGCACCGATACGTGCGACGCGCACGCGGTAACCGACGCCGCGCAGCTTGAGGTCGTGCGGCCGACCGCTCTGATGCTGCACCTGGGGACGTCCACCCGCCGCCGTCGACAGCAGCCGGTCCCGCTCGGCACGCTCTTCCTCTTCATAGGCGTCGATGGCGGCGACGGCCACCGCGATCGCGGAGTGCCGATGCGATACGAGGCGGCCCTGGGCGCGAACACGGTCGATCCAGCCGGTATCCGCGCTGGCATCGATCACCTCGGGCTGGTTCAGCAGGTCGAGCACGAAGCTCTTGTTCGTCGCGCCGCCCTCGATGACGACCCGGGTCTTCGCCACTGCCCGGCGCAGCCTGCCCAGCGCTTCGTCGCGGTCTCGGCCGTAGGCGATGATCTTGGCGATCATCGAGTCGAAGTCGGCGGGAATCGTGTCGCCCTCGCTGACGCCGGTATCGACTCGGATGCCGGGCCCGGCGGGCAGGTCCAGCCGCGCGATGCGGCCCGGAGCGGGCGCGAAGTCGCGGTCGGGGTCCTCGGCGTTGAGCCGGGCCTCGATCGCGTGTCCGCGCTCAGCCGGAGGTTCGCCCTCGAGCTTGCCGCCCGATGCCACCAGCAGCTGCGCCCGAACCAGGTCGAATCCGGTGGTGCACTCGGTGATCGGGTGTTCGACCTGCAGGCGGGTGTTGACCTCGAGGAACGCGAACAGCTCGTCACCCGGGTGGTACAGAAATTCGACGGTCGCGGCGCCGCGATACCCGACCGCGATCGCCAACCGCTCGGCCGACGCCTTGAGCTCGGCCGCCTGTTCGGGGCTCAGCACCGGCGACGCCGACTCCTCGATGACCTTCTGATTGCGCCGCTGCACCGAGCAATCGCGGACGCCGAGCGCCCACGCGGTCCCCTGGCCGTCGGCGATCACCTGGACCTCGACATGCCGGGCGCCGGTCACCAGCCGTTCCAGGAAGACCACGCCACTGCCGAATGCGCGCGCGGCTTCCTGACGGGTGCGCTCGTAGGCGTCGACGAGCTCGGCCTCGTTGGTGATCACCCGGATACCCCGGCCGCCACCACCGGCGGTCGCCTTCAGCATCAACGGGTAGCCGATCTCGGCGGCGGCCGCGAGGGCCGCGTCCACGGTTTCGACCGGACCGCGGCTCCACGGCGCGACCGGCACGCCGACTTCCTCCGCGATCAGCTTCGCACCGATCTTGTCGCCGAGCTTGCGCATGGCTTCCGGACTGGGGCCGACGAAAGTGACGCCGATCTGCTCGCAGAGTTCGGCGAACGCCGGATCCTCCGCGACGAAACCCCAACCGACCCACGCGGCGTCGGCCTTGGTCGTCACCAAAGCTTGCTCGAGCGCCTTCAGATCCAGATATGGGCGCGCGGACGCGGGACCGAGGTCGTAGGCGATGTCGGCCTCACGCACGAATGTCGCGTTCCGGTCGACATCGGTATGTAAAGCGACGGTTTCGATCGATCTACCGGTCTCCGCGGCCAGATCTTGGACGGCATGGATGAGGCGCATGGCGGCCTCTCCGCGGTTCACGATGGCGATGCGGCTGAACACTCGCCAGCTCCTTCCACTCCACAGCTCTGGCCCGCTCGGGCTAGGGGTTGCGACTACCGGTCCCGCGTAGTCTGCACCCCATACTGCTCGCAGGTACAGACCGTCCGGCGGTTACCCGCGCGTATCGTGGGAAATCCCTCATACGGGCCTATGAAATACGGTGGCGGAATTCCTCGATCCGGCCAGGTTCCAGTACCGTGCCCGTGATCGGGTCGTAGTTCGGCGCGGGTACGAATGAGCGCATTCGAACGGGAGTGGAGGGCGTCGATTTTCGACCAGCATCGCCAGATGTGTTGACCTGCAACGTTTCTTCGTTTTCCGAGCTCGCGCTGCGGCGGGGGCGTATCCGATCGGCGCGGGCACGCGAGCCGCTCTGAACGCTCCGCCGCAGTGTAGGAGGTGATCTGGGTGACCGATATTGTCGATGTATTGCACGCCCGCTGCGCCGAAGTCGCGGGCGAGGCGATCCTCTCCGGAGCGGAGCACCCGACCCTCACACTGACCACTCGTGAAGTAGCCGACCTGCTCAACCATATGGCCGACCTACGCCGCCGCTACCACGACATCGACCTCGCCTACCGCGAACTCGACCACCGATACACAGTGCTGCGCCGAGCCGCCAGCGATGCCACCGCATCGTTGGATCGGATCCGCGCCGCACTGGAGCAGCGCACCGCGCACCCGGAAGCGCAGGCCCGCCAGGCATGCACCATCGCTCGTTTTGCTGCCCAGAACCTCACTGCCGCAAGCCTGAACACCGAGAAGGCGAATTGACGATGGTGCTCGTCACGACGATCGGGGGGTGAACACCTCGATATCGAGCCCGGTCAGAATCTGATAGGCGGTCGGCCCGGTCACGAACGCGATCGGTGACGTGGAAGACCGATGATCGCCGTCCACGCCACCGACACCGCGTTTGCACCAAGCCACCGCCAACGCCGATCCTGTCGGATCTCAGCAGGCGACAGGGGCAGGTTCGCCGCGAACCCGGCCCTCGAGCCACCGCAGTACCTCGGGCGCGCCCGCTGCCGCCGCGGACAAATGCTCGGGCACGTCCACCGTCATCGTCTGCAGCCGCACCCCGGAATTGCACCAGCGGCGGTCGGTGTTTTCGATGGAGTCGACCGGAACCAACGGGTCGCTCGGTGAATGCCATTCGAACATGGGCATTTCCGGCACCCCTGGGTAGAGCTCCAGACTGTTCTGCTCCACCACCGTCCAGGCCTCGGGCCTGTCGAAGATAGAGGTGGTGGTGACGTAATCGCGAGCGCTGCCGTTGGCGCCGATGGCGAGGATTTCGTTGGTGCAGCGGTTGGCCATGGCGTCACGGAGCGCGACGCCGCGCGGGTTGAGATACAAGCTGGTCGGCACTTGGTCCGGATACTCCCGCTCCAGACCGATTGCCGTCGCCATGGCCAGCCCGAAGGCCGGATGCGGGTCGAGGCCGAGCGCCCGCGCCATCGTCAGCAGGTTCATCGGTGCGCCGCCAATGGCCGCGCCCGCGATCCGCAGCTCACTTGCATACGACGGCTGCAGCACTGACGCCCACGAGGTGGCCAGGCCACCACCGGAGTAGCCCGCCATCGTCACCGGACTGTGCTGTACCGCGAGTTCGGGCAGCCGTTTCACCGCCCGGATGCCGTCCAAAACGATGTGCGCACCCAATTGCGCCGCTCCGAGTGCGAACTGCGGTCCCAGATGGTCCGGCATCGCGACAGTCCACCCCTCCTGCAGCACCGCATTCAACATCGACGCCGTCACGGACAGATTCAAATCGCCGCTGTACAGCTTGTGCGATACCGCGCAGTCGGTGCCGAGTGCATTGATGAAGTGCTGGTACGACAGCAACGGCGCGTCGGGCTGATGACCGAAGGGGGTAATGACTGTGGTGGTCGCCGCGATCGGCCCACCGTGCGAGTCGGTCGAGCGGAATTTGACCAGTGTGACGGTGGCGCCGGGGAAGAGGGGCGCCGGTGGCATCGCCCGCACGTCGAGGATGTCACCGGGTTGGTGCGCTGCCACATCCCCCGGGGCGGCATAGAACGGATCCGGATCGGGCACCGGATACAGCGGTTCGGCGGTTGCCGTCGTCGCCAGCAGCGCAAGTGCCATACCGCTGAATGCACCCAGGACCTTGGTCCAACCGCTGCGTCTACTACCGAAGAAAGAATGGAACGGACGAGTCACGACCTTGACCTCCACGGATAGTTCGCGGGCATAGTCGACAAGCCAGGCTGAATACAAATACCACATCTGGCAAATCTTCAGCGACACTATGGAAAGAAAGCCTGATCGGCCCGAATAACCGACAGTCGGGCATCCGATGCGAGCCCAGACCGGTGCCGTCGTCGAACAATTCGGAGCAAATAACAGTTACGCCATGCCGGGACGGCACCCGACATCCGCTAGCCGAGCTGATCTGCAGTACATCCAGGCGCTCGACGACTTGACGCGCTCGCGTCCCGCACGTTAACCGCGCGCCCGCTCATGCACGTCGAGGCGATACCAGCCCGGCCGAGTCGTGAACGTATATGCCCTTGGTAGCCAGGAAGGCGATGACCGACTCCGGCGCGGGATAAACTGCAGCCTGACAGATTTCGCAATTGTCGAGCAAACAGGACACGGTTTCATTGGCATCGCCCTTGGTATGGCCGATGAGACCAACCGGACCGCGCTTGATCCAAGCCCGTGACGTACACGGCCGGCAGGTAGCGCGCCGCACCGTGCGCATCCGCACCCAGCCCGCCTCGTTCAGCACCACAGCCGCGCGCTCGTCGAACGGCAGCTCGGCCAGGCCCTGGGACAGGTAGCCGACGGCTCGGTACACGGCACCCACCGGCCGTCCCGCAAGACCCGGTGCCCTCCGCCTTTCCGGTGCCGTCGAGCCGGGTGCGCTCGGTGCGCAGGCCGACGATCGTGGCGTCGGCGCCGAGGATCTCGGTCGGAGGCTCGAAGAAATGCAAGAACAGCTTGTGCGGACCGACGTCGCGTATCGCCCACCGCTCCAAGGTATTCGCGACCATATCGACCTGCTTCGACTGTCGCCGTGCGGTTTCCGAACCCGCGTCGTAGTCGATATCCTCGGGATCGGCGATGACCTCGATGGTCGGCGAGTGGTCCAGTTCCCACAGTTCCCGCGGCGTGCAGACTCCCGGAGTATCACCAGCTGGTCGGACTTGCCGATCCAGCTGCGCGGCATACTGCACCAATATCTCGGCCGGTCCCGACGGTGACTGGCGACGGTTCCAGATGACCCGGAAGCTCGAGGCCACTCGTTCACCGATGACGAGGCCATGCGCGACAGGATGCCGCCCACGGGCTTGCCAGCGGCTGCGGCGACCCCGTGGGCAGCGCATGATCACCCCTGCAGTTGGGCAGCGGATACGTCCACACCCAGTCCGTTCTCTCCCGGCGGTGAGCCCGGCAGCGGCGAGTTGTCGAGGTATCGGATCTCGTAGACCCGCTCAGTGAACTTCCAACCGTCGGCCGTTCGCCGGTAGCGATCGTGGTAGATCGCATAGTTCAAATGTGAACTGCCGCTTCGCAACCGGCCGAATTCACAGATGTGGGCGCGGCCGGAGGCGGTATCGCCGTCGATATCGACCGCGCCGGGATGGGTGTGCTGCACGAAGTAGTCCCAGGCGTCTTGCATTCGCGGCATTGCGGTCTCTAATTCGGCGCGTCCGGAGACTTCGATACCCGCGTCGGGGATGCGCAACACCGCGTCGTCGGTGAACAGCGTTGCCAGGCGCTCGAAGTCGTGCATCATCACCGCGTCGGTGAATCCGGCGCAGAGTGCTTCGATTTCGATACGGTCGACGAGTGACCGAAAGTCGTTCGGCGTAGACATCATTGGCTCCTCAGGAATTGACGAGAGTGGTTTCGGCACTGGCCTGCCGTAGCGGTGCGAGCGCGCGGCTCCATGCGACGACCTGGTCCAACAGCGTGCTCAGGGCTGCGGCGTGGCGGTCGCCCGGTGTGAAGGTGGTGTAGTTCTCGAAATCGGTGAGCACCGAGATCGTGACCTGATTGCTCACATCGGCCATGCCCAGGGCTCCGCAGACCAGCCGCAGCTGCTCCACCGCGCGGACACCGCCGCCCGCACCGTAGGAGACGAATCCGACCGCCTTGTCGGCCCACTGCGCGAACAGGTGGTCGATCGCGTTCTTCAGCACTCCTGGTGCCGAGTGGTTGTACTCGGGGGTCACTATCACGAAGCCGTCGAACGGGGCGATTCGCTCGGCCCAGGCTCGGGTGTGCTCATGGACGGAGGGGCCGAACATCGGCGCCACCGGCTCGTCCAGATGCGGTAGCGGGTGGTCGCGCAGGTCGATCAGTTCGAACTCGGCGTCGTCGCGACGCGATGCCATGTCCAGAACCCACTGGGCGACCTGTGGGCCGTTGCGGTTGGGCCGGGTACTGCCGAGAATGATGCCGATTCTGATCATGTCCGGGAACTCCTGCTCTGCTGAAAGTGTCACGACCTTCCGACGATGCAGCGGGTCGGAATGTCAGGCCGTCTCACAGTCCGGGTGGCTATTTCGTCAATTAGGTGAGGGCCGCATCGACCGAAGGAGCCGACACATGACCGATCCACAGCTGCGCTCGGTGATCAGCGAACGCCGTCAGCTGATCAATCTCGCCTACCGCCTGCTCGGCTCGCTGGCCGAAGCCGAGGATGTGGTGCAGGAGACCTATGTGCGCTGGTACGCGCTATCCGAGCGGCAGCGGCAGGATGTGGCGGCGCCAGGCGCCTGGTTGACCACGGTCGCCAGCCGCATCTGCCTCGATCTGCTCGGCTCGGCGCGAACCAGGCGGGAACGCTATGTGGGCGAATGGATTCCGGAACCGGTACCCGACCGTTCCGAATGGCTCGGTGGCCCGGCGCCGGCCGATCCCGCCGACCGGGTCACCCTCGACGAGTCGATCAGCATGGCCTTCCTGGTTGTGCTGGATTCCATGACACCGGCCGAGCGGGTGGCCTTCGTACTGCACGACGTGTTTCGCTACTCCTTCGCCGAGGTCGCCGACATCGTCGGGCGCACCCCCGCGGCCTGCCGTCAGCTCGCCTCCTCCGCCCGCCGCCGCATCCACACATCACAGGGTCCATCGGGCACCCAGCGCGCCGAGGTGGTCCGGGACTTCAAACGGGCCTGGGAGACAAGAGATATCGAGGCGCTGATCGGCCTGCTCGATCCGCAGGCGACCGCGACCGCGGACAGCGGCGGCCTGGCCCCGGCCTTCCTGCACCCGATCAATGGCGGCGAGCAGATCGCCCGCGCCTGGGTCGAAATCGCCGCCCGAGCCCCCGAGGTGGCACTGCTCGAGCGCACCGTGAACGGCCAACCCGGCCTGGTGGCGCAACTCGCCGACGCCATCGTGTCCGTCTACGCCTTCGATGTCGCCGACGGCCGCATCACCCGTATCTGGGCCATCCGGAACCCGGAGAAGCTGCGGCCCTGGACGGCGGGATGAACTGTGCCGACCACGCAACCCGGTGAGATGAGTGGGACGCGCACTTGGGCGGGCAAGGCCAGGCCTGAAGCGGGCCGGTATCCGCTGATTCAGTGGGCTTTCTGGAGCCAGTCCCGGTAGTGCGTTGGTGCCAGGTGCGCGTCCGGGCCTGCGATGAGCACATCGCCGGGGACGGCTGCGAACATGCCAGCCGTGTCGTCGGTGACGACGGTCCGGCTGTCGTGCTGTGCCGCGAGGGTAGCCCTGCCGAGTTCGTCGAGCCGGAAGACATCCGGGCCTGCGACGTTCCAGATCCCGCGCAGCGGGGCGCCGGTGGCGACCTTGACGACCGCGTCGACAACATCGGCGCCGGCCATCGGCTGGATCGGGGTTGCGGGCAGGCGGACGGTATCGCCATCGGAGGTCCAGGACAAGACCGCGTCCATGAACTCGAAGAATTGGGTGGTGCGCACGATGGAGTACGGCGTTGGCCCCTGCCGGAGCAGATCCTCCTGCAGGGCCTTGGCCCGGTAATAGTCCAGCTGGGGCACCTGGTCCACGCCGACGATCGACAGGATGACCTGGTGCCCGACACCGGCCCTGTCTCCTGCGGCGAGCAGGTTGGTCATGGAGCTTCGGAAGAACTCCAACGACGCCTCGTCGAAGGTCGGCGAGTTCGCCACGTTGACCACGACATCGGCGCCCTCCAGCGCCTGGTCCAGGCCCTTCCCCGTGATCAGGTCGACACCGGTCGACGGTGCCGCGGGGACGGCCTCGTGTCCGGCCGCAGTCAACTTTTGGACCACTTGCGAGCCGATCCGTCCGGTACCACCGATGACTATGAGCTTCATAGTTCTCCCCTATTCACGTGCCACCCGAACATCCAGGTTGATAGCGGCCGATTGCACTGATGCCCGAAGTCCCGTTTTCCGCGCCAGCCCGAAGTCGATCCCTTCTCCACGGCCGCGCCACCAGTAGTCGACTACCTTGTCTCACTTCCAGCATCCCATCAGCAAACCGCCGATGGGGTGTTTCTGTCAGACGCCCATGAATTCGAACCCTGCGGCGTCATGCCGGAACTCGACGGCAGAATCGAGCAGATTGTGTGGATCCCATACGGCCCCATGGACGACAGATTCGCATCTCGGACCGGCTCGGTGGCCACCTGCACTACATCCTGCCCGCCTAAATGACCTCAGCGACATGACATCTCAACCATCCGCACATGCCGATGTGCGGGCGGCGTGTGCTAGTCCTGCGCGTACCGCTAGCGGATACACACGTGTCGGAGTCATCAGCGTCGTGTCAGCTGAAAAGGCCGGCGCGCGCGGCGGTCAGCGACAGTGCGGCGGCGGCGTCGGCGGTGGTGTCGTCCACTGACTCGCCTGTGATCAGGACACGTAGGTAGATAGGCGCCACAAGGGTTTTGATCACCTCGGCGGCATCTGTGCCGCTGGGAATCTCGCCGCGCGTGATCGCACGCGCGACGACCGGCAGCGCCCGGCGGATACGGTCGCGGAAGACATGACGCGTGGCATCGGGCGGCGACGGCAACCCGGCGGAGGGCAGCATGACCGCGAGGACCGCCCGACCGGACGGGCTGTTGATCCACCCGACGAGGCTGCGCGCCAGCGCACGCAAATCGTCCTCGACCGAACCGGTATCAGGAATGGGGATTTCCGCGGCGACACTGTCGGCCAGCGCATCGGCGATCAAGGCGTCGCGGTCGGGCCATCGCCGGTAGACCGTGGTCTTGTGCACACCGGCGCGCTGAGCGACGTTGTCGACGGTGAACGCGGAGTACCCTCGCTCGCTCAGTTCAACGACGGTCGCGGCGAGCACGGCTGCGCGAACCTTTGGTCCACGGCCGAGGGGCGCGGCAGAACTCATTGCAACTCCCAGTTGCGATATCGGTGAAAGTCGGGCAGGCTGACAATATCGCAACTCGGTGTTGCGATGTGGAGATGGGAGTTCCGATGCTGTCGAAGTCCGTCCGAGCTGCGGCCCTGTTGTTTCCCGGCCTGCTCGCCGGAGCGTTCGGATATGGCGCGGTGAACGTGCTATACGCATTTCGTGAAGTGCCCCTTGATGTTCGGTTCACGTTTCATACCGCGTTGATGCGCGTCAACGGCCCGGTCATGCAGACACTGATGGGTCTGGCCGTCCTGAGCACACTGCTGCTGGCGGTGCGATCGAAGTCATGGCCACGGTGGGTCGCGGCGAGCGCCTCGGCGCTGACGTTCGTCTCGTTCCTGGTGACCCGTTTCGGGAACGTGCCGATCAATCAGCAGATCAAACGCTGGGCAGTGGGAACACCACCCGGCGATTACGTCGAAATCCTCCGGCGCTGGGAACTGTTCCATTTCACTCGAACCGGGTGTGCACTCATCGCATTCGTCCTGGTGATCACGATAGTCATCGGGTCCGGCGCTATCGACGAACACAACCGCCAACCCGGCAGGGCCGGCGGCAAGCCCGCTATCGATGTACACCCAGCGCACTGAAGGAAGACCCGGTGACGACACTGTCCACCAAACACAAGATCCGCAACCGCATAGTCGCGCTCTCGCATCGCGTCGGCTTGCCGTTCGGCCCCATGCAACTGCTCACCCTCCCTGGCCGCACCAGCGGGCAACCCCGGACCACTCCCGTCGCGCCGGTACTCATCGACGGCACCCACTACCTCGTACAGGCGTACCCCAACGCCGACTGGGTGAAGAATGCCCGAGCCGCCGGTCACGGCGTGCTGACGCGCGGGCGGAAAACCCGGATCGTGAATCTGATCGAGGTGCCCGAACAGCAGCGTGAACCCATTATGCGCGAGTTCCCCACCCAAAACCCAAGGGGAACACAAGCTTTCATCAGAAACGGGCTGGTCGACTCCGCTTCACCGGACAGCTTCGCCGCCGCAGCGCCCCGATGCCCGGTATTCCGCGTCGAGCCGGTGAACACGTTGGGAACATCGACTGGACCCGCCTTGTGAATGCCATGGAGCGAACAGCTCGAAATATAAGGTACGCCTCAGCGTGGCGAACATCCGGAAGTGCCGCTGGGCGGGCGATTTGAGCAGTGAGATCCACAGCGGCGCAGACCGTCCGATGATGCCGCCGGATGCGCGTACCTCGGGTGACAGACCCGGCTTCATGTGGCGTGGACAGCCGGGCTCACCGAGCCGTGAACGTACCCAACCCCGAGGACAGAGTGATGCCGAAGCCACCGGCGGTCGCGATTGCGACGATCTGTCCGGCTCCGGTGAACACCGGCACCGGAGCCGGGGCGCAGTCGCAGGGCTGCTGCGCCGTTTCCCGATCCGCCACGTCCACCACACCGATGGCTCCGGTCGTCAGGTTCGACCACTGGATCCGGGCGTGGGAGTCGAAAATGGTGCCACCGCCGAAGGGGGCGGGGTTGGCGACACCGAAGGTAGTGACCCCCGGGGCGTCGCCGACGGTCGCCGTCAAGTAGATACTGAATTGCGTTGGCACACCCCATGATTGGGATATCTTCACCAGCGGCAGCCGGAACGTGGTCATTTCCGCGGCGCGAGCGACGGTGTGCTGTCCCAGCACCGACGCGCCGACCACCGCACCGGCGACACCGAATTTGGCGACCACGCCGGCCACCCGGCCAACCACGTTGTTCGTCACTAGCCCTCCTCACGGTCGATTCCGGCCTGCATCCAGATCGGCGACATCATGACGATCGATCACGTGATCGCCGGATCAGCTTCGCCGACAGCCCCATTCCCAGCGCTGCCCGCGCATTGGACAAGGCGCCACGAACGGGCATCCCGCCCAGTAAACAACCCGAGGTGCGATATTTGCGGCATCGACCCGCCCAGACTTGCGGCATGCCGGTCGCGTGACAGGGCTCGATCTTGATCAGGACACGCTTTCCGGCGGCCACAAAGACATCGGCGCCCTTGTTGGCAGCGGCGGTGCAGAAATCCGTGCCGACCGCGGCAGCGTTCGATGCACCCCGAATTACCTGGATGCAATTGAGGAAATGCCCTAGCACGTTGCGCGGTACGCGCATTCCTGTCGCGGAAATATCCCGCGATGTTTGTGGCTCGGCCGGAACTATCCGATCGGGTTCAGAATCCCAGATGCACGAGTCTGCGCTACCGAAGAGAAGCGGTGCCCCCAGTAGCTGGGCTTGTTGTAGGTTCGCGCCACCCAACTGAGATCGTCCACGACCAATCCTCCAAGCCCGAGTTCGATCTGGAAGCTCGACGGAGTCGTGATGTAGATCGAGGTCATGAGGTCGTTGGTGTGCCGACCGAGGCTTTGCATGATTTCGGTGTCGTGCCGTTCCAACAGATCAATCGCACGGCCCAGGTCGTCCATGTTCTCGTATTCGAGCATGAGGTGGTTGAACCCCACGTGTCCGGGGAATTCGGCGAGCGCAAGAGAGTGGTGCCTCCCATTGATGTGGTAGAAGCGGACATTGAAGTAGTCGTTGACGATTCGGTCCGACAACCGGAATCCGAGGACGTCCGAATAGAACTCGTTTGCCTTGTTCATATCGGGGACCTGGAAAACGACGTGCCCCAGACCTTGGTCGCCGGTGACGAAGCGCCCTCGCATCACTCTTCCGGGCTGAAACGAGTTCGGGGTGGCCGCCTTGCCCCACGTCAGCTCATGCCGCAGACCCCAAGGGTCGCAGAACCAGGCCAGCTCGGCTACTTCTCGTTCCCGACACAAGTCGGCATCACCCCAGTAGATATCGACGCCACGCTGAGTCAGCTGCTCGACATAGGCCCGCAGATCGGTTTCGTTTGCAAGCCCCCATCCGGCGTACCGGAATTCGTCCGCGGTGCCGGGATGGATCGAGATTCGATGGTTGATGTCGTCGACTGCGAGCCGGACTGCGCCGTCGGGTCCATCGGGTTTCACCATCGCTCCCAGAAGGCCGGGGCCGTAGCTGCGCCAGCTGTCGACATGCGGCGAGGCGACGCCGACATACGAAAGTTCTTGGATCATAAGAGTTCTCCCCACTCGCTGCCGCGGGCGCTGTGTGCTCACGGCATGCCGAGAAGGTAACACCATATGCCAATCATTGGCAATGCCAGTCATTGGCAAGTCTGTCTTATCGGATACCATTCGCGTATGGAATCACCCGACCGGGACGCCTCCCGCACGCTCGACGGCAGGCTGGGGTACCTGCTGGTGAGGGCGGCGATGCGTGTCCGCCAGCGATACACCGCCGTGCTGTCCGTCCATGGACTGCTGCCGAACCAGCACGCGATCCTGAGCCGGTTGAACGAGATCGGCCCTTCGCATCAGAAGCAGCTGGCCGACCGAGTCGGCCTCGATCCGGGCGACATCATCGCCTACCTCGACGGCCTGTATAAGGCTGGCTACATTCAGCGCGACCGCGACCCGGCCGACCGACGGCGCCAGATCGTCGCCGTGACACCGGCTGGCGTCGACGCGCTCGATAACGCCGATCGGGCCCTCGACGCGATGGAGGAAGACACATTCGCAAGTCTTGCCGTCGCCGAGAAGACCAGCTTCGCGGAGCAGCTTGCACGTTTGTCCGAATCATTGGGCCGATAGGGTGTGCGCGACCGCGCAATCGCCTACGCCACCCTCCACTGACAAACGACACGCACAGCGTCGGACCTGCGCTGCCACATGATGTCTCGCCGATCCCTGCGACATCCTCGGATCGCCTGCCGCTGAACAGGTTTCGGAAACCATGTTGCGGAACGGCTTTCGAAACGATTCGTGACTCTCTCCCGTCTGGACTATCTCGCATCGAGGTCCCTCCCCTGGACACCGCCACGATCCTGAGCGCATGGGAAAGGCGCGCCACGACATCAGCTAGTGGCCGCCGAGCAGTCCTTGTTCGGCGGCGTACGCCTCGAGGCGGTCCGCCAGCTCGTGTGGGCGGCTCAGCGCAGGGGTGTGCCCGCCGTCGATCTCGTCGGGGGTGATGCCCAGGCGCTCTTGGGTGACGCGGTGCAGGAAGCCAGTGGGGAATAGGCGGTCGTCGTGTCCGATCAGGACTCGCGTGGGGACACCGGGCCAGGTGTCGAACGGCGACGGTTCGCTCATCCGGGCCTCGGACTGGGTGCGCGATCGGTTCAGCGCTTCGGCGGCCAGCTCCGGCGGAACGTCCTGGTAGAAAAGGGCGATCGGATCGTCGTACCGGACCCGCTCTTCCTCGTCATATCTCGTATTGGTCCAGTAGTCGGCGGGCGCCTCTCCCGGCCTGGGGATCATGGGCGCGATCAGGACGAGCAGTTCCACCGCCACCCGGTCGCAGACGAGCGGGGCGGTGAAGCCGCCGAACGATTGCGCGACCACGACGAGATCGGTCCGGTCGCCGACCGCACCGACCACGGTGTCCGCGTACTCGGACAGGCCAGCCGAGTCGTCGGCGCATGGCAGATCCGGAGCGATGGTCGCATGGCCTCGTGCATGCAGTTCGGCCGCCACCAGATGCCAGTACCAGCCGACATCGCCAGCGCCGTGGATGAAGACGAATGTGGCCATCCGGCCTCCTTCCCAAGAGCCTGATCGAGATTGCCGCCTGGCTCGAGTGCAAATCGACGCGCAGGCCACACTTCCCGGTTTCGTGGTGAGGTTAGGCGACGGCACCGACAATCTCGGCCGCATTGCGGGTGCGCAGCAAAGCGTTTGCCAGGGAGAGGTGGGGTTTCTCGCCGTCTCGATTGGTCAATATTTATGCAGCGGTCCGTCGGTCCGCACGATCGGCACCCGCCACACACCAGCTGCACCACCCCGCCCGAGAACCGCGCCACCTTGCGCGAACAAGGAGGAAGAACAAGTGCGTTCCAACAAAGTCGGTGCCATCGCCGTTGCACTTGCTGCCGCCACCGTCGCCGCAGCAAGTCCGGCGCAGGCCGCTGAACCCGCCCCCGGTGCGCCCAACGAGATCATCTCGATCGATCTCAACCTGCTGGGATGTTCCATCGGCGCTGGGCTGGGCGTGGACCTCGTACTTGCCCTCGCCAGCAGTGGTTCCAGTTCCAACGCCAGCGTTTCCTCCGGACTGGCGGCCCGTCTGCGCGCCGTCGGTTGCCTGCCCTGGCCTCGGTAATCGTCAAACCCGCGTCGGCTGGCCCGATGTGGGGTGATCTCCCTGTCTGCGGTCTCGGCGCGGCCTGGTAACCAGGCTGCGCCGAAGCCGCAACTCGCCTGTGTGGCAATGATTGTCGGCTCGCAAGTAGCGGCGCCACTCGAACAGATCGCGCGAATCTCGCACTCCGATCGGCGATTCCGGGTTTTCGATCTCGTCGGGCGCGCGACTCCGGAAGCCGACCACCGTGCGTACTCAACCCCGCAGGGAATCATCAGGGACGCATACTCATTCAAATATCACCCGATCTTGATAGACCGAATCCACTGCGTACCAGCAACATTCGCGATATCCCCACCATCGGGAATGCAGGAGGGACTACGGCGACCCGCGCCATCGGGTTTACTTGCAGGAATCAACCCTCGCTGCAATGGAGCGTCCACGTGGGGTCAGATTCATCGCAGGCAAACCGACACGGTGGCATCGTCCCGCCGGGTTTCATCGGCCTCGAACCGGGTGCTAACGAATACCTCGTTGTGGCAGTTGATTTCGACCTCACCAGCCGTGGTGAGGCGGGGTTCCGTGACCTCGCGACGCTGCTGCCCGAGCCGGTGACGGTCTGGCTGACCGCCCAGCCGCCCGCGAGCGTCGCCGATACGGCGTCGGGTGCGGCCTACACCGCGTGGTGGTGGGATCGGCTTGCCGCATCCGGTGCACAGATCGACGCGGTACTCGGGTATTGCGCGGGCAGTGTGTTCGCCTGCGCCCTCGCCGATGAGGTGGCACGTCGGCAAGGCCGCCGACCCGCCACCGTCGTCTTCAATCCCGGTCGCCCCACCAGGGATTCGGTGTTCCGCGATATGCGCAGCACCCTGACTTCGCTGTCTTCGCTGTCGGCCGCCGAACGCGACGACCTCATCGGCGCGGCGAGCGCCCTGCTCGAGGAGTGGCCGCGTGATATTCCAAGCATCCTGGATCGACTCCTGGCGCTGTATCGCGACGCCGCCAGCGACGCCTTCGAACGAGTCGGTATCGCACCGGACGTCGGTGCCGAGCTGATCGATGTGTTCGCCTCCTACACGGCGTATTTGAGGGCGGCGTCATCCATTGCGCCGCACCCTCACTGGTCGTCGGCGACCGCCGTGATCTCTGTGGAAGACGACGGGGAACCAGGCTTCACCGCGCAACGCATCCCCACCGCGATCGGCCGCCGCGACCTGTTGCGCACACCCCAGGTCGCCCGCCTGGTCCTGAACGCGATGCAGCCGGAAAGTAGGAGATGACATGGCGACCGGCACCTCCACTGTCACAGAGCTGTTCCGCGAACAGGTGCACCGGATCGGCGATGCCACGGCCGTCGTGCATCCACGCGGGCGGCTGAGCTACCGCCAGCTCGACGACGTCTCCACACGACAGGCCCGAGCATTGCACCGCCACGGCGTGCGCCGCGGCGACCTCGTCGCGGTGTACCTCGACAACTCCGTCGATCTGGTCATCGCGCTGCTCTCGATCGTCAAGAGCGGGGCGGGTTATCTGCCGCTGGCCGTGACCGATCCACCGCCGCGGACCGAGGCACTGCTGCGGGCGGCCGGACCGAAACTCGTTCTGGTCGAGCAGCACTGCCCACAGTGGATGTCCGGACTCACTCCCAGCGTCCCGATGGGCGTGCAGACCCACGACGACTCCCCCGGCAACGCGCCACTCGGCCCGGCGCCACACGATGCCGCCTACGTCATCCACACGTCCGGTTCCACCGGCCGACCCAAGGGCGTCGTCATCGAACACGGTGCCCTCGCAACATATCTGCGCTGGGCCGTGACGTGGTATCCGGGCTTGGCCGGGTTGGTGCGCGTACACTCCTCGCCAGCGTTCGACATGTCGGTGACGAGTCTGTTCGGCCCGCTGGTCGCGGGTGGAACGCTCGATATCGCGCCCCTAGACGACCCCGGCGAGACCCACGACGCGCCGACCTTTCTCAAGGTGACTCCCGCACATCTGCCGCTGCTGCGCTCCACCTTCCCGCACTGCGCACCCACCTCGGACCTCATCGTGGGCGGCGAGGCGCTCACCGGTGCGATGCTCGCCGACTGGCGGCGCGAGCATCCGGCGGCCGCCGTCGTCAACGAGTACGGGCCCACCGAGGCGACGGTCGGCTGCTGTGTCCACCGGGTGGGGCCGGGCGACGCACTCGCACCCGGGCCCGTCCCCATCGGCCTGGCCACCCCGGGCACCCGGCTGCACCTGCTCGACTCGCGACTCCTTCCCGTCGACGAGGGTGAGTTGTACATCGCCGGGTCCCAGCTCGCGCGCGGCTACCTGCACAGCCCCGGGCTCACGGCCGCCGCCTTCGTCGCCGACCCGCTCGGGCCGCCCGGCACTCGGATGTACCGCAGCGGCGACCGCGTCCGCCGCCGAGACGATGACCTGCTCGAATTCGCCGGCCGGGTGGACGACCAGCTGTCCATCAACGGATTCCGGGTCGAACCCGGCGAAATCGCCGACATGCTCACCCGGGCCGCCGACGTGGATCGAGCCGCGGTGGTCGCTCGCGATAACGGATCCGCGGGCACCGGGCTCATCGCGTACGCCACACCAGCACCCGGCGCCACCCCGACCGCAGGCGCGCTGCGGCAGTACCTGGCCGACCGGCTTCCGGGACACCTGGTGCCGACGACCATCGTGCTACTCGAAGCGTTCCCACTGACCCCGAACGGCAAGCTCGACTACGCCGCACTGCCGGAACCCACGGAAAGTGCTGGACGGCAGGCGGATTCGTCCGCAGCGCCGCAGACACCCACGGAACAGCTCGTCTGTGAGCTCATGGCCGAACTGCTCGAACTCGAAGAGGTCGGCGTCGACGACGACTTCTTCGCCCTCGGCGGAACCAGTCTGGCCGCCGCGCGCCTGGTGACCCGGGCCCGCCGCAGCGGCGTGGATTTCACCCTCACCGACGTGCTGAGCCACCGCACGGTGCGCAGGTTGCTCGATCCCCACTTTCCGGCCCGACACTGAGGAGACGATATGGCACCGACGCTGCCCGCCGAACTCCCCCACCTCGGCCCCGTCGCGGGCCTGCTCGAAACCAATGGGATCACCTCCGCGGCGGTCTATCCGCTCCCGGACGACCTCGTCGACATCCCCGCATGGGCACGGCAGCACCGCGCGGAAATCCGGGCCGTACTGGCTCGATTCGGGGTGGTGCTGCTGCGCAACCTAGCCGTCGAACTCGACCTCTTCGGACGAATCGTCGCCGCCGTCGGCGGCGAGCCGTTGTCCTACCGCGACCGGTCCACGCCCCGCTCGCAGGTCGACGGAAACATCTACACTTCCACGGAATACCCTGCAGACCAACGGATTCCACTGCACAACGAGAATTCCTACGCCGATGTCTGGCCCACGTTGCTGTTCTTTTTCTGCGCCGTACCCGCCCAACACGGCGGATCGACGCCGGTCGCCGACAGTCGCGCGGTGTTCGACCGAATCGATGCCGATATCCGCACGCGATTCGCCGACGGGATTGTCTACACCAGGACCTACCGTGACGATTTGGGGCTGGGTTGGCAGGAGGCGTTCCAGACCGATTCGCGGTCCGAAGTCGAGGACTATTGCGCCCGGCACGGCCAACAATGCGAGTGGGACGGCCGGGTCCTGCGAACCCGCTTCCACCGGCCGAGTTGGCGTACCGAGCCCGCTTCCGGCAGCACGGTGTGGTTCAACCAAGCCCACTTGTTCCATGTGTCGGCGCTGGACGAGGAGATTCGCGAGGCACTGCTGCTGAGCTACCCCGAGAGCGATCTCCCCCGCAACGCCTATCACGGCGACGGCAGTCCGGTGGCCCCGGATGAAATCGGGCGCATCGACGAGGTCTACCGGGAATGTGCCCTGACGATCCCATGGCGGCGCGGCGATCTGATGCTGGTCGACAATATGGTGGCCGCGCACGGCCGCATGCCCTACCGCGGCGCGCGCCGCGTACTGGTGGCCATGACATGAGCGGCAACAGCACCGAACAGGGCGTGGCCGTCTATGCGGCGTCATTCGGCCAGCGTCGGCTGTGGTACGCAGAGCGCCTGGAGCCGATGAGCCCGATCGCCAACGTGCCCTTGGCAATACGCTTGCGCGGCCCCTTCGATCCCGCGGCATGGCAGCGAGCAGTCGATCTAGTGGTGCAGCGGCACGATACCCTGCGTACCTGTCTCGCTGATCGCGGCGGGGCACCGGAGCAGGTGGTCCTCGACACCTGCCGGGTGCGCGTCGAAATCGAGGAAATCCCCGAGTCGGACGCCTCGGATTTCCTCGACCGCATCGCGACCACCCCCTTCGATCCGACCGTCGCGCCGCTGCTGCGCATCGCCCTCGCCCGCTTCGCCGACGCGGATCACCTGCTGGCGATCACCATGCACCACGCCGTCACCGACGGCTGGTCGTACGGCGTGCTGCTGCGCGAACTTTCCGAAAGCTACGCCGCGATTCGCGCGGGCGCGATCCCGGATCCGCCGGAATTGGCAGTGCAGTACGGCGATTACGCCGAGTGGCAGCAGGATGCGGTCACGGCCGGCCGATGGGACGATCAGGCCGACTTCTGGCGCGCCGAGCTCGCGGATGTGCCGCTGGTACTGGATTTGCCGACCGACCGGCCACGGCCAGCGGTGCGATCATCGACGGGCGAAGCAATTCCGTTCACGGTGTCCGCGCCGACCGCCGCGGGCATTCGGGAGGCGGCGCGCCGACTCGGCGGCACCGTACATATGGCGCTGATGGCCGCGTTTCAGGCGCTGCTCGCCGACGTCACCGGTCAGGACCGGTTCGTAGTCGGCACGGCGGTGTCCGGCCGCAGCCCCGCGGCGGTGGAGAATCTGATCGGGTTCTTCGTCAACACCGTTCCCGTCAAGGCGGATTGTTCGGGCACGCCAACGTTCCCGGAGTTGTTCGGCCGGGTTCGGGAGCAGCTGCTTCGGGCCTACGCTCACCAGGACCTACCGCTGGACCACATCGTGGACGCCGTGCGCCCGCCGCGGGATCCGGCACGCACTCCGCTGTTCCAGGCCATCCTCACCTACGGCCCGCATCCGATCACCGAATTGCGCCTGCCCGATGTCGAGCTGGAGTACGTCGCCGTCGCCCCCTCCGGCGGCTGCCATTCCGATCTCGATCTCATCGTCTACGACGATGGAAAGCGATTGCAGGGCTACCTGATTCGACCCGTCGCCCTCATCGACCACGAACGTGCTTCCGAATGGGTGGCGGGACTATTGGGACTGCTCGAGGACATCGCTGCCGGGGTGGAGCGCGCACTCTGCACGCACGCCCGTCCAACGCCGACGATCCCCGCCCGAGTAGCCGCTCCCGCCGCTGCGGCGGCCGCCGACGGACCGCGAACCGACCTGCAGCGGTTTGTCGCCGAAATCTGGACGCAATTGCTCGGGCTGGACTACGTCGGCGTGCACGACGACCTGTTCACCTGCGGCGGCGACTCGCTACAGGCCATTCGGCTGCTGAGCCGGATCGAAACCAGGACCGGGCGCAGTATCGGGCTGGCCGATTTCCTCCGCACACCGACCGTCGCCGGACTCGCCTCGCTGCTGACCACGAATCCGGCTGCGGCCGAATCGGATTCAGTGCCATTGGTCCCATCCGGACGCATCCCCGCACGCGTGTCATACGGTCAGCACCGCCTCTGGTTCATGCAGCGACTCGAGCCCGACAGCACCACCTACACCGTGCCGGTGTCCGCCAGAGTTCGGGGTGCATTGGATCTCGCGGCGCTGCAACGGGCAGTCGAGGTGATCGTGGCAAGGCACGATGTCCTCCGTACGCGCTTCGTCGACACCGGCAGCATCCCCGAACAGATCGTAGATGCCGACTTCCGGATATCGATCCAGGTCGAAGATGTAGCCGAGGCTGCCGCAGCGGATTTCGTCGACCGAATCACCGGCACCCCATTCGACCTGACGACGCTCCCATTGCTGCGCATCGCCGTCGCGAGATTCGACGCCGCCGATCATCTGCTGGCCATCGCGATGCACCATGCCATTACCGATGGCTGGTCCATCGACCTCCTGTTGCGCGAATTGTCGCTGTGCTACAACGCCTTCCTGGCCGGGACCACGCCCGTGCTGCCGGACATTCCGATTCGCTACGGCGATTACGCGGAATGGCAGCGCACCATGGTCGAGGCCCAACAGTGGGATGACCAGTCGTCGTTCTGGCGCACCGAACTCACCGACTGGCCGCTGACCCTAGAGCTGCCGACCGATCGGCCGCGACCGGCCATACGGACCGCACAGGGGCAATCGCTGCATTTCATGGTCCCCGCAGACACCACGGCCGGGATCCGCGCGGCTGCCCGACGGCACGGCGGCACCGTGCACATGGTGCTGATGGCCGCGTTCCAGGCAGTGCTCGCCGAACTCGGCGGACAGGATCGATTCGTCGTCGGCACCGCGGTGTCGGGACGTGGCCCCGCCGCGGTCGACAATGTCGTCGGCTTCTTCGTCAACACTATTCCGGTCAAGGCGGACTGCTCGGGCGCACCCGACCGACCGGAGCTTTTCGACCGGGTCCGTCGCAACCTGTTGCGCGCCTATGCGAATCAGGACCTTCCCCTGGAACACATCGTCGAGGCCGTGCGCCCACCCCGCGACCTCGGCCGCACTCCGCTCTTTCAGACCGTCCTGACCTTCGCAACCGACCCGTGCGCCGAATTGCGCCTCGGCGCAACGCGGATACAAGGACGTCCGGTGCTGCAGAAGACCGCCCGCACCGATCTCACGGTGGAAATCCACGACACCACACCGGCTCTGGATGGCGTGGTGGAGTTCAGCACCGACCTGTTCGACTCGGTGACCGTCGCCTCGTTCATCGACCGCCTGCTGCAGGAGCTCGCCCAGTGGAACCGCTGACCGATATGACCCACCCCGGCATCACCGCATACGTCACTCGAATGTGGTGCACGATCCTCGATGTCGACGCAGTCGGCCCGGACGACAGCTTCTTCGACCTGGGCGGGACTTCCTTCCAGCTGCTCATGGTGAAGGACCGCCTCGACACCGAGTTGGGCATCACCACCGAGCTGACCAGCTTCTTCCGTCATCCCACGGTGGCGGAGCTGGCCGACTACCTCTACGGGAAGACACGATGACGGTGGACGACGCAATCGCAGTGGTGGGTATGGCGGGCCGCTTCCCCGGCGCCTCCGATGTGGCCGAGTTCTGGCGGAACCTGGTGGCGGGCAGAGAGTCTCTGGTCCGCACGATGAACGGCGCACCAGGTACACCGGGTTCGGACGCCTACGGCGTGCTGGCCGATATCGACCTGTTCGACGCCGAGTTCTTCAAGTTCGCACCGGCCGAGGCCGAACTCCTCGATCCACAGCACCGGCTGTTCCTCGAATGCGCATGGCATGCCTTGGAACACGCTGGCTGCCCGCCGGACCGCTATGGTGCGCAGACCGGGGTCTTCGCCTCCGCCAGCCCGAGCACATATCTGCTCCGGACCCTGCTCACCCGATTCCAGCATGCGAATCCGACCGAGCAGCATCGCATCCTGCTGGCCACCGACAAGGACTACCTCGCTACCCGTACCTCCTACAAGCTCGACCTACAGGGCCCGAGCATCGGCGTGCAGACGGCGTGCTCGTCGTCACTGGTCGCGGTGCACCTCGCGGCCCGCGCACTGGCCGCGGGCGACTGCGGGGTCGCGGTGGTGGGCGGCGCCACGGTGTTCCTGCCGCAAGTGACTCTGCAGGAGCATGTGGACGGTGCCATCATCTCCGCCGATGGGTACTGCCGCCCGTTCGACGCCGCCGCCACCGGCGCGGTCGGCGGCAATGGGGTGGCCGCGGTGGTGTTGCGCCGCGTCGCCGACGCCGTCCGCGACGGCAATCCGATTCGTGCGGTGATCCTCGGTTCCGCGGTCGAGAACGACGGGCGGCGCAAGGTCGGCTACGCCGCGCCCGGCTGGGAAGGCCAAGTGCGGACCGTGTCCCGCGCGCTCGAGCGCGCGGGTATCGCGAGTACCGATATCGGATACGTGGAAGCCCACGGCACCGGCACGCCGATCGGCGATCCGCTGGAGGTATCGGCGCTGGCCGAAGCGTTCGGGCGGCACCGCGACGGTGTGGCGGAACCCGGCGACTGTCTGCTCGGTTCGGTCAAGTCGAATATCGGACATCTGGACGCCGCCGCGGGCGTGACCGGTCTCATCAAGGCGGTGCTCGCACTCGAACACGGAATCATCCCGGGCACAGTGCATTTCCGAGAGCCGAACCCGAACTTCGAATGGGATCGTTCCCCGTTCGCCGTCAACGCATCGGCGGTGCAGTGGCCGCAATCCCGAGCGGACCGCCGCTGCGGTGTGAGCAGTCTCGGTATCGGCGGCACCAATGCCCATGTCGTGCTGGGGGGTTGGGCCGAAGCCGCGCCCGAGCCCGCCACCCGTTCGTCTCACGTGGTGACGTTCTCGGCGCACTCCGCTGCCGCCCTGGCAGCTCGGACCCGGGACCTGCGCACCTATCTCGAGACCAACCCCGACACCGATCCGGCCGATATCGCCCACACCACTCAACTGGGCCGCAGTGTGCTGCCGCACCGTCGTTTCGCGATCGCGAGCAGCGGCCCCGAGCTGATAGCGGCGCTCGCCGACACAGCGGCAGTCGGCACAACCGCGGCCTCGAAGGCAAAGGTAGCGTTCCTCTTTCCCGGCCACGGCGGACAGTACCCCGAGGTAGGTGCCCGGCTGTGGCCCGACTTCGCGGTCTTCCGTGACGCGCACCGGGAATGCCTCGAGCTGCTGGACGCCGCCTCCGACCGATCACTCGAGACATTGCTGTCCGAACCCGCTCGCGCGCACGACACCCTGGTCGCCCAACCCGCGCTGTTCGCGGTCGAATACGCACTCGCCCGCACCTGGCTGCACCTCGGTGTGCAGCCGACGAGCATGATCGGCCACAGCCTCGGCGAATATGTGGCAGCGGTGATCGCGGACGTGCTGACCGTCGAGGACGCGGCGCGGCTGGTGGTGGCCCGTGCGGAGCTGATGCAGCAACTCGAGCCGGGGGCAATGCTCGCCGCCGCGATCAGCGAGGAAGACGCCGCTCGGTTCATTGCCGCAGGGGCGGATCTCGCGGCCGTCAATGCCGCAAAGTCATGTGTGCTTTCGGGCACCGTCGAGGTCGTCAACGCGGTCGCCGAGGACCTGACCGACACGGGCATCCCGTTCCGACGCCTGGCAGTGACGCGGGCCTTCCACAGCCGGATGACCGATACCTGCCTCGATGGCCTGCGTGCGCGGTTGGCCCAGGTGACCTTGCATCCGCCGAAGATTCCGTTCGCCTCCAATGTCACCGGCACCTGGATCACCGACGAGCAGGCGACGAGTCCGGACTACTGGGTCGAACAAACGCGCCGCACCGTGCGATTCGCCGAAGGTTTGGCCACCGTATTCGCCTCGGGTCCGAACGTGGTGGTCGAATTGGGGCCCGGCCGCACACTGAGCAGACTGGCACAGCGCGATCCAGCGCGGCCGGAAGGCCTGCAGGTGCTCGCGGCTCTGCCCGCACCCGACGACGCGGAGTCCGAATCCGAGTTCCTGTCAAGGGCGTTGGCGGCGGCATGGACCACGGGCGCTCCGGTCGACTGGTCGGCCCTGTGGGAACACGACCGGCCGCGGACCACGGTCGACCTGCCTGCCTACCCGTTCCAGCGCACTCGCCATTGGCCCTCCGACGCACCCCCGGATTCCGATACCGCACCGGCTGCGGTTGCCGCGCAGCCAGAGCTGAGCTCGGAACAGTCCCGCTCGGAATCCGAGGAACTGCTCGCGGCGGTCCGCGCCACCTACACGGACACGATCGGACGTCCGCTCGACGACACCACCAACTTCTTCGACGCGGGCGGAGATTCGCTGGTGGCAGTGCAGGCGGTGCTTGCGTTGCGCGCCGCGCTGGGCCGGGAGCTGTCGTTGCGCGAATTCGTCGACAACCCCAGCATCGAGCGACTGACTGCCCTGCTGGCCAACCGTGCCACCGCCGTCCCCACATCCCGAGCAGCCGAGACGACATCACTCCCTGGTGCTGCCGACCTGTCGATCCAGACCTGTCCGCCGACACCCACCGTTTCCGTATGTGACAGTGCCGCAGCCGCATCCGGCCCGCAGTCGGGCCCGCAGTTCAGCGTGTTCTTCTTCTCCGCCGATTCCGTCGAAGGCGACCGTTACGGGCTGATTCTCGACTGCGCGCAGCGCGCCGACGAACTCGGCTACACCGCGATCTGGACGCCGGAACGCCACTTCCACCAATTCGGCGACCTGTTTCCCAACCCTTCGGTGCTTGCCGCGGGAATTGCGACCCGTACCAGCAGGATTCACCTGCGTGCGGGCAGTGTCGTTGCGCCGCTGCATCATCCGGCACGAGTCGCCGAGGAATGGGCGATCGTGGACAATCTCTCGGGCGGCCGGGTCGGACTCGGATTCGCACCGGGATTCGTGCCGTTGGACTTCGTCTTCAGCCAGGCCTCCTACGAGCGCAAGCAGCAGATCATGCTGGACCGCATCGAGAAGGTGCGCAAGCTGTGGCGCGGCGAATCGATCGAGGACGTCAACGGTTTGGGTGAGCGGGTGCGTCTGCGCACCTTCCCTCGGCCGGTTCAGCCCGAACTACCGGTGTGGCTCACCGCGGCCACCAATCCGGTGACCTTCGCCGCGGCGGGGCGGTCCGGCTACAACGTGCTCACCGCGCTGATCAACCTGGACGTGACCGAACTGGAGGAGCGGATCGTCGCCTATCGCGCCGGACGCGCCGAGAGCGGCCTCGACCCGGCCGCGGGCACTGTTTCCGTCATGGTGCACGCCTACCTGGGCGCAGGTAGCGACGACGAGGTACGGGCGGTGGTGGAGCGGCCGTTCCGCGAATACCTCTGGGCGAATTCCGAAATCATCAAGTCCGCGGCCAGGGCGGTGCTCGGCGAGCTCGACCTGGATCAGCTCACGGCCGCCGACCGGGAAACCCTGATGGACTTCGCCTTCGCGCGATACTGGGGATCGAGCGCGCTGCTCGGCGGCGCGGATACCTTCCGGTCCCGGGCACAGCGACTGGCGGATATGGGTGTCGACGAGATCGCCTGTCTGGTGGACTTCGGCCTCGATCGCGGCACCGTCGTCGCCAGCTTGGAACGCATCGCCGAAACGATGGCGCTGCGGGTCGTGCCCCGGGTATGACGACGCGTCCGCACGCGCGCGCATGGCCGGGCCACGTGCGGATCTTTCTGGGTGGTCAGGCGGTGTCGCTGCTGGGTGACGGGCTCGCACTCTTGGTGGTGCCGCTATTGGCCCTCGAACTGAGCAGCAGCCCAGTGGTTTCCGGAATATCGGCGGCCACGGTCACCATCGGCTACCTCTGCGTCGGCGTGCCCGCCGGGGTCGTCGTCGACCGGTTCGGCCCGTGGCGGGTGCTCATCACCATGGACGCGCTGCGAGCCGGCCTGTTCGCCGCGCTGTACGTGTTGGCGGTAACCGATCTCCTGACGGTGCCGCTACTGCTCGGGCTGGGTCTGCTGGCTGGTGCGAGCCATGTGTTCTTCGAGACCGCGGTCACCGTGACGGTGACGGAGCTGTGCGCCGATCGCGATCTGCTCCGCGCCAACTCGGTGCTCGAAGTGAGCAGTCAGCTCGCCCTGGTACTGGGGCCGGTCACCGTCGGCGCGCTGGCCGCCACGGTCGGTCTGGATACCGCATTGCTCGTCGACGCCGTTACCTTCCTGGTGTCGCTGGCGAGCCTGCTCGCCGTGTGGTCGCACCGGTCTGCGGCGCCGCCGGTGGTTTCCCCGCTGCGCATCAGTGACATCTGGCGGGAATTCCGGGACGGGTTGCGGTATCTGCTGTCGATCCGAATTCTCGTGATGTTGACCGCCCTGCAGATGGTGGTGAATTTCGGTCTGGCCGTGGAGAAGATGCTGTTCTTCTACGCCAAGGACACCCTCGGACTGGCCACCTCGCTGGTGAGTGTGGTGGTGGCCGCAGGTGGCGTTGGCGGGCTTGTCGGCGCGCTGACAGCACCATCGCTCGGATATCGGCTCGGACATCTGCGGGTGTTCGCCAGCGGCGTGGTCTTCGCCGGAATCGCTACGGCCACAATGAGTCTGACGCTCACGTGGGCTGCGCTGGCGGCGGCGAACGCAATCTACCTCTGGGCATTGGTCACCGCGAGCCTGGTGAATCGCACCCAGCGGCAACTGATGGTGCGTGGCGATATGCTCGGGCGGGTAACCAGCACCGTGAAACTGCTGTTCCTGGCGGTGGATCCGATAGGCGTATTCGTCGCGGGGAGTCTCACGCTCGCGCTCGATGGCGATCCTCGGTTCGTATTCCTCGGCGCGGGAACGCTGGTGACGGGTGCGGCGATCGTGGCGTGGTACGCCGGACTACGGGGCTATCGCCGCGCGGCGATGAGCAATCTACGGTAGTCGCGCAATGTCGGCGTCATGGTCCGTGCCTCCGAAACCAACACCCGCGCGGCCTCGACCCCCAACTCCGCGACCAGATCCGGCTCAGCGCCGATGATCCGGTCATATACCGCGGTCTGCCGCTCATGCCAGCCCGCGGGTTCCCGGCAGCTGAGTACCTCCCATCCCGCCGCCGTCAACAACGTCGCATACGACAGATAGCTCGGCTCCCATGTCGACAACACCCAGCGCGCGCCCGGCTCGAGCAGCCGCGCCACTTCCCGCATGGCCGCGGCCTTGTCGAGCACCATCCACAGCGAATCAATGCTCACCGCGCCCTGGAACGAGCCCGCAGGCAGCCCGGTATCAAGGAAATCCCCCACGACGAAGGTCGCCGACCCACCGGGATACAGTGCCGGAGCCCGCTTTTGCGCCGCGGCGACGGCTTCCGGGAGCAGATCCACCCCGACCAGATCGACCTCGGCGTGCCGGGCGATCCACAGGCCCGGCCCGCCGCGTCCACACCCCACGTCGACAATGCGATCGCCCGGACCGACATCCAGCCAACGCCGCAACGACCCCAGTTCTCCGGCGGAGCTGAAGCCCAGCGGCTCCAGCCCGTCCGGGAGGTCCGCGCCATAGCATTCCTGCCAGATCGCGGTGAGTGTCGGGCTCCAGTCCCCCGCGGCGTACACCGGCCGGTACCGGGCCTCATCCGCCAATGGCGCCGCCTCGGTCGCAGGGTCCGGCTGCGAGGCCGCGAAATCCCTTGTCACAGTGCGGCCTTGGTCAACGGAGCCTCGAGATCGGCGGCCGCACGCACGTGGGTGGTGCACGTCTGGGACAGCGGCACATAGTCGTCGGTCGAGTAACTGCCCGAGGCGTGCACGACCACCTCCACACCCGCGGGCACCAAACCGCGTTCGATGGCATTCATTACGCCGGTCAGCGCCATGACCAGCGACCACTCCCGCAGCGCTGCGGCGTCGGCGGGCAGCGCGATGTCCACCGCGGCCAAGCGGGCCCGCAACTCGTCGTACCGGGCCAGGCATTCCCGTCGCGACACCACAATGCCGTCGCCACCGTGCCGTTCGATGATTGCGTTCATGGTCGGTGATGTGGCCGGTTGGCGCGTGTAGAAGGTGCTGTCCAAATCCTCGGTGGGACTATCGGTGACCGCCGGGAAGTGCGGATCATCCTGCTGCGCAAACACTTTCGCGGATTCGTCACGAACGAAGCGCGGCGGGATCTCGCCACCCGACCTCGCTCGCAGCAGGCTCGTCACCATATCGGACGTGCGCAAATGTTGGACGAGCAGGAATTGCGGATGGTCCGGATCCGGCTCGGGATGGCGCACCCGCCTGCCGAGGTGGTACCCGAGCAGCCCGAACGCACTCGATACGGCATGGGCATGCAATCGCCCCTGCGGCGCCGGGCCCGACACGTCCGCTTCGAAGAAGGCCCGCGCGGTATCGGCGACGATGTAATTGGCCAAATCCATTGTGTACCAAAGCCGGACTCCCCGATCCCGCTCGAAGGAGTCGGCGGCCGCGCGCACGAACTCGGCGGCCAACGCCTTGACCCCGTCCGACCGCTCACCGTCGTAGAGCAGAATCGGGTTGCGCCGCAACAACTCCGAGTCCTCGGACAACTCGGAAGCCCACAGCTTGGGCAGCGACTCCGCGGGCGCGACCACGGCAATGCTCAACTGCTCCGCCGACACCAGGCCGAGTCGGAGCGCCCGCAGCACGGCATCGCGCAATGCGGTGCCCTTGTTCGCCGATGTCGGCGTCACGATCATTACCCGCTCGCCGGTTCGCTGGATATGCGCCACCGCCCTGGCCACGATGAGCACCGAGGCGAACGTTTTCGTGGTCCGGGTGGACGCGGTGCAGCGCAAGTCCAGCAGCCGCAGCTCCCGGCCCGCGTGCGAACCCAGTCCGACCATCCGCATCCGCGCGGTCCCCAGCAACTGCGCCAGCGGCTCGGTCAGTTCGGGAAGCTCCGGATCCATGGCCAAACCCGGCGTCTTCGAAGTTCCGTTCTCGGACCGGTAGAGCCGGGCCGCGGTGCGCAGGTCCGCGTAATAGCGGACCAGCACACTGTCGCCGTCGATATCCACCGGAAGTGCGGTCTGTGCGATCACCATCGGTTCTCCAATGCGGGGCGACAACGCTGTAATGCAGCCTCCCGGAAAGGATATCGACGCAAATCGCTGCTGCACTGTGTGAGTTCCCGGCAGTGGAAAACTCAAAAGGCATTGCGCCGCAATCGAGTTGGTCAGCGTGCTGGCAATGCTGCCCGAGCAGCGGCGAGCACCGCGTCCGATAGTCCCTGAGCTTGCGCCGCCGCCAGCGCCCGCTCGGTCGGACCGCCCGGCGAGGCCACCGCGCGACGCAGCGCGAGCGTGTCGTGCTCGAAGTCGGCCAAAAGAGCGGCCGTGCCGCGCAGTGTCTCGGTAGCCAGCGAAATCGCCAGATTCGCGGGGAGTCCGGCGTGGATGGCCGCATCCGCTTGGGCCTGCGCGAACAACGCGACCAGCGCGGGTCCGACACCGGCCAATGGAATCAAAGCATCCACTTGATGTTCCGGGATTCGGACGACCGCGCCCACCCGGCCGAACAGTTCCGCTACGGCGGACTCCACCTCCGCGGCCACGCACTGGCCGGTCGGCAGCGATACGATCCCCGCGCGGACCCGGACCGGGAGATTGACCGTTACTCGCACCGCCCGCGACCGGCGGTACACCGCGTGCAGCTGTGCGGATGTCACGCCGGATAGCACCGAGACCACCACCGCCCGCGTCCCATCGAGTTCCCGGCCCACCGCGGCCAACTGCCCCGGCTTGTGGCACAACACGATGACGTCCGCGCGGGCGGCGAGTTCGGCATTGGTGGCCACGGCGACACCGCCGGTGTCCGCGGCCAGCTCAGCCGCGCGTCCCGAGCCGTTGTCGGTGCACAGGATCGGAGTTGCCCACCCGGTTGCCAAGGCACGTGCCATATTTCCCGCACCGACCATGCCGATCGTCGCGAAGGTCGGCGCACCGTTCTTCTGGTTGTCGGTCATCGCGCGTTCCTGTCCTCGACGAGTTCGGTCAGCAGCTCTCGCACGCGTGCCGCGATGTGATCGGCCGCTTCCGAATCGTGGCCGCGCACATGCACCCAGCCGGTCAGACCACCCGCCTGTTCGGTCACCTCCAGCAGCCGCATGGTGTGAGCGCCGAGGATCGGCAGTTCGACCGGGGTCGCCTCGACGCCGTCGAGCAGCAGCGGTTCGGCGGCAGCCGGATGTACGAGGACGCAATTGGTCAGCATCGACGAGGACAGACCCAGCTCTCCGCACAGAAGCTCGACCGGGATCTCCACGAACGCGGCTGCGTCGCCGAGCCGGTCGGTCTCCATCCGCAGCAGCTGCCGCAGCGAACGCCCGGCGCCGATATCGACCACCGCGGGCTCGGATCGGGTGAAGGGGCCTATCACCGGCTCCCACCCCGGCCCTGGGCGGCGTAATACCTTGGTACACACTGCAATCCGGTCTCGATCGGGTTCATCGGCCGCGAGCGCGGTCGCGAAAGCGGTGCGCAATACGCCGGGCAGGTCCATGCCCAGTGACCGTGCCTCGGCCCGCAGCGGGCGAACCACGGTCCCCGGCAGCGACAGCCGTGCCGACGACACCGCGCCTGCCGCATCCGCGGGCGGCTCGATCTCGCCCAGCCGGGACTGCCAGTACCGCAATGCTTTTCCCGCATCTGCTATCGGGTCCTGCGCACGGGCGAACTCCGGATAGTCGGCCGTGGGCTCCGCGCGGCCCGCTGCGCTTCGCGCATCCGAGTACAGCTCGCCGAGCTCACGTACCAGGATGTCCAGCGAAGGCTCATCGGCGACGAGACGGTGACAGCGCACGAGCAACGTGCACGCCGCTCGGGTCGGGTGTTCGTAAAGGGTCACATCGATGACCTGCCCGCGCGTAACGTCCATGGCGGTCGCACACGCCAGCGCGAGTTCCGCGGCCATCTCGTCGGCGGGTGCTGTCTCGGTCTTGACCGCAACGCTCGCCCGGTGCCGCACGGTCTGGCCCGGCGGTTGTCCCGGCGCCGCATCGAACGCGCAGCGCAGCACCGCATGTCTGCGCAGCAACGCAGCCACCGCACCGGCGAGCCGATCCCGGTCCGGTCGAACGTTCAGCCGGAATGCGCGCGCCACCACCGGTGGTTGCGCTTGCCTCGACGCCAGATTCCACAGCCCCCGCTGCACCGCGGACAGCGGATACCGGGTTCCGGTCCGGCGTACCAGCTCATCCGTCGGCCGCGCGGCGGCCGCCCGTCCCGGCAGGTTCGCGGCGAGCAGAGCGATAGTGGGATTGCCCAGGATGCGCTCGGTGGTGAAGTCACGGCCCAGCTCGGCGGCCAGGCGGTTCGCAATACGCGCCGCCAGCAGCGAATGCCCGCCGAGATCGAAGAAGTTGTCGTCGCGACCGATCTCCCGCACATTCAGCACATCCGACCAGACCTCGGCAATCGCGCGCTGCACCGCGGTGCTCGGGGCGAAATCCGGTACCGCACCGTCCTCGGTGTCGACCCGGCGCCCGCCGAACACGGGCTCCGGCAAGGCGGATCGGTCCACCTTGCCCGTAGCCCCCAAGGGCAGCCGGTCCAGGAAGACGTACGCCGCCGGAATCATGTGGGCCGGGAGCAGCGCCGCCAAGTGCGTCCGCAATCCGCCGCTGTCGAGCGGCGCACCTGCCGCGCTCTCCGCCCGGACGACGTAGCCGACCAGGACGATCCCGTGCGTCGGGCGGCGATGACCGATCACGACCGCGGCGCGGACGGCCGGGTGGCGGGTCAGCGCCAACTCGACTTCCGCTGGCTCGACACGGTGGCCGCGCAAGTTGATCTGCCGATCGCGCCGACCGAGGTACTCCAGCGTCCCGTCCACGAGCAGACGTCCCAGATCCCCGGTGCGATACAGCCTCGCCCCACCCGCACTGGATGCCGACCCGAACGGATCGGCGATGAACCGCGCGGCGGTGTGGCCGACCGCTCCCAGATATCCCCTGCTCACTCCTGTTCCCCCGATATAGATTTCGCCCACTTCGCCGCGGTCGACCGGCTGCAGCGCACTGTCGAGCAGGTGCACCGAGACGCCCGGCAGTGGCTTGCCGATCACGTCGGCGGCGACCGCCGCTGACGCGATCGTGTGCTGGGCGGCGATGAGGGTGGTCTCGGTGAGCCCGAAATGATTGACCACGCGCCCGAATCGGACCAGAGCCGCCGCGTGCGCACGCAGCGGCAGGAAGCTCTCACCGCTGACCAATGTGGTCTCCAGCCGAGGCGGTTCGGCAGCGAACATCGGCGAGGTGATCAGACCGGTGAGCAAAGCCGGTGTGGCACTCAACAAGTGGGTAACCCCGTGCGCTCGCACCGCGGCCAGGAGCTGGTCCGGATTGCGACGCACCGACTTCGAGGTGACCACCACCTTGGCCCCCACGGCGAGCGGCATCAGCGCATCCCGCAGCCACGGATCGAAGGTGAACGCCGCCACCTGCAGTACCACATGGTGTTGCCCGAGCGAGACGTACGACGCCAGGGCGGTGTGGTAGGCGGCAAGGCTGTGATGTTCTACGGCAACACCTTTCGGCCTACCTGTGGAGCCGGAGGTGAACATTACGTACGCGAGGTTCCGAGAATTGGGTGGGCCATGGAACGGCGCATCGCCCGGGAAAGATGGTTCCGATGCGTCGACGATCATCACGTCGACCCCGTCCAGGTCGGACAGTCGTGCCTGCTGCTCGGGCTCGGTAAGTACCAGGCGCGCACCGGATCCGGCCATCCACCGCCGCAACGTATCATCGGGAAAGTCCGCGTCCAGCGGCAGATACGCGCCCCCGACGGTCCACACCGCCAACACCGCAACGATCGCCACCGCGGGCTGCCGGACACAGATGGCCGTCACGGTCTCGGGTTCGACTCCATTGCGCCGCAACCGATCTGCCATGGCATCGACCCGATGGCCGAGCTCTCGATACGTCAGCGCGCGCCCGTCGTCGACAAGGGCGACGGTGTCGGCGAAGTTCTCGATCCCGCGCCGGATCCGATGGTACAGACTGTCCATCCTCCGAGCGTCGCATGTTCGCGCCGCCGCTATTCCCCTAGTTGGCAAGATTCGTGAAATAGCTGGCGTAATAACATCATTGGACTCGACTCACCGCGGAGGGCAGGCGGATCATATGCACCCTGACGGCAGGTACGGCGATAGTTCCAACACCGTGGTGCACCGCAGGGTGCTCGAATGGTCCACTCGCACACCGGATTCGGTGGCGCTGGAGTTCGGCGACCGACGCTTCGGCTACGCCGAACTCGTCACCATCGCATGCCGTATGGCGGCAGGTCTGCGTCGTCAGGGTGTCGGCCCCGATGTCCCTGTCGGCGTTCACCTTCCGCGTAGCGAAAGGCTGGTCACGGCACACTTGGCCGTCCTGGCCGCAGGCGGCGCCTACCTGACCTTGGATCCCGCACAACCCGATAAGGCGCTCGCCGAACAGATCGCGATCGCTGGGGTGCCCGTCGTGATCACCGACGGCGCCGGCCGCGACCGGCTGCCCGGCACCGTCCGCACGTTGCTGTACGACGACCTTGTCGACCATCCCGCCGAGCCGCTCCCCGACTCCGTCGGACCGGATCACTTCGCGTGCATCATGTTCACCTCCGGCTCCACCGGAAAACCCAAGGCGGTGGCCATTCCGCACCGTGCGGTGGTCAATGTCGTCACCACCCAGAACTACATGAAGGTAGGGCCGGAACAGTGCTACCTGCTGCACACCGCACCCACCTTCGATCCGTCGATATTCGAGACCTGGGGTGCCTTGATCAACGGCGGCAGGCTCGCGATCGCGCCGCCCGGACCGCCTTCGGTGGGCGAATTCGCCCGCCTGGTCAGCGATCACGGCGCGACGGCGACCTTTCTCACGCCCACCATGTTCCGGCTGATCCTGGAGGAACAACCGGATGCGTTGCGTCCGCTGCGCGATCTGCTGCTCGGCGGCGAGGCCATCTTCCCCGCCCATCTCGGGTTGAGCGCACGACACCTTCCCGACACCTCGATAATCGTGGGCTACGGTCCCACCGAATCGACCGTCCTCGTCACCGCGCATGTCCAGACGAGTGCCGATCCGCTGCCTCCGGTCGTTGTCATCGGTCATGACATCACCGGCGTGCGCACCTATATCCTCGACGAGGATCTGAACCCGGTTTCCGACGGCGAACCGGGCGAATTGTGCATCACCGGTGCAGGATTGGCCTGTGGATACCTCGGCGCACCCGACCTCACCGCGGAGCGGTTCACGCCGGACCCGCACGCATCCCGCCCCGGCGACCGGCTGTACCGAACCGGGGACCGGGTGCGGGCGATCGGTTACGGCGGGATGGAATTCCTGGGTCGTATCGACAACCAACTCAAGATCCGCGGCCGGCGAATCGAACCGGCCGAAGTCGAACAGGCGCTGGTGCACCACCCGGACGTCCTCGCCGCCTACGTGACCGCCGAACACAACGACCGCCGCGGCAAGTACCTCGCCGCGTATGTGACGCTGCGCACCGGGTCCACCGCCGAGGAGTCGGATCTCCGCGCCCACATGGCATCCACTGTCGTAGACCACCTTCGACCCGACATCTATGTCCTGCGCACCGAAGCGTCCGTCACCGCCAACGGCAAACTCGACAGACGTCGCCTCATCGACGCCACGGCGGCGCCCACGGCACCGACCGCCGGTCCGCCCCTGCGCACAGTCGTGGTCAATGACGATGACCAATACGCGATCTGGCCCGCGCACCGACCCGCGCCCACCGGCTGGACAGCGGTCGGCCAGCCCGGCACCCTCGACGAGTGCAAGGCCCTCGTCCGCCGACTCTGGTCCGACATCCGCCCCTCCCGCCGACGACCCGCCGTTGAGACCTCGTAGGCGCGGCATTCACCCTAGTGCGCGGCTGCCGTGGACCGCAGCGATCGGGTGATCAGATCCGCGACCGCGTCCGGGGCTTCCCACGGCGGGGTGTGCCCGACGCCGGGAAGGATCGTCGGGTGCGTGTCGTGCAGCAGCGCGAACTCGTCCGCGGGCGCGGCGACACGGGCGTCGAGCGCACCGAAGACCAGCTCGATGCGCATCGGCAGGTTCTGCAGACGATCGGCGAGGGTGCGGGTGCCCAGATAGGTGTCGATGGCGTGCGTGCTGCGGATGAGGTTGCGGCGCCCGCGGGAGCGCAGATCGGCGACGAACCGGTCGGGCACCGCGGTGTCGGGAGCGAACGAGGTGGCCTGTGCGGCGCGTTGCCGCTCGTCCGAGGCCAGCGCCCACATCAGATCGCCGATGACCGGCAGCGCCAAGGCACGCTCGACCGGTCGACGCGCGCTCAACCGGCTGGCCGGTGACCACGGCGGGCACAGCAGAATCAGTTCCGATACGAGATCGGGGTGGCGTTCGGCCAGCGCGGTGGCGACCAGACCGCCGCGGGAGTGTCCGACGATGAGCGTCGGCGCGTCGATCAACGCCGCGACATCGTCCGCATCGAACTCGATCGATTCGGTCGATTCCAACTGCACCGCAACGATATTCGCGCTCCCCTCGAGCAAGGGCACGACCCGGTCCCAGACTCGGTAGGAGCCGCCGAGGCCGTGGATCAGCATGATCGATGGCGCGGCGGGGTTTCCCGCGATCATGGCCCCGGCGCTCATGCGGTGACCGCCACGGGTGCGCGACGGTGCAGCAGATGCTGAGTGGGGTCGAAATGCATTGTGCGGCGGCGGAAGTCGATTGTGGAGCCCGGCCAGATGTTGGTGTTGCGCCCGTCGTCGTTGAGGTACCAGCTGGTGCAGCCGCCCGCGGTCCACACGGTGCCCGCACCGAGACGCTCGACCTCCTCGGTGAACGCATGCTGCGCGGCGGCGGTGGGTTCGACAGCGGCCAGGTCGTGGTCGCGGGCGTAGCTGACCGCGTCGGCGATGTAATTGGCCTGGGATTCGAACATGTGGATCACCGAGTTGTGCCCCAATCCGATGTTGGGGCCGTGGATGAGATAGATATTGGGGAATCCGGCCACCGACGTGCCCAGATACGCGGTCGGGCTGGTGCCCCACACCTCGGCCATGGTGCGGCCGTCGGGGCCGTAGGTGCGGTCGGTCAGCGGCAGGCGCGAGGTTCGGAAGCCGGTGCCGAAGATGATGGCGTCCACCCGGTGCTCGGTACCGGTGTTGTCGATGAGCCCCCGCTTGGTGATCGAGCGGATGCCGTCGGTCACCAGCGATACGTTGGGTTCGTCCAGTGCGCGCAGATAGTCGTCGGAGATCAGGATCCGCTTACAGCCGAAGCGGAAGTCCGGCAACAGTTTTGCCCGCAGCTCGGGGTCATGGACCTGTGCCTCGAGGTGGCGGCGGGCGCCGCGTTCGGGCAGTTTCATCAGCGCCGGATTGCGGAAGCCGACCACCTGCCACTCGCGCCGCAGATACAGGCTCAACCGTTCCAGCTGCTGTACAACGGGCACCGTGCGGTACAGCAGGCGGCTGAACCCGCTGATCTGGTGGTCGTGGCGGGGTACCACCCACGCCGGGGTGCGCTGGAAGACGGTCAGGTGCGCGACGTCGGGCTGGATCGCCGGGACGAACTGCACCGCCGAGGGTCCGGTGCCGATGACCGCGACACGTTTGCCGGTCAGGTCGTGGTCGTGATTCCAGCGCGCGGAGTGGAAGCTGACACCGGCGAAACGGTCCAGACCCGGAATCGCGGGGATGACTGGATCGGCGAGCGCACCGGTGGCCAGGACCACGTGGGTGGCGGTGCGCGGTCCGCGGGCGGTGTCGAGCTGCCACCGCTGCGCGACCGGATCCCACGTAAGCCGTTCCACCGTGCAGTCGAGCATCACATGCGCACGCAGCCCCTGGGCGTCGGTGACGTTTTTGAGGTACGCGAACAGCTCGGGTTGCTTGGCGTAGGTGTTGTGCCAGTTCGGGTTCGGTGCGAAGGAGAACGAGTAGAGGTTGCTCTGGATATCCACCGCGGCACCGGGATAGTCGTTGTCACGCCATACCCCGCCGACTTCGTCGGCACGCTCGAGCATGACGAAGTCGGTGCATCCGGCGCGGCGCAGCCGCACCGCGGTCGCGATGCCACCGAAACCGGTGCCGATGATCGCGACATGGTTGTGGGGAGTGCTGGTGTCGGTGGATACATCGCTGGCGTCGGGCGCGACCGTGCTGCGGGACATGGCTCCTCCTGGGAGTGGGGGGGCGGGAAGACTCGGAAATGGCTGGACTCACAGCTCGGCCGCGGCCGGCGTCGTGGCGTACTGCGGCTTCCTCGTGGCCAGCCACGCGCGGTAGCCACGGAGCGCGCGCCGCTGCACGATCTGGTCGGACACGAGCGCGAATGCGGGGCCGACACCGGGCGCCGGGTTGCGTCCGCGCGCCAACCGACGCATCTGATACCGGACCATCGCCATACCGGCCATCGCAGCCGCAGCCTTATCCGACCAGGTCACCGGCTTCAACGCGGCGCTCGCCGCCAGGTTCTCCCGCCACCTGTTGGGCAGATCCGGTGTGAGCGCCAACGCGGTGCCCATGCCGATCACCGCGACATTGTTGGCCAGCACCTGCTCAGCGGTTTCCTGGCGGGTGATGCCACCGGTCAGCATCAACGGCAGCGGGCTGGTGCGGGCCAACTCCGAGGCCAGCTCCAGGAAATAGGCCTCCCGGGCAGCGGTACGGCCGTCGGTGGGGCGGCCCGCCATCGCGGGGCTTTCGTAACTGCCGCCGGACAACTCGACCAGGTCGACCCCCAGCGGCGCGAGCATCGCGATCACCTGCTGGGCGTCGTCGGCGTCGAAGCCGCCGCGCTGGAAGTCCGCAGAGTTCAGTTTCACCGCGACCGCGAAGCTCGGCGACACCACCGCACGAATGGCGCGCACCACCTCGAGCAATAGCCGGGCCCGGTTCTCCAGGGATCCGCCCCATTCGTCGGTGCGGGTATTGACCAGCGGTGACAGGAACTGCGACAGCAGATACCCGTGCGCTCCATGGACCTCCACCCCGTCGAATCCGGCCTGTTCGGCGCGCAGCGCCGCGGTGGCGAAGCGGGTAATGGTGGCACCGATCTGCGCGGGCGTCATCGCGACCGGGCGGCCGAACCGCTTGGAGTGACGGCCCATATCGACCGCGACATCCGAAGGCCCCCACACGACCCCGGGCATCGCCGCCTGCACCTGGCGGCCGGGATGGCTGATCTGCATCCACATCGCCGCACCGGCGGCCTTACCGGCCTGCGCCCACGCCGTGAACGGTTCGAGCGGTGCGTCGGCATCGAGAACGATGCCGCCGGGACCGGTCAGCGCCTCTGCATGCACCATCACGTTTCCCGTGATCAGCAGGCCAGCACCGCCAGCGCCCCATCGCCGATACAACGCAATCAGACGCGCATCGGGCAGCTGCGCCCGACCCGCCATCCCTTCCTCCATCGCCGCTTTCGCGATCCGGTTGCGCAACACCTGGCCGGACCGCAGCTGAAGCGGCGAGAACAACCTGCTTGACGTCGAGCCGCTCGACATGGGCACCTCTCGTTCTCCAATGTTCACAGTGCTCACATTATGTGTGCAGCGCTAACATTAAGGGGAGATGTAAGCGGTGTCAACTCTTGTTAGGTTGGAGGCATGTCAACATCGACCGCGTCGTATCACCACGGCGATCTACCGTCCGCGCTGGTGCGCGCGGCCGTGGAATTGCTCGAGGAAAGCGGGGCGACCGAGTTGTCCCTGCGCGCCGCGGCCCGGCGCGCTGGTGTGTCCACCGCCGCGCCGTACCGGCATTTCGCCGACCGCAACGCCCTGCTGTCCGCGGTGGCCGCCGTCGGATATCGCGAACTCGCCGCGCATCTGGCCGCGGCACATCCCTCGCCGACGAAGGCCGAGGACCTCGCCGCGATCGCGGTCGCCTACGTCCAGTTCGCACTCGAGCGACCCGGGCTGTTCCGGGTGATGTTCGCCGACCCCTGCGATCCGAGCAGCCCCGAACGGGTGGCCGCCACGGCCGCGATCGCCGAGTACGTCAAATCCATTGTGCAGCAGGCTTTTCCCGCTGCCGACCCAGAAGCGATGGCCACCGCGGTGTGGGCACTTGTCCACGGTCTTGCCTTCCTACACCTCGACGGCAAGTACGACACTTCCTCCCCACAGGTCGTCGCCGATCGGGTCCGCGCGGCGGTGTACGCGACACTCGGCGCCTCCAGCGCGGTAGCGGCACTGCCGCAGCCCTGATTCGCTGCCGCGACAGCAGGCGACCCGGGTCGCGCGGCTCACCCACGCAGCTCCGAAACCAGCAGGTGCGCAAGCTTTTCCGAGGACTGCGGGTTCTGGCCGGTGTAGAGATTGCGGTCGGTCACCACGAACGGCCGCAGGGGCATGCCCTTCCGGTAGTCGACTCCGGCCTCCTTCAGTTTGTCCTCCAATAGCCAGGGCGCCTTTCGGGCAAACCAGTTCAATCGCTCTTCCCGGTTCGACAACCCGGTCATCCGGTAGCCCGAAAACGCCGAACTGCCATCCGGATTCGTCGCAGCCAGGATCGCCGCCGGTGCGTGGCACAGTAGGGCCAGCGGCTTGCCCGAGGCGAGCCGATGCCTCAGCAGCTCACCCGAAACCTCGTCGTAGGCAAGGTCTTCCATCGGACCGTGACCGCCGGGATAGAACACCACATCGAACTCGTCGACATCGACCTCATCCAAAGGTCGCGGAGCGCTCAGCACGGCGCCGATGCTGTCCAGGTAGTTCTTGATCGCCCGTCGTTTCTTCGGCATCCCACCGGCGAAACCCAGACTCAGCTCATCGAGAGTGGGCGGCTTGCCGCCCGGTGTGGCGATCGTGATGTCCCATCCGACCTCGCTGAAGATCCGATGCGGAACCGCCAACTCCTCCGCCCAATACCCGGAGGGGTGGACGGTGCCGTCGTTCAGCGTCCAGCGATCTGCCGCCGAGACCACGAAAAGAACCTTTGTCATGTTTGCTCCGCCTCCTTGCGCGTTCACCCTTCGATACTTGATTGTCACTGTATGACAGGGTTGTCATATAGCGACATATTTGGCAGTTTACGTCACATTTGGCATTGTATGCTTTCACCATGGCAGTAGCGGACATCAGCGGTTTGCGCGCCCGCGCGCGCGAGGCATTGAAGGAATCCCTGGCCGAAACGGCGATCGAGCTGTTCGACGAGCGCGGGTATGACCAGGTCACGGTCAACGACATCGCAGCGGCCGCCGAAATCTCCACGCGCAGTTTCTTCCGCTACTTCCCCAGCAAGGAAGACGTCGTCTTCGGAAGCCGAATACCCACCGCCGAGGAGGTCCGTACAGCATTCGTCGCCAAGCTTGGCGACGCCGATATCTGGTCGGCCCTGCACGCGACCTTCCGCGAGGGCGCCACCTGGATGGAGGAGGACGCCGCCAGCTGGAAACGCATCATGCGCGTGATCACCCATACCGGCGAATTGCGGGCGAAGAATCTCGAAAAGCACCTCGCCTGGTCCGCGGCGCTCTCCCCGGAAGTTGCCCGCCGTCTCGAGACTCACGACGGGACCGCCGACCTCGAGGCACGCGCAATGGTCAGCGCTGCCTTGGGATGCTTCGAGGTCGCGCTATCGCAGTGGGCCGATAGTGCCGATGGCCCACCGCTTCCCGAAATCATCGATCGCGTCTTCGCGTTCATCCGGATTCGACCGCCCCACGATTGAGAGCCACGTGCGGAAACGAACTCGGCTTTCGGCTATCGGTCTCGTGCTCGTGCTGCTGTGGGGCGAGTGGGAGAACTGGCGCGCTTCCCGCAGGCTCGTCGGAGCGGCCACGGGCGGCTCCGAGGCCGTTGTGGTTCTCGGCTATCGCAATGCGGGCACCCGCGCGAATCTCATGAACCGGTGGCGTGTGCGGGCCGGTCTGCGGTCCATCGACCCGAACGCGCTCAGCACTCGTCTCGTACTCTGCGGAGGCGCATGCGCGGGCCCGCACACCGAGGCCGCCCTGATGGCCCACTACGCCACGGAGATCTGTGGGTACCGCGGCGAGCTCGTCCTTGAAGACCAGAGCCGGACCACGTGGGAAAATATCGGTTTCGCAATCCCACAGCTGAAAGACTTCGATCGAATCAAGATCGTCTCGCTGCCCCTCCACGCCGCGAAAGGGCGGCGATACCTCGCCCAGCAGTCCCCGGAGCTGGCCTCGCGTGTGGTGCGGGGAGCGGAGTACCGGTTCGGTGAGTGGATGGCGGCAAAGCCACTGGTGGCCGTCCACGGCCTGTGGCAGGACGCGCGCGACCGCGTACGGTGACCGCCGAGGTCACAGAAACCGCGACAATCTTTGGCCTTCCGGGTGACTCGCCGATGAATTCCTGCGCCAACCGGCTGTGCGGCGGCGGCAATCGGGGCAAACTCTTAACCGGCTCGATCCCCTTTTTTCGAAACAGTGCAAGGCCGCCCGCCTAGATTCGACGCGGCGGATCCGCCCTCGATTAAGGAGACAAAACCATGCCCACTCGTGACTCCGCTTGGCCACAGGGCACACCGTGTTGGGTCGACTGTCAGGTCGACGACACCGACAAGGCCCGCGAGTTCTACGCCAATCTCTTCGGCTGGGAGATCCAGGACAGCCCAGCCGAAGCGGGCGGCTATCTGATGGCGCTGCGCAACGGCAAGCCCGCTGCGGGTATCGGCCCGAAACCCGAGGGTATGCCGATGCCGTCGGCGTGGACCACCTACTTTGCCGCGGACAGTGCCGACGATATCGCCGGTAAGGTCACCACGGCGGGTGGGCAGGTGTTCATGCCGCCGTTCGATGTCATGGACGTCGGGCGGATGTTCGTCGCCGCCGATCCCGCGGGTGGCGTATTCGGTGTGTGGGAAGCAAAGGCGCATACCGGCGCTGGCGTCTACAACGAACACGGCACGTACTGCTGGAACGAACTGCACACCCGCGGCTACCAGGCCGCACAGGACTTCTACCGCAAGGTGTACGGCTGGAGCTACGCCGAGATCGGCGACGGGGACCAGTTCATCTACTCCACCTTCACCACGCCGGGCGGCACCGACAGCGTCGGCGGTCTGATGGATTCCAGTAAGGAGCCCGGCGAGGGTATGAGCTACTGGCTCACCTGGTTCCAGTACGACGATGTAGACGCAGCCATCAAACGCGCCACCGAACTCGGCGCCACGGTCATGATGGGTCCCCAGGACAGCCCCTTCGGCCGCATGGGGGTGCTGAAGGCGCCACAGGGAGAGGTATTCGGCGTCATCGACACCAACGTCACCGTCGGCGAGCCGCCCACCGGGTCCTAGCTTCGCCTCGGCGGATCCGCCACTCAACTGGCGGATCCGCCGTCGGCACCCGACACCAACCGCGCTACGGATGGCTGCGCTATCAGGTCGACCCGACCGACTGGGCGGCGGACCCAAATGCGCATCTGCCCTTGCGACCAGCGTCATACCTTGGTCGTATGAACAGCACTGAGAGTCGTTCGATACTGTCCCGTATCTCACCAACGCAATGGGTTGCCCTCGCAGTCACGGTCATGGCGGTCATCTTCGTCGCCGAGAACCGTAACAAGGTCTCCATCGAATTCCTTTTGATCACAATTCGCTCACCGCTGTGGCTGATCCTGCTGATAATGTTCGCGGTCGGATGGGTCACCGGCGTAATGACCATGCGCCGCCGCCACTCGCGGTAGTCACCCTGCCCAGAATCGGATGCTGATGTGGGTGATCGACGTGATCGAAATGAACCCGACCCGCTAGCCGATTGGTCGTGGCCAGCTACGGCCAGGCCGCTGCGGCGCTGCGGGCCATCACCGACACGACAGCGCGTATCCCCCAGGACATTTCGGTCGTCGGCTTCGACGGCGACCGCACCAATACCTACGGCCAGCTGGTCCCCACCACGGTGCAGCAGCCCATCGACACAATCGCTCGCGCGGCCCTCAACGCAGCGCTGACTACGGACATCGCTGCCGACGCGAGCCCCATGGCCATCGATGTCCAGCTCGATCTCGGGGAGACGTGCGGCTGTAGGCCGCCGATGTCCTAGAGCGGTCTCGATCAGTTCGCGCCGGCAGCAGCGGCCGGACCAGCCATGAGCGGTGTTCGCGATGCTCCGATGGTCAGGATCGAATAGGAGCGGCCGGAGCATTGTTCTAAAAAGGCACAGGAAGCATGCGACGATCGGCTGGGCACACAACCATGGGAGATGTGATGACCACACTGGCACAGGCGGCTGAGCTGGCTCGTGATGAGAACGGGCTCGCCGTCGTCTCCACCCTCCGGCCCGACGACACCATCCACTCCACCCTGGTCAATGTCGGACTGCTGGCCCATCCCCTGTCGGGCCAGCCGGTCCTGGGCTTCGTTACCTACGGCAAGGTGAAACTTGCCAATCTACGTGTCCGACCACAGGTGACCACCACCTTCAGGCAAGGCTGGGCATGGGCAACGGTCGAGGGCCGGGCCCACATCGTCGGTCCCGACGATCCGCAGCCATGGATCGACGCCGAAGGGCTGCGCCTGCTGCTGCGCAATGTGTTCACCGCTGCCGGCGGTAAGCACGACGACTGGGACGAATACGACCGCGTGATGGCGGCGGAGCGTCGCGCCGCGGTCCTCATCGAACCGAGTCGGGTCTACAGCAACTAGCACTTCCCGGCGAAAAGGGTTGATCGCCTGGGCGAACGGGCGCGGGGCCTCCTGCGGGACGTTGTGGCCGATGCCGTCGAGGGTGCGGTGTTCGTATGGGCCGGTGAATTTGGCGCGGTAGGGTTTTCCATCCTTGGCCGCGCCGTCGAAATCGCTACCGATGGTGATGGCGGGTCCGGTGGCTAGTTGTTGTTCGTAGACGTCGTATTGTGACTCATCCGGCGTCGAGCTCAACCGCCACCGATCGGTGTCGGTAGACCGTGCGACTGCCGGTATTACCGGCTCGCGTCACCGAGCGGCAGCAGTGCCGCCAGATCGCTGCGCGAACTGATCCCGAGCTTCGGGAAGATGCGATGCAGATGGGTGCTGACGGTCCGATGCGACAGGTAGAGCCGTTGCCCGATCTCTCGATTGGTCAGTCCCTGCGCCGCCAGGTGCGCGATGCTCAGCTCGTGCGGGGTGAGCCGTTCCCGGGCGTCCGGGCTGCGGTCCGGGCTCGATTCGCCCGCACTGCGCAGTTCCAGGCGTGCCCGTTCGCTCCAGGCCACAAAGCCTAGGGCGTCGAAAGTCTCTCTGGCCGTGCGCAAATGGGTCCGGGATTCGACAACCCGGCGCTGTCGCCGTAGCCATTCACCGTAAGCCAGGTGCAGCCGGCCACGTTCGGCCGGCCAGCCGGTGAGGTCGGCCGCCAGCGCGGCGGCGAACCGCTCCTCGGCCGCGTCGGTGGCGAGTACGGCCTGCGTGTACCGCATTCCGATGTGCAGGGCGGGTGACGGTGTGGACGCCGCCGCCGATTCCAGTCCGTGCAGCAGTTCCCGCAGGGCGTCGACCTGTCCGGCGCGCACCGCGGCCTCGGCGAGTTCGGTGAGGAAATACGCGCACAGCGCCGGTGAATGGGACGGATCACGCGGATCGTGGATCCGGCTCAGATCGGCGAAGGCGTCGTCGAACCGGCCTTCGCCGAGCGCGGTGAGCCCGCGCGCGAGCTGGACGGTGGCCAGCACGGGGCGCGCACCGGAGGCCAGCCCGATCCGCTCGGCCTCCGCCGTGAGCGCGATGGCGTGCGGGTAATCCCCGCGGAGCGCGGCGATTTCGGCTTGCACGGCGGTGGCCAGTCCGTGCATGAACGGCTGGCCGGTCTCGCGCGCGAAGGCCGCGGCCTCGGCCGCAATGGGTGTCGCGGTGGCGAGATCACCGAGCCGGGCCAGGCTCCAGGCGTGGACCGTGAGTGCGCGGGGCAGCAGCCCCAGCCGCCCAGCGGCGCGCAGTCCGGGTGCGGCGGCGTTGGAGAAGTGGGCGGCGAGGTCGAAGGCGCCCACTTGGAGTGCTGCGCTGCCCAGGAACCGGTCCACTTCCGGATCGCGTCCGGTGGTCGAGGCCAAGGCGTGCAGGTGGCCGAGGACGCGGTCGCCGCGTTCGAAGGGAGCCACGTATGCGTCGACCGCGACCAGGCGGGGGTCGCTGCCGGGGATGGGGAGTGCGTCGGCGACGGCGAGCAGCGCGCGGCGGGTGTCGGGTCCGGGTTCGGACCAGAAGCACCGCATGGCCGCGCCCCACAGGATCCGCATCGCGGCATCGGTGTGCCCGTCGACGGCGACGGATGCCGCCAGGTCGGCCAGTTCGCCTATGCGCGACGGGTTTTCACGTATTCCGTCGTCGAATCCGCTGAGCAGCCAGTGCGCGGTGCTCTCCTGTCGCGGTGTCAGGGATAGCGTGCGCGCGGTGTGCACCAGTCGTTCGGCGGTGTCGCGGCGGCCGGAGTCGACGGCCAGTTCGGCCGCCCGTAGCAGCCGGTCCGCACGCCGCACCGAACTGTCGCTGAGCGCCGCGGCCTGCTCCAGCGCCGCGACCGCGCCCCCGCGGTGCCGCGCCCGTTCGGCGGCGTCCTCGAGTTCGATGGCGACCTGTTCGTCGGGGACCGATGCGCCCTTCGCACGATGCCATACCTGGCGATCCGGCAGCCCGCCGAGTATCTCGGCCAGCGCGCGGTGGGTGCGGTGGCGCTGCTCGATCGTCGCTGTGGCGACGAGCGCCGACCGCACCAGCGGATGCCGGAAGGTCACAGTGCCGGAACCGATTCCGATCAACCGTGCCTGCATCGCGGGCGTGAGGATCTCGGGCTCGACGGTGCAGCCCAGCAGAATGCCTGTGGCAGTGAGTGTTTCAGCGAGCGAGTCGCTGTCGTTGAGCGCCACGACCAGCAACGCGTCACGGCTCCGCGCGGGCAACGCGGCGCACCGCGCGGAGAACGCGCGTTCGAGGCGTTCGGTCAACGGCAGCGCAGTGGCGAGTTCGGTGCGATCCGTGACGGCCGTGGGCAGTTCGGTCAGTGCGAGCGGATTCCCCTGGGCCTCGGCGAGTACGCGGCGGCGGATCGGCGCGGACAGTTCCGGTGCCGTGTTGTCGAGCAGCGCCGTCGCGTCGTCGTCGGACAGCGGACCGATTCTCATGGCGGTCAGTCCCGCATCGTAGAGCGGCGTGTCGCCGTCTCGAAGGGTGGCAAGTACAGCCACGGGTTCGGTGTCGATGCGGCGGGCGAGGAAGGCGAGCACATCGGCGCTGGCGGCATCGAGCCAGTGCACATCTTCGGCGACGATCAGCAGCGGCTGCTCGGCCGCCACATCGGTCAGCAATGTGAGTGCGCCGAGCCCCACGAGGTACGGACTCGGATCGCCGATGGTGTCCGAAACGCCCAAAGCGGTCGCCAGCGCGTCCGATTGGCGCACGGGCAGGGCGTCCATCCCGCGGCGGAGGGGATACAGCAGCCGATGCAGTCCGGCGTAGGCGAGGTTCTGTTCGGCTTCGACCCCCGCGGTCCGCAGCACCCGCAATCCCGCGACGGCCGCGGCCGCCACCGTCTCGTCGACGAGCGCCGACTTACCGATACCCGGTTCCCCTTCGATCACAATTCCGCTCCGATCGCCGGGGCCGTCCACGAGCGCGCCCAGGTCTTTCAGCTCGGTATCTCGGCCGATCAGTGGCATGGTTGGGTATCCCTTCTCCGGGTCCCGCGCGACATGCGGACCCCGACGCGACCCTACCGAAACTGGAATACGTCAACCCAGCGTCATCCGACTGATTCGCCGCCCCGCCCGCGACTGTCGACGGTCCCTGTGCCGCCCCCATGGCGCGGCATCGAGGTCCCGGTCGTATGCCCGATCAGCGACGACGGGTCCGACATCCTGCCATTCGATGCGGTGGAATCCGAGACCGGACGTATCGGCGGGTTTCACCTGCGCCAGCATCGTCACGGTTGCCGCTACCGCGCGAGAAAGTGCCAGCCGACCCATGCCCATATGAGCACAGCGGCAATCCTCGCCACCCGAGTGCGCGTGAGATACGCGATCGTTTCCCCTACGGGCGCAATCAGATCCCGGCGCACATGCGTGACCACGACCACGCCGAGCGTGACCATTAGCACCAGCACGAACCCGATGATGACGATCACTCGCTCGCTCATCTCGACACCAGCCACCAGCCGAAACCCAGCCACACCAGCCATCCGGCGAACCGCAGCGGCCCGTGCTCGAGTGCCGGATCCAGCAGCGTCGACAAGGTCGGGTGTACCTCGCTCGGCCGGGTCCGATCCGGTTGCCGCACAAAGGCATAGACCTCCCATGCCGACGCCCAGACCAGCAGCATCGACCAGACGGCCACTCCGCGCCGCAGCCGGGCGGTGCGTGGAATCTGCTCGGACCCCGCCCGGAAAGCCAGTACCAAAACCACAACCGTCGCCGCCACCACCAGCACGGTTGCCGACCAACTGAACGGTCGGGTGGCGGCTCCCCCCGCGGCCAGCACCGCACCGACGGCCAACAGCACCGTCCGCCGCCGGAATGGTCGCGCTGGGCGCGCCAGTTGGTCTGTCACATGGGCAGAATAAGTCTCTGAGCACCGGATTCGGGAATGTATCGGTGCCTGATCCGGCACACTGCAATGTCGACCCGACAATCTCGCCGCGCCCGCACACTCGCTCGAGACCTGACGTACGCAACCATGCCTACAGCCGGAGGCGCGATTGCTGCTGATCCGACCAGACCGTGGAAGACGTCGTCCAGGCCGCCATTCTCCGGTCAGTGGGTCAGCCCCGGGCGGAGGCGCGCCCCATCCTCTCTGTCAGTCGCTGAGTTGGTATGTCGCGAGGATGCCCTTGTGGTCGCTGCCCCACTGCGCTGGCGAGGCGAGAAAATTGTCCTGGGTTGATTCCGGCAATCGGGTACCGCGCACAATGGACGCGCGCGGGCCGATGATGCCGACGCCGGACAGGCGCAGCGCGGCACCACGGGCGAAGATGTAGTCGACGCGGTCGCGTTCGTCGGCCTCAGGAGCCCAGGCGAGCTCGGAGACATCCACATCGACGTTGTCCGAGGGCCAGGTGAGTCCGGGATGGGTGGCCGGATCCGGGTACATCGATCGGTAGGCATCGATGAAACCAGCTTGATGCAGGCGTCGAGTGGTCTCCCACGCCGACACCACACCGTTGTGGTCGAACGAGTTCGCTGTGGCAGACGTCCAATCCAGCAGGGACGGCTCGTTCAGGTCGCCACCGATGATGACCGAAGCCCCAACGGCGATCTCGGCTTTCGCATCGGCGAGAAAGTTGCTGATGACCGCGGGGCGACCCGAGGCCGTGTTGATGCGCTGGATTGCGGCAGGGTCGGTCACCGGGCCACCCGGCAGCTTGTTCCACTCGTATTCGGCGAACTCGCCCGGCGCCGGGGCCCCTGGTCCGTACCCTCGGGGCAGGTTGGAGGCATACCAGCGGTACTCGAGATGCGCGGAGTAAACGGTGAGGCGCTTTCCGTCGATATCCAACCGCGCCTTGACCATCCATTGCAGATCGGCGCTGTGCTGGACCGGAAACACCGACAGAATTCCCGTGTCATGCGAGGGCACCGCGTTGAACTCGCGCCCCCGCCGCGCCAGTTCGGCCGCGACGGCCGTGGTCGCTTCGGTTGCCTCCGAGAGCAGCACAATCGAGGCCTGCGTCGAGATGACGAGATCGGCGATCAGCTGAATACCACTGGCGATCTTGCTGCCGCTGTGCCACGTGTTCAATGCCAGCACCCGGATCTCTCGTGCCGCGGGTGCAGCAGCGGCAACCGGCATCACCGAATCAGCCGCGAGCGCTGCGTCCGCCTCTGCCGACCCCAACCCATCATCGCGTCGCCTCATCAACCCATCATGGCCTCCATCGGTTCACGCCGACGGCGCGGTGGGACGGGCTCGGAACGTCGAGCCGTCGGGAACGCCGAGTCGCCGTAGCAGCAGCGTCGACGGGCACCATCCCACAGCGCCGTAGAGCAGCAGGTTCGCACCGATGAACCCGGTGAATATCAGCCACCAAGGCGAGACCACCGCGGCCAGTAGCGTGCTGATCAGCACGAAAGTGCCCGCAAGCAACGGTACGAGTCGCGGGATGGACCAGCCCTGGTGTCGAGGTAGTTTCGCCATTCGAATTCATCCAATCATGTTCTATACCTGCGATTTTCGGTCAGGCGATGGCCTGGAACATTTTGTCGATTTCGGCTGCGGTCATCGCTTCCGAGCCGTCCCACTGAATTATACCCCTAGGGGTATCCATAGACCCGCGCTATTCGACTGCAGAGACCGCCGGAGCCTCGACTGTGGCGGCGGTGGATGTGCGGCAAGTCCGACGTTGGTTGCGCAAGCTGGTCGATTCATGGGATTTCCGCGGTCGTGGCGCGCTGGAATGACCGATCTCGCCACAATCGGTACGTTGGCGAGCATGCGCACTAATGGAGATTCCTGGGACATCAATACCAGTGTGGGATCTACCGCGTTGTTCGTCGCGGCGGCTCGCGCGCTGGGTGGCCGAGCGGCCGATGCGTCGGCGGAAGACCCGTTCGCCGAGCTCTTCGTGCGGGCGGCAGGTGGCGAATGGGCCGACCTGCTCGACGGACGAGTGCCCGACCACCCGCTGCTGACCCCCGAATTCGGCATTCAGTTCCAGCAGCATCAGATCGCCCGCACCCGGTACTTCGACGATTACCTCCGCGCGGCCGCGGCCGTCGGCATCCGGCAGGTAGTTATCCTCGCGGCCGGCCTGGACGCCCGCGCGTATCGGCTGCCGTGGCCCGACGGCACCGTCGTCTACGAACTGGACCGACTGCAGGTGCTGGAGTTCAAACACAAAACTCTCGCGCAGGCCGGGCGCCAGCCGATCGCCGATCGCCATGAGGTGCCGGTGGACCTGCGTGAGGACTGGCCGAAAGCATTGCGCGACAGTGGCTTCGATCCTGCCCTGCCGACCGCATGGCTGGTCGAGGGCCTGCTGATCTATCTGTCGCCGACTGCACAGGACCAGCTGTTCGCCGCCATCGTCTCGCTCAGTGCGCCCGGCAGCCGGGTCGCGATCGAGCAGATGGATCCGCTGCCCGCGGAGGCCGCCGCCGCGATGGCCGAACAGGACGACGCGGGCTCGGACTGGGTGCGGTTGATCTACAACGGCCCCCGCGGTGAGGCCACCGCGTGGTTCATCGACCGCGGTTGGACCGGTGAGCACGTCTACCTCAACGACTACATCCGCGACCTCGGCCACACTCCGGCCGCCGAGCAGTCATTGATCAGCCTGGTCACCGTCGTGCGGCCCTGAGCCGGTTTGCAGCTGACAATTCGCGCGCGCGGACCGTAGACCGTCCAGGTCTTGCAGACCACCCATACGTGTCTTTCCCGAATACGCGGATCGATCGCGGAACGGTGTCGGTTGTGCGACGGATCGGTGGAGATTCCGCTCATTGTTGCCCCAGCAAGCGCGTAGCTACCACATGCTGGCGGACAGAGGTCGGCCCTGCTGCACCCAGCGAAGGGAGATACGTGGTGGCATTGGGACGTCGTCGGCTACTGATCGGCTTCGCCGGTGCGGGTGGCCTCGCCCTGGCCGGATGCGGGCTGGAACCCGCGCCCCCCAAACCCGCCACACTCCGATTCGATCCCCCACCCGGCACTCACGACGTCGATGCGCGCACCCTCGGCACGGTCACCGTCACCGACGGGACGCTGCGGTCGGTCGAATGGATCGACGAAACGGGCAGATCACTGCCGGGCACACCGGCACCCGATCATCGAACCTGGACCAGCGCCGAACCACTCGGCTACGGACACACCTACACCGCGAAAGCCGTGGCGCAGGGCGAAACCGGCGACGTCACCGCGACGACAACCTGCACCACGGTACAGCCGCAACAGCTCATCGACGTCTCCCTGCGCTCGGCCAATCTCGTCGACCTGGCCGAAAACGACACCTACGGAGTGGGTTTCGTGCTCGTCGCACATTTCGACGAACCCGTCGACCGAGCGGCCGCGGAAACCCACCTGAAGGTCACCACCGAGCCCGCCGTCACCGGTGCCTGGTACTGGCTCGACGATCAGAATGCACACTGGCGGCCGGAGCACTATTACGCGCCTGGAACCCGGATCACGATCGAGTCCGAACTCTTCGGACTCGCGCTCGGCGAGGGCCGCTACGGCCTGCGCAACCAACAGGTGTCGGTGATCATCGGCCCCGCGCACGTCGCGATCGCCGACGACGACACCAAACAGATCCAGGTCTTCGAAAACGGAAACCTGGTGCGCACCATGCCCACATCGATGGGCAAGGGCGGCACCGCGGTCGTCGGTGGCAGATACCTGTCGTTCTGGACCCGCCCCGGCATCTACACCGTGCTGGACCGAAACAACCCGGTGATCATGGACTCCGCCAGCTACGGCCTGCCGACCAGCTCCGGCGGCTACCGCACGAGCATCAACCACGCGGTCCGCATCAGCCATGACGGCATCTTCGTGCATGAACTGGCCGCGACCATGTGGGCTCAAGGCAACACCAACGTCTCACACGGCTGCCTGAACATCTCCCCCAACGATGCCGCATGGTTCTACGACTTCGTCATCCCCGGGGACGTCGTCGAGGTCCGCAACACCGGCGGCGACCCCCTCGACATCGGGCAGAACGGCGACTGGAGCGTCCCCTGGGCCGACTGGATTCGCGGCGGCACCCACACGTGACACCAAAAGGCAGGTCACCGGTCTCCATCTCGGTGACCTGCCCCAGGTACGCTCACACATCGCCTGATCGGTCTTGCGCGGCCCGCCCGGCACCATTTCGCGTCCACGCAGCATGCACCGAAACTTGTTATCAGTCGACCGCGCTCCCGCAATCTCATTGACGTTCAGCAAAATGCCAGCTACTGACATCGGCATGGCCGTCATACCGCGAGGCCACACCGCAGTAGAGCAGCCGAACAGCACAGCGAAAGGGAAATATCCCATGCAGCGATCCACCCTCTACCGTGTGCTCGCGGTCACGGTGACCGCCGTCGTCGCAGCCACCGGCGCACATCTCATTGCCGGATACGGCACTGCGTCGGCACAGCCGGGGGCCGGTAGTGCCGATCAATTCACCCTTGCCGCAGACAAGTCGGGGCACCGATGGGCGTCGGCTGCGTCCGCCACCATAACGCCCGGCGTGCAGGCCAACACCCAGGGCGCGCGGCCGTGCACGGCGAACTACACCTTCGTCGACAATGTCGGCAACGTATACCTCGGTCAGGCTGCGCACTGCGCGGGTACGGGTATCGGCGACCTGCAAGATCCCAACGGCTGCACCGCCGACAGTCTCCCCCTCGGCACCGCGGTAACCTTCAACCGTGGCGGCCTGCTCATGCTCCCGGGTGACGTCGTCGGCACCGGCCAACTGGTCTACAGCAGCTGGCTGGCCATGCAGCGGGACGGCGAGCAGGACCACAATACCTGCGCCTACAACGATTTCGCGTTGGTGAAGGTCGCCGCCGAGGATGTCGACAAGGTCAACCCGAGCGTGCCGTACTGGGGTGGTCCCGTCGGCATCAACACCACCGGAACCGGCATCGGTGACCACGTTTACGGTTACGGCAACCCCAGCCTGCAGCTCGGATTCGCCGAACTGTCGCCGCGGACCGGCCAGAGCAATGCCGACGGGCTCGCTACCGCCGGTTGGACACACGCGGTGACCGCGCCCATACCAGGGATACCCGGCGACAGCGGCAGCGCCTTCCTCGACCGCAACGGCTATGCCCTCGGCACATTGTCGACTGTGGGCATCAGTTTGCCGATCGTCAACAATATCGGTGACCTGAGCCACGAACTTGCCTACGCCCGAGCGCATTCCGGCATCTCGGGACTCTCGCTGGTCCTCGGCACCGAACCGTTCAACCCGAACCGCTGAGAGAAGCTGTCAGCTACGGCGTTGTCGAGTGGGCACGCGCAGACCGGCATCGCCATCGGCCGCCCACCTCGGTGGACGGCAACCGCCCCGCCGCGACCATGGCCGCATTCCTCGAGCTCCGCAGCCGCCTTCGATGCGGAAACGATGGTCGAGCGCGTGGTTCGTACCGGTCCATCCCGCCGATCGGTCAGTCGATTGTCCTCGACAGATGGCGGGCCGGTTATTGGAGGGCGAGGTATTTGGTTTCGAGGTATTCGTCGATGCCTTCGGTTCCTGCCTCGCGGCCGAGGCCGGATTCCTTCACACCGCCGAAGGGGGCGGCGACGTCGGAGATGATGCCTCGGTTGATGCCGACCATGCCGGATTCCAGTGCCTCGGCGACGCGGAAGGCTCGGTCGAGGTTCGTGGTGTAAATGTATGCGGCTAAGCCGAACTCGGTGTTGTTGGCAAGTGCGATGCCCTCGTCTTCGCCGTCGAAGCCGGTGATCGCGGCGACCGGGCCGAATACCTCCTCGCGCAGGATGCGCGCGTCGGGGGGGACGTCGGCGAGCACGGTGGGTTCGAAGAAGTAGCCTTCGCCCGGCAGGCTCGCGCCGCCGGTGGTGACGACCGCGCCTTTGGCCACTGCATCCTGTACCAGGGATATGACTGTGCCGCGTTGTTTTTCGCTGATGAGTGGTCCGACCTCGGTGCCGTCGAGATGGCCTGGACCGACTTTCAACGCGCGCATCCGGGCGGTCAATGCGGCGGTGAACTCTTCGCGTACCGCGTTGTCGACGTGGAAGCGGTTCGCGGCGGTGCACGCCTCGCCGGTATTGCGCATCTTGGCTGCCATCGCCCCGTCCACCGCGGCATCGAGATCCGCGTCGGCGAACACCACGAACGGGGCGTTGCCACCGAGTTCCATGGAGGAACGCAGAACGCGCGTAGCCGCTTGGGCGAGAAGGAGTTTGCCGACACCGGTGGAGCCGGTGAAGGTCACCTTGCGCAGGCGTTCGTCGGCGAACATCGGATCGGTCAGCTGCGCTGCGGCCGAGGTCGGCAGGATCGACAGCACACCCGGAGGTAGCCCGGCATCGGTGCAGACCTGGCCGAGCAGCAGCATGGTCAGCGGGGTTTCGACGGCGGGTTTGACCACCATGGTGCAGCCGGCGGCGAAGGCGGGCGCGATCTTTCGCGTGCCCATGGCCAGCGGGAAATTCCACGGCGTGATCGCCAGGGTCGGGCCGACCGGCTGTTTGGTGACCAGGATGCGGCCGTTGCCCGACGGCGAGTGCGTATAGCGGCCGTTGACCCGGACCGCTTCCTCGGCGAACCAACGCAGGAATTCCGCGCCGTAGGTGACCTCACCGTAGCTCTCGGCGAGCGGCTTACCCATCTCCAAGGTCATCAGCAGCGCGAAGTCGTCGCGCCGTTCGATCACCAGTTCCCAGGCGCGCCGCAGAATTTCCGCCCGCGCCCGCGAAGGTGTTGCCGCCCAATCCTTTTGCGCGCGAACAGCCGCATCCAGCGCGAGGGCGCCGTCGGCGGCCGACGCATCGGCCACCTCGACGAGCACCTCCCCCGTCGCCGGATTGTGCACAGGGAAGGTCCGTCCCCCGGTTGCAGGCACTTGTTCGCCCGCGACCCACAGCCCGGTGGGCAGCGAAGCCAAGAGCGCGGCCACATCACGCATGGTCGATTCTCCTCGATCAGTTCGAAATGGTCTTGCGACGCAAAATCTCGGTCAGCACATCGATGCCGTCGGCAAGCAGATCCGCACCGATCACCAGTGGCGGCAGCAGGCGGATGACATTGCCGTGGGTGCCGCAGGTCAACAGCACTACTCCGGCGGAAAGCGCCTCGGCAGCAATAGCTTTCGTGAGCGCCGGATCGGGCACCGAGGTCCCGGGCCGCACGATCTCGACTGCCAGCATCGCGCCGCGACCACGCACCTCACCGATCACGCCGACCTGCTCGGCCAACGCCCGCAGCTGGGGCACCACCATCGCCTCGATTTCCCGCGCCCTGGCAGGCAGGTCCAGCTCGCGCATCACCTCCAGGGTGGCCAGCGCCGCGGCACAGGCGACCGGATTGCCGCCGTAGGTGCCGCCGAGCCCACCGGGATGGACCGCGTCGAGCAGTTCGGCCCGCCCGGTGATGGCCGCCAGCGGCATACCGCCCGCGATGCCCTTGGCCATGGTGATGATGTCGGGCACCACACCCTCGTGCTCGCTGGCGAACCACGACCCGGTGCGGGCGAAGCCGGTCTGCACTTCGTCGGCGATGAACACGACATTGTTGCGTCGAGCCCAATCCACCAGTGCCGGAAGGAATCCCGGCGCTGGCACGATGAACCCGCCCTCCCCCTGGATCGGCTCGATGATCAGCGCGGCCACCGCATCGGCACCCAGTTGCGCCTCGATCCGCGAAATGGCCCGCCGCGCGGCCGCTGCCCCGGTCAGCCCCGGCTCGTCGCGGTACGGGTAGGAGCTCGGCATCCGGTAGATCTCCGGTGCGAACGGCCCGAAGTTCGCCTTGTAGGGCATGGATTTCGCGGTCAGCGCCATGGTCAAGTTGGTGCGCCCGTGATAGGCGTGGTCGAAGGCGACCACCGCGCTCTTCCCGGTCGCCAACCGCGCCACCTTGATCGCGTTCTCCACCGCCTCCGCACCGGAGTTGAACAGCACGGTGCGCTTCTCGTGGTCGCCGGGCGTCAGCGCGGCCAACTCCTCCGCCACCCGGACATAGCCCTCATACGGCGTGACCATGAAACAGGTATGGGTGAACCGACCCGCCTGGTCGGCAACGGCCGCGGCGACCTTCGGATGCGAGGCGCCCACACCGGTGACAGCGATGCCGGAACCCAGGTCGATCAGCGAATTGCCGTCGACGTCGACAATGACACCGCCATCGGCGTCGGCGGCGTAGACCGGCACCGACGACCCGACGCCCGCGGCCACCGCGGCCTTGCGACGATCGGCCAGCGCCGACGACCGCGGCCCGGGCAGAGCGGTCACAATATTGCGCCGCTGGGCCAGGCGGTGCTCGATCTCGATCATCGGAGGGCTCCCATCGGGGGTCGGAGGTCTATATCGAGTCTCGGTGGAGCCGCTGTCATGAGCCATCGCCATTTCGGCCAAGCCTGGTTCGGTCACGCGCCATTTCGTCGAGTGCGCGAACAGCGAGCATGTGCGGTCAGCAGGATGGTTTCCGCCGAAGTCGGTCAATGCTGGCCCGTCGTACTCGGTTTCACGTCCTGATGCAGGATGTCGAGTCGATGCGCGCTCTCGAGCAGATCAATCGGTTTCACCGGGTCCGCGTTTGTGCCGAGTTGGATAGGCAATCGGCGAGCAATCGACATTCTGTACACTTCTGGCAGTGTCTGTTCCGGTTAGCTGGGTGCTATCCCAATCCGATCTCGCGCTGCTGTTGGTGGGCGGCGCGACCGGCGTGGACCGCGAGCTCGATCTGGTACTCACTACCGAACTCGAGCATCCATTTCCCTGGCTATCGGGTCGCGAACTCGTGCTCACCACCGGGATACGGCTGGCGCCCCAGCCACAGCAGCGCGCGGCATATCTGCGCGGACTCGACGAATGCGGTGTCGCCGCAGTCGGATTCGGCACCGGCCTCACCTATGAGGAAGTCCCGCCCGACCTGATCACGGCCGCCGACGAGATCGGCATTCCGCTATTCGAAGTGCCACTGCCGACACCGTTCGCGGCAATCGTCAAACGGGTAACCGCGCGGTTGGCGGAGTTGCAGCACATAGCCCTGCTGCGCGCCTCCCGCGCCCAACCTCGGATGACCCGCGCATTGGTCCGGGCGGGCGCACCGGCCGTGGTGCGCGAATTGGCCACCTCGCTCACCGCGACCGTATTGATGCTGGATCCTTCGGGCGATGTCGTCGCGGCGCATCCGGGCACGCCGGACGACGAACTGTTACGCACGGTGCGCGCGGCCATAGCCACCGAGCCGCCGGGCGCGGCCAGCAGCGTGCTGACCGCTCCATCCGGGACGACGATCACCCACCAACGCATCAGTGTCGGCCCGACCAGGTACGGCACCCTCGCAGTGGTCGGCCACGCAGCACTCGGGCCCACTGATCAGATCCTGCTCGGCCACGCCAACTCGCTACTGGCCCTGGATTTCGAGAAACCGGCACGACTGCAAGCCGCGCAAAACCTACTCAACAGCCACGCACTCGGACTGCTGCTGAGCGGTGACACCGACCTAGGCCCGGCATGGGCGCAATTGGCAGAAGCTGCCGACGCACAGGGACGCATCCGCGTGCTCGTTGTGGACTGCGATACCGAGGCCGCGGCCGAGGCGGTCCGAGCCGCCATTACGGCGGCGATAATTCGGGCCGGGCAACCACTGTTCATGCAGAGCCTGAACCGGGAAGTCATGGTGGTGCTGCCGGGCACCCCGGGCACCGTCGCGCACCGGATCGAGATCGATACCGCGACAAGCAAACTCACCCGCTCCGGAATCAGCGACCCACATCCGGTGCACGATCTGATCACCGCGCTGGCCAATGCCCGCCTCGCCGCGTCCGCCGCCGAACGTGGCACTGCGCCTGCGGAATTCGCCCCGCTCGCCGGACGGTCCCTATTGTCGTTCGACGCGACCCGACAAGCGCTCGCATCGATCGGCGATACCGTCCTCGGTCCACTAGCCGACCACGACCGGGTATACGGCACCGACCTGATGACCGCGCTGCGCGCGTTCCTCGAAGCGAACGGGCAGTGGGAATCAGCCGCAACCGCGACCGGGGTACATCGACATACGCTGCGCAAGCGGATCAGCACGGCCGAAACCCTGCTCGGAGTGGATCTCGACAGCGCACGCGTACGTGCCGAACTACTGCTGGCGATGCTGGCCCGCCGCGCCTGACCAACAAATATCGAGCCCGAGATCCACACATTGCTCGTACTCGGGGCCAGGTTTCCGGTTCGGCCCTGGTTGCCGCGGTGAACCTCAGGGAGCTCCGTCCGATGCCTCGGGTTCCTGTACAAGTCTGTCGGCCATGGTGGACGCGATGAACTTCGGGATCGTGGGGGCGAAGAGTTTGAGGTAGGAGTCCATCCATTCGTGGCGGGTGTTGAGGAATGGGAAGTCGGTGGGGGCCATGTAGCGGACGGCGAGCATGGGCAGTGGCGCATCGAGTGCGGGGAAGTCCGGGTTGTGCAGCCCCGGGGCGGTGCACCCCGGATAGAACTGACCGAGCATCAGGCCCTTTTCGACGAACCGAGACTTCTGGTCCTGTTGAATATCGTCGATGTCGGAGTATTCGGTGAGGTTGGGGAAGACCGCGAGGACGGCCTTCGATTTGGCATCGGGTTCGCCCTGCGGTGGCAGGGCGGGGAACAAGTCGTACAGATCGTCGATGATTGCGGCTATGCGGTCGGCATCGATGGAACGACTTTCGAAGGCAGCCCAGATGAACTGGTTCCGGACGGCACGGTTGGTGTAAGGACAGACCGCGCCGGTTCGGCCGAGGTCCGGGTGCGGTCGGCACAGATATTCGACCGTCCACCGCTGTAATTCGGCGGCGCAGGGATGTAGGGCGCTGCGGGTCGCCTCATCGGTAGCGAAAAGGTTGACTGGCTCGACGCCGGAGCGGGTCCCGACGATTTGGGAGGTGGTCATGATCGGCCTGTCCTTCCGGATGTGATGGACCCCGGTTGCTTGCTGCTGGCAGAGCGGAAGTGCTCGGTGAGGACGAATCCGATCGCGCGCAGCGAGTCGGGTTCGATCATCCGTTCGTGCCGGACCGGAATGGGGTGTTCGGTGATCCGGCCGGTGATGAGGTCGTTCCATGCGAGGGCCGGATCGGGGCCGCCGTCCGTGTCGTCGGCGGCGCGGAAATAAATCAGATCACCGTCGAACCGCGTCGGCCGATGATGCCGGGTGAGATCGACGAGCCGGGTGTAGTCGTCGCGCAAGGTCGCCAGATGCTCAGGGGTGACGGCGGTGAAGAGTCCGCCTTGCTGGTGCAGCAACTCGGCCACGGCCTCGGCGTTGACGTCGTCGGCGTCCGTCGGCATCGCGATTCCGCCGAACTCGGCAAGCATCTGCGTGATCGCCGGGGTGGAAACGCGGGGGGTACGGGCGGTGACAACGCGGGTATCCATCATGGCCAGGGTGGCGACCGACTCGCCGTCGCGGCGGAGTCGAGCCGCGATCGCGTGCGCGATGGTGCCGCCGAGCGAGTAGCCGAGCAGGTGGTACGGGCCGTGCGGCTGGATGGCGCGGATCTCTCGGACGTAGCGGGCGGCGAGTTCGTCGAGCGTCGCGAATTCCGCGGTGGCATCGCTGAATGCCGGGGATTGCAGCCCGTATACGGGGCGGTCGGGATCGATGTGCTGTACGAGTCCGCTGAAACCCCAAGCCAATCCGACGGCCGGATGGACGCAGAACAGCGGCGCCTCGGCACCGGCGGCGCGCAGCGGGAGCACGACGGCGAGTACGTCGCCGGTGTCCGGTTCGTCGAGGCCGCGCAGTCGGGCGTCGATGCGGCCAGCGAGCGTAGCCGGAGTCGGATCGGTGAAGATCCACTGAACCGGCACGGTCGCACCGGTCGACTCCACCAGCCGCGCCACCAATCGGGCGGCGGCCAACGAGTTGCCTCCGATGGAGAAGAAGCCGTCGTCGACGCCGACTCGCTCGATGTCGAGGGTCTCGGCGAAGGCGTCGCATACGGTGGCCTCGAGTTCGGTCGACGGCGGCCGGTAGGGGGAGTGACGCAGGTCGGGGCTCGGCAGCGCCTTGTAGTCGAGTTTGCCGGTTGCGGTGCGCGGCATCCGGTCGAGGGTGATGATGGCGGTAGGAATCATATGGGTGGGCAGACGGGTCGCGAGTTCAGTGGTCAATGTGGTGATATCTGGTGTGGCGTCGGGGGCGGGTACGACATAGCCGACGAGCTGGCGGGCGCCGTTGGGGCTGGTATGCACGGTGACCGCTGCATTAGCTATATCGCGCTGGCTACGCAGCGCCGTTTCGATTTCGCCGGGTTCGATTCGATGTCCGTGCATCGTCAACTGCAGATCGCTGCGGCCGATGAACCGCAGCGCGCGGTCGGCGGTCCAGGCGACGAGATCGCCGGTGCGATACATGCGTGTCCCGGGCGGCCCGTAGGGGTCGGGGACGAATCGGGCCGCGGTCGTTGCGGGTTGCCGGTGGTAACCACGGGCGAGGCCCGGTCCGGACAGGTACAGCTCGCCGGGGACGCCGGGTGCGACTGGACGCAGTCTGCGGTCGAGTACCACGGCGGTGAAGCCGCGCACCGGACCACCAATTGTCATCGGACCGTCCGCATGCGCGGCCAGCGGAGCATCGGCGCAGCTCATGATCGTGTTCTCGGTGGCGCCATAGGTGTTGATCACCGTGTGGCCCGGTGCCCATCGAGCGGCGAGGTCGGGCGGGCAGGTCTCGCCGCCGAGGATCAGCGTCCGGAGAGTGTCGAGCCCATCGGTGGGCAGCGATCCGAGCACCGTCGGGGTGAGCGCGGCATGGGTGACGCGTTCGGCGTCGATCACCTCGGCCAGTTCGGCACCAGCGGCCACCGGTGTCGCGGCGAGGACCAGAGTTGCACCGGCCGCAGCGGCCGTGAGCCATTCGAGGATCGAGACGTCGAAGCTCGGCGAAGCGGCAGCAAGTATGCGGCTCATCGGTGTGACACCGAACCGTTCCCGCGTTTCGGCGGCCAGGTTCGCTACGCCGGTATGGGTGACCACGACTCCCTTGGGAGTACCGGTGGAACCGGAGGTGTAGATCAGGTAGGCCGGATGCTCGGGCCGCAGCGTGGTGGTGCGCTCGTGGTCGTCGATCGGGCTCGGCGTCGCCGCCTCCGTCGTCGCGGCGAAGGTGGGATCGTCGAGGTCGAGCCAGCTGATCTCGCTCGGTAGCTGGTCTCGGTAGGTTCCGTAGGTCAGCCCTAGGGCGGCGCCGGAATCGGCGAGAATGCCGGTGATCCGGTCGTGCGGATGGATGAGATCGACCTGTACGAACGCCGCGCCGGTCTTGGCGACCGCCCATACGGCGATCATGGCGTCGATGGAGCGCGGTAGGGCCACGGCCACCACCGATTCCGGACCTACTCCCGCGGCGATCAGTACTCGCGCCCACCGGTTCGAGGTTTCGTCGAGCTCGCGGTAAGACAGCGTCGTCCCGGCCCAGACCAGCGCTGCTGTGTCCGGCGTTGTCGCGGTCGCGGCCGCCAACACCTCCGGCAATACCGACTTCTCCGCGCCAGGGCGACCGCGAACGGGCACCAGCGTGGCTCGCTCGACCGGCGAGAGCAGTTCCAGTTGGGTGAGGGGGAGGTCGATATGCGTGGCGATGGTGTCGAGCACGCGCAGCACCCGGTCGGCGAGGGCGTCGATCTGGTGTTGGCCGAAGAGCTCCGGCAGGTATTTGAAGGTCAACTTCAAATGCGTGTCGTGGTGGACGATCAGGCCGAGCGGATAGTGTGCGGCGTCTCGTCCCTGGACGTCGAGGACCCGCATTCCGGCGATGTCGGTGTCTTCGGACAGTCCGGCCGAGTCGACCGGGTAGGACTCGAAGACGGTCACGGTGTCGAACATCGCGCCGGAACCGGCCAGCTGTTGTATTTGGGCCAGTCCGAGGTGGTGATGGTCGAGCAGGGCAACCTGTTCGGTTTGGATCCGCCGCAGCAGTTCGGCGAGGCTTTCGCGGTGGTCGAGCCGGACCCGGACGGGCACGGTGTTGACGAACAGCCCGACCATCGACTCGATACCGGAGATATGTGCGGGACGCCCGGAGACCGTCGTGCCGAAGACCACGTCTTCGCGGGCGGTCGCGTTGGCGAGCACCAGCGCCCAGGCCGCCTGTACGACGGTGTTGAGGGTGGTCTCCTGTTGCTGGGCCGCCGTGACCAGCGCCGCGGTGTGGCTTTCGCTCAGCTGCACCTGGACCTCGCGCGGGGCGGTGGTGTTGCGGCGGGCGCGGTCGGCGGGTGCCAGCAGCGTCGGCTGGCTGATGCCATCGAGTGCTCGCGTCCACGCGGTTTCCGCCGCGTCCTGGTCCTGGCTTTTCAACCACGTCAGGTAGTCGCGGTAGGGACGGACCGAGGGCAGCGCGCTCGCGTCGCCGTCGGTGGCGTAGAGCACCAGCAACTCTCGAACCAGTAGTGGTGTGGACCAGCCGTCGATCAGGATGTGGTGCATGCTCAACAGCAGCCGGTACTGCTGGGGGGCGATGTTGATCAGGGTCAGTCGCAGCAGCGGTGCCGCGGTCATGTCGAATCGGCGGTCGGCGGTCATGATCTGTTCGAGCGCGGCCGCGGTGTCGTGGTGTTCGGTGAGGTCGATTTCGGTGAACGGGACCTCGACGGTGTGGGGCACCACTTGGACGGGTTCGCGGGCGCCGTCGCGCACGAACGCGGTGCGTAGGTTGGGGTGTCGCCGCAGCAGGGTTTGTGCGGCGCGGTGCAGCCGGTCCGCGTCGACGAGGCCG